>JADQBR010000084.1 GCA_016278515.1 Bacillota bacterium
GATGTTTTATCCAGTTTATCACCTGCCTACCTAGTTCTTTCATTTTATTAAGAAAGCTTTTATAATTCATAAGCATCCCCCTTTCCAATACTATTCTTAAAAATAGTCCAAATAGCCTTCAAATATCTACCATTTATTTCTATGTGAACTTTCTTATGTCATAACGGAGTCGTAACTATCAAATGGTATGACAGCAAGTTTAATAGCTTATTTGCCCTTACTGTTCCTTGCGATTATTTATTAATAAATGTTGATAGTGGGGAGGCAGATTGTAACTCTTGATGTGTTCAAAACTCTCTATAGTGATTTTTCTACTAGCAATTTTCATAGTAATATAATCGACGCCTACCCCAATATGTGGTCCTACATAAGGAATTACCTTGAGTTTTAGTTCGAAAACAAATGAACGATAACCGTTCGGTCTTTTAACATCTAGAACATTAACATCGTACGGGGCAACGTGGGGTGTACTTTTCAGAATTTTAGAGTAATAACTAGCGACTTCCTTTTGTATGTAAGGCATGAGGAGCGAAATATAATTGTCCTGGTATAATTCTTCCCGTGACTTTTCTGGTGGTTGATATATGTCAGCAACCTGTTTGGTCATATTTTTATTGTGAGCTTGGTCTATTAGAAAGATTGCTGATGCTACGATAAATACTATTAGAAATAGAGCAACTAGCTTCTTCACTTAGCGCAGCTCCTTTAAAATCTTTACTTAATAGATTATTAAGTAATAACAATGTTTATGCAATTTGTCGCATTCTCCTGTTACTATTCCAGTAAGTAAAGCCAGCAGCAGAACTGATTAATTGCGATAATTGCGCTGGCTTTTTTACGCTGCTCTTATCAAATGGAACGACATTACTTATTTGCAGCTCCATTGGAGTGTGAGGAATTGCTATGAATATTACTAATTACTATACCGAATACTATTGTGTAGGGTCTGCGTGGCTATGCCTACTTAAAATAATGGATTTGTAAGGAGGATCAATCCTAAATGTTAAGGGACTTTGTTTACCCCACATACCCACATTTTTATTTATGGTGTTCATCCTATCACTTATCTACATTCCAAAGAAAGATTACAAAACATACTTTATCTACGGACTTATTATCAGGGGGCTAGGCGATGTGGTGATAGTAGGAATATTGCAGAACCTGTTAAATATTATGTGGTTTAAAAACATGGGAATTTAACGCCTTGGGGCAAAACATGCTTTCTCCTTTAAGCTGGCTCTTTACGGTTATGCTATTTCTTCGTTTCCTGCCACATCGCCGATTATTCTTATACTTTTATACAATAACTTTTGCCTTTGCCAGTGTTGGATTTGGATACTTGGTCCAAAATGTTGGCTTATTTGATTTTCGCCCATGGCTTTACCCTTATGTTAGTTTTCTTACCTTTTTAGGTTGGTGGAGTTTTGCTGCTGGGTTATTCATTAAAACCAGTCATTTAGTTAAAAGGGGGTCTCGCATATAAAAGTTTTTCCTTTTCACCACCTAACACATTATGGGTGTTTACTTGTGTCATACTTTCCTGTTACTGTTCCGTTAATAAGACCAGTGCAAACCGATTACTACGGCAACTGCTCTGGTCTTTGATTTATGCTGTTCTTATCAAATTAATCGACGTAAATATGTCTCTTTAAGGCAAGGAAGATTTCCCGTGTTCTTTACACTAGGCAACTATTAATCTATAGAAATAGAAGTAATAACGCTACTTTGATTTAGTTCTTCTGAATTAATCCTAAATTCTAGCATGTGACCATCTTCTAGAATAAATGTATATTCCGAATACCTATAGTACAAATCTGGATTATCTATATAGTCGTATTTAGATGCATAAAAATCCACTACCTCCATTGCATTGTCGCCAACCTTATACCCGTCCTTTAAAGGGAACTTAGATGAATCTGTTCTTATACGGCTGATATGTTTAGTATCTCCAACAAAAGCATCTAAAGAATGTGTGTCTGAAAACGGTCTATCCTTGGGATCCATTATTTCCTCATTTTTATCATCTAGGAACACATAAATTCTGCTGTTTTCATAAATAAGGTAATAATCCTGATCAAGCATGCCAATGAGAGTTTCTATCCGATCACCTACTTTAAATCCACCTAATGTTTCAATAGCAGTCCCATAACCATTAGAATTGGCTGCTTCTTCATCAATTCTTTTAAGGTCTGAACGATGTGCATATCCGCTGACACCCATACTGTCGATAACAAGACACCAAGTTTCTTGGTTTCCCTTGACTTCACTCATCATTTCAACTTCATTAATCATTTCAACAACTTCTGGTTTATAATCCCCATATACATAAGGGGCTTTAGAACTTGGATAGATCCTTAAGGGTTCTTCTCCTATGTAGCGTCGCAAGCCACTTGCTGGAGGATATTTCCTCCCGTGATAACGTTTTATGAATGAATAGTCTTTCTGACTTTTTTCACTTGCTTTGTCTGAAAGAGCTTTTTGAGCGTCGACAAGGTTTTCATAGTCATCTTTCAACTGTTGATACTCTTCATTGAGTTTATTATAATCCGAGAGAAGCTCTCTGTTGGAAACCTTATTAGCCATTACTAAACCTGTAATACCTATAATAAGAACAACAATTATATTTACAACTATTAACCATTTTCTCATGTACTAACCTCCTGCGTATGCATACTATTCGTTTTGTGCCAACCAATAACCTTCAAATATTTCCCTTTTCTTATGTCGTTCCATCCATTTACAACTCCATTAATAAAAGCCAGCGAAGAACCGATTGCCTGCAGTAACAGTAACTACCCTGGCTTGTTTCATGCCGTTCTTGCTACCCACCCAACAGTGCCCCGTAAAGCATTGTAGCGCCAAGACCCGAAGCTTTTCGACCTGGAGGCAAAAAATATGTCCCGTTGAGTGCTCCCCTTTTGGGTAGGAGAGTTTATTATTTGCCCTGTCTACCTTAAGGGGATATATCATTCCAGCTTATGGCTTTAGGTTTTGTCACTCTTATTTTTAAAAATGATAGACAACATAAACCCAAAAATGGCTGCTATGCCGTAGGTGGAGCCTCTAATTATTAAATACACAGAAAATGGTGCTGAAAATTCAGGGTGTTGTAAGTAATATTGATAGTCATCCACTAAATAAGCCGCCATTATAATTGTCAATAGAACTGAAAGACAAAAAAGTAAAATTGAAATGATTTTGCACTTATCTTTTATAAGGCTCACCTCCTACTTTAGTAAGGCAAATTTGGATTAAGCTGATAACACTTTTTCCATTAGAATAAGAATGAGTTTCCTACCCGCTATTTTCTGATATTTTCAATCCAATTGGCTTAAAACCATGTTTATGACATAATACTAATTTCTTAACACCATACTTAACTGACGCTTTTTTGATCATTGTATCTAACAAAAAACTAGCCACTCCCGTGCTTCTATAAATTAACTGCTACGATCACATTTCCCAACAACAAGTAGCAGCTCTATTGTCTAAATTATACAGGTTAGCATATGCAATAATTTCTTGATTTGTAGAAACTAAGAAGACAGTCGGTTCAAGCCTAGTGGGTGACTAAACCTGGGGTTAAAATACAGCAATTCGTCCGGGGTTCTTGGGAGAGTAGAAATTGTGTGAAGGTCCCCCTTGACCAAGGGCCTGTGAAATAACATATCCCATTTTCCTCCTACCAAGCAAATATTAGAGAACACCAAAACTAAAAATTCTTGTTATGATATATTTTAATTTTTTCTTTGAATGTGGAGCTTCCACAGGCCAATAAAGACAAATAATTCATTGTATCCTCATCTTCTATACTTGGCATTATTTTGTCGTTATCCTTAATATATAATGGAAACAGCCAACACACACTAGGTTTATACTGCCAAGGATCAAGATTGTTCTCTCTAGCAAACAATTCTAACTTACACCGATTATTTTCGTTAAAAATACAGGTTCTTCCAAATAGATTATCTGATGTCCTTGTATTTGTTTTGTATCCTTTGATAGTTTTCTCAATTCCTTCCAATTGCTCTTTTGTAAAACAGCTTCTATTTGCTTCTAAAATGCCTTCTATTGTCTCTTTTTCATTTTTGCTTAATATCACCCCTGCATTGCAACATAATGAGTTACAACCATTGCAGGTTCTTTTAATCTCATATAAAGAAAAAAATTCTCTGCATTTTTTCATCGTCTTATCCATCTATCCCACTCCCAATTTTTCAAACTATTTATCGTATCATCTTCCATTAATTCCAACTAATTGTTTCTCCAAATGGCAGGGGATTCCTTTTCCCTATTGTCGTTAAATCCTTTTACTATTCCATTAAGCAAGCCAGTGTCGGAACCGAATACCACGGTAGTTGCACTGGCTCTGACTTTATGCTGTTCTTATTTAACATTTGAAAAAATAACAGAACAATCGTATATTGAATCACAAAGAAACTCAATTAGATTTTGGTTGAGTCTCTGAGAAATGTTACTAACCAGTTAGTCAACTATAACTGCTGTTACTAGCTTGCCAAATATATTAAACTGAACTTGCCTTACTCCTGGAAACTCTTCTTCTGGCATAAAGTTGCCTTCTATTTCTACAGAATATCCAATGCCCTTATATGTCCCTGAACCTCCATCATCTGCTCCATTTACTAACTGTGCAAAAATTGGCTTCTCCAATTCAGATATTGTTATCCAGTAATCAGTTCCCAACGTTGAAACCCATAGAACAGCCAAGGTGAAGACTATAATCAAATATATTTTCTTTGTTTTTTTAGTAACCTTCACTGCAACACCCCCTCGTAATCATTGACGACTGCTCTAGTTAAATTGTTTCTTTTGTTTGCTTTCAATAGTTGAGACAATACCTTTATCGGAAAAATTAGAAATAGGTCAGCTATTATTATGAAAGCCTTTAGTGCAAGGAAAAAGCAGCAGGTTACTCAATGAAAGTAGCTACTGCTTTTCTATGAAACCCCTTACATTCAAACCAAGGGGAATAGGAAGAACTATTTATTTTAATCCTTTGCTTTGCCATTACCACTTGCTATACCTTCTTGGAGATTCACCGAAGACATCAATTCTTCCGGGTTACTGATATCTGCTAACCAATATACTGGAATGTTTCTTTTCTGAAGATCATATTCTATCAGAGCCCCTTTATCTAAGGCTTTTGATATGATAACTATTTCTGGGTTGTTGTATTCTAACCATTGCTTTGCTTCCTCTACGTATAAAAAATTATCAAAAAGGATGCCGGGTATATAGGGAGTTGCGCCATTAAAACCCACTGTTGTTACTTTAATACCTTTTTCTGCAGGCATTGAGTTTAGCATTTTCATAACCCTATAGATACCTTTCTTATCCTTACCACTTTTTATCTGCAAAGTTGGCAAAATAAATATACTTTCTATATCTAAGACATTACCATCCCCGAATAATACTATTGTTTCACGACATTCAAGTTTAGGTCTGTCTTTCCATTTATCTCTTAATTGGTACAGCATTAAATTATCATCTTTGATAACCCAAAAAACAACATCAGTGACCTTTAATGCCTCTTGAAAAAGCCAGTTATCCATATGTTTCCCTATATCCAACATTACCCAATCATTCGCAAAAGCGGCTTCATTTATTACTTTTCTAAATCTTTCACTGCTGGTTTTGTCTTCACTTGAAGGATCTAAGGGATACAATTTAATTCTAGGAGTAATGTTTAACAATGATTCTTTGCTTCTCCAATCATTTGCCTCTAATCGAGGTAATTCCGTTCCAAACCTAACCCCTAGTCCTTTACTTATTAAATCACAATCGACAGCTGCTACTGAACCTTGCTTGGACAAGTTATGTGCCAATATAGCAGTAAGTGAAGAAACCCCAGATGAGACAGATAATGAACCTATTGCAATTACTTTAACCTTATTGCTTTTATGTCTTTGAAGGCTCTTTACTTTTTTGATTTCTTTTTTAATTTGCACTATATTACCTTGACTATCTTGGTCCCCAGTCTTATCAATATCGTTAGGTTGTTGGTTATCTTCTGGAGCATATGTGTACCAACCATGCTGAATGTTTGGTGGTTGTTCTGCTCTCTGTTTCTTTTTGTAATATTTCTTTAAAAGCTGGATTAAGGTTTCACTTATTTGAACTATTCTATCACCTAAATTATTTTGTTTTTCATTCTTTTCACCACTAGGCATAGAAGCATTAGAGTTTGTTTCTTCCTCACCGATGATATTGTTAAACGAGGCAATGCTTTTTACATACTCTGCAGCGTCTCTTAGCTGCCTAGGTTTTGAAAACAGCATCTTCTCTAAGTCTTCCAATTTATAACTCTCATTGAAAAAGTAAAAGTCATAAATCGCTAAAGAGACTAAAGCACTCAAGAAATCCTGGTTATTCTTCTTTGTATCGTGTAATAGGATAATAATTATTGGGCTTGACAGGCTAAACCGTATATCCCTTAGTGCTTCTAATATTATTTTATCTCGATTAAGTTTGCCCGTGTCTTTATCTAATGTACTATTTACTGCATATTCTTCACAAAAAATAACATCAGGGACCTTTTCTAAGTCTTTTGCCGCCCAATGCACAGCTGTGTTAAACGTGTTATCATGACTTACCTTTTCAATACCGGGTAAATTCTTGATTGCAGTAACTACTTTTGAGTTCTGAGTTATACAATGAACATACACACTTACCCTCCTTTACCTATCAATTATTTTAATGTCCCTTCAATGAAGGACAAAATACTGCTAGTGAGCTCCGGTGCATAATTGGTCAGTATAACTTTCCCGACAGCAAGCAATAAAAGAAAGCCCCCGGTCTTTTTAAACCAACGGGACCCAAATAGTGCACCTAAAAACAAAAAACCTAGTCCTAATCCGATACTTATTACAAATAATGGCCAGGAATAGGCTTGGAGTATCATCCAAAGTTCATTTCCTAAATCTCTTCCTTGTTTCACTATTTTTTCAGCATCAAACTTTTTAAAATTAAACTTACTAGCTTTTTCATCCTTTAAAAGCAAACTAGCAGTATTATCTATAGTTTCATTTCTTATAATCTTATTAGAAGCATCTTCTGCAGATTGCGTTGAGGGGTTATCGTCATTATCTGCTGCATAAACTACTGAAGGGTAAGTGTTACTAAAATTAAACATAGCGATAAGTTGTATAATTAAGTGCCCAAACACAGATAAAAAATGACTCACAGCTAA
>JADQBR010000014.1 GCA_016278515.1 Bacillota bacterium
AATCGAAGGAATTGCGACAAAAGTTATCACCCAATGTGATGAAGAACAACAACTTAATTTTATGAGGCCAAAATACTAACTAATGATCTCATTACGTGCAATATATTTCTATCAGGTAATTCAGTGAATTTACATCAGGCCCTTACTATCTAGCCAGTACAGGTCAAATTATATTTGCTAACTTTCCTTTTCTTCAAAAATTCCATTAACCCACTGATAGTGGCTATATCCTTTCTTTCTTTCCTCATCACCATGAATATTTGATACTGAAATAGAGAATCTACAAAAGGAATCTCGTGCAACAAGCCTAGTTCCAGTTCTTTCTTAATAGCCCATTTAGAAAGGAATGCTGCTCCCATTCCGGACTGCAAGATTTCTTTGATTGCTTCATTATCTGGTACTTCCATTGCTACTTCCAAATCCCGAAGACCAACACCCCTGCTTAGCAGTCTCTCCTCAATTAGTTGTCTGGTACCTGAGCCCTTTTCGCGTAAAACCAACGGAGTAGTAGTAAGGTCATCCAGATCAAATTGGTTCTTCTGACTTAATGGATGGGTTATGCCAACCACCAAAACAAGTTCGTCTTCTAAAAAAGGATTGCTTATGTACCGATCCTCCTCGGAGATAACATTACCTACAATACAAAGGTCTACTAAATCCTTCTGTAACCACTCCCTTACAGTTTTAGAATTACCCAACTGGTACGAAATTCGTAAATTGGGATTTTGTTTTTTAAAACAACCAAGTAATCTAGGAATCGTATAATTGCCAGCGTTACTTTCAACCCCTATCACTATATTTTCTTTATCATAGGCTTGCTGTTCTAATACCAATTGCATCTGTTTATTTAATTTAACAATCTCTTTGGCATAACGGTAGAAAAGTGCTCCTTGAGCCGTCAAACATACTCCTTGCGTAGACCGTAACAATAACGTAATCCCTAGATTATTTTCCAAAGACTGTATTTGGAAAGAAACCGCAGGTTGAGTTAAGTATAATAACCGCGCAACTTCTGACAAGCTCTCCTTCTCAACTACCAAACAGAATAATTCCAATTGGGATAATTTCATGTTTGACCCCCTTATTAGCATAGATAGCCGCAATCCAAACAAAACAAATTAATGAAAAAAGGAATATATTTCCATGCTCAAATCATCTTTTTTGGTACACTCATCACACATACCAAATCCATCTTTGGTTGAATAGTATGCATTTCCACATTGAGTACATTTTCTAAATTGTAACTCGGTTAGTATTTCCCCTTCGATTTTCAGCAAGTCTTGAAACGTAACTCTTTGTCCCTTTGCAATCTCCTTACTTGGACAGATATTTAAACATAAATAACAGTCTAAACATAGATGCGGTTTGTATATTAACCGAAAGGTTTTACCTTCTACTTTCTTCCTCAGTGCACCCGAAGGACAAAAATCGGCACAATGCCCGCAAGCGTTACAACTATCCCCTACCTCACGTTTCCAAATTGGAGAGACATTTGTTAGGCTTTTGCTCTGATTCTCACTTGAAAGTGACAGTATGTCTAAAAGTAATTTACGACTTAATGGCAAGTCTTCTTCTGAATCTACCCAGGCCCCGCCAGATACCAAGGGCTCCAAAGTTTTTGCGGACTTCCATTTTAAAAAAGTCAAGAAGTCTCTTCGCGTCAGGTTGATGTTACCCTTGTCGGCTCTTAATATATCATTGTTTCCAGTATTGTTTCCAGTATTGTTTCCAGTAATTCTAAGTTTGTATTGATTGTTGGACAAACTGAGTAAAGAGACTGCTTGAGAAATGTGATCGAGAAACAGGATATAGCCTTTACCATACCCACACTCACTGCATCCATCAATACATATAGTCAGGCGTTCACTGTGCAATACAGCGGCAGCTAACACCGGACCCCGTAAATATCCCAAACAGGGAACTACGATATTACCTTCACCGGTTGCCCTTGACCCACAGGTAAGAATTACATTCTTAAGTTTACTGCTAGCCGACAATATTTCTCTATACGATGGCTGCTTAAGATAAAGACTTTGTGTGGGGCAAACAGCCGCACAAAGACCGCACCCCACACAAAGATCCAAGTTAATCTTGTACTCCGGCGTACACGACACCGCTGCCACGGGACAGACGTCTTTGCATTTATCGCAAGCAGCTTTTTTATGTTGAAAATGCAAGCACTTCTCAGGTATCTTATGGATCTTAGGCTCTTCCAGCAGTCGCCTGAGCAAAGTTGAACGTAACATTAAGTTCTCCTCCTGGTTCCTGTTTCATTACCTTGTCAGTCAACGCTGCCATTTCTCTATAGAAATAGCTCTCAGCCCGCTCTGCTACCTGATGGCAGAAATCCTGAACCCAGTGACTTAAATGCTGTTGGAAGAATTGTTTCTGGGCCATAAGGTATCGTTGTCCTTCACTCGTGTTACCTTGTTTCAAGGCAGTGTATTCCATATCAGTCAGCCAGTGCATAAACTCTAATTCAACACCTATATGGTCAGGCATGTCTTTAAAAGAATCCTTCAGCTGAAATCCTGCCTGTTCATAAAATCGTTTTGTCTGAACTGCCGCCTCCTGCATTAACAAATGCTCCCGACAAGTATAAACAGATTCATATAGTGATATGACACTATTCTCAGGCGTTGGGGCCAAGAAAAGCATGGTGTAATCTTGTGTTAGCATCCTTCTTAAAGTTCTAATGTTAGACCTGCCGATTAATTCGCGCGTATACTCATCGGTAAGTTGTTCGATTTTTTCTTCATCTTCTATGCACCCGAGGCACATATTAAGTACAGCAGCAAATTCCCCTTCTACCAAACTTTCCACCAATTCCATATTTGGATAGTACCAAGATACTGCCAAAATTCTATATATCATATTACGCCGACTGGTCACGTCAAGAATAGCATTATATTCACGCATTATTTAGCCCCCTTGTTAATCTTTAGGGTTTAACATAAAATATCTTGGGCTTCGTTCCCGACTGTTCCTTGAAGGCTTCAACTTTATGTGTTTTGATAAATTTAGCTATATCACTGTTAGGGTCATCCAGATCCCCAAAAATTCTTGCCCCAGCAGTGCAGGTATTGGTACATGCCGTTGTCAGGCCATTTTCTACACGATGCCAGCAAAAAGAGCACTTATCTGCTTTCTTGGTCTCGGTATTTATGAACCGCGCGCCATATAGACAGGCTTTAAGACACATCCCGCAACCAATACACTCCTTTTCATCAATTCTCACAAAACCCTTTTCGTTTAAGTAGGTAGCTTTTCCGGACTTGGGACAGGCTTCCACACATGGTGGTTCTTCACAGTGGTTACACTGGACAGGGAAGAAGTGCATCTTCAAGTTGGGATATTTGCCTTCTGGTCCAATCTTTTCCACCTTGGTACGATATTGTTCCATAGGAACTTGATTTTCCACCTTACAAGCCACAGTACATGCACTGCAACCAAAACATTTGGTCAGGTCAATAACCATACCATATCTAGCCATTAGCCAACCCTCCTAACTTTGACCAATGTTTCGTTACTGGCTACTACCCCACCTACAGGGTCAAACTGCAGACGACTTACATGGTTGCTGTTAGCTCCCCGTTTTAGGGCAACTTTAGTATAAGGTGACCAATGACCAAAACCATGTTGCATAGCAACTGTATCAGGGTGGATGCCTTCAGTTACGTAAGCTTTCAGAGAAGCCTTACCCACAGCGGAACTCACTTCCACCATATCACCATTTTTTATCCCTAACTTAGCGGCAGTTTGTGTGCTGATTTCCAAGTAGTTTTCCGGCCGCAGTTCCATTAGGTACGGATTATTGAAAGTATTGCACCGTGTCTGGGAAGTTTGTATATGATGGTAGGATATTAAACGCAACGGATACTCTGTAGCGTTATCAATGGTATAGCCTTCAGGGTCTTTCCACGTAGGAATACCATCGTATCCTTTGTCCTCTAATTTTTGACAATAAAACTCAAATTTCTTGGAGGGGGTGTTAAAACCTTTATATGCCGTTTCCCCTACCATGACGCCAATGGCATTACCTTTACTATCCTTAACTATACCATCTTCAACGCTGGTACCAGCCAATTCCGCTTCTTGCAACTTAATAGCATACTTCTTATAATTCAATTTCTTTGGATTTTCCCAAAAGCCAGTGTGTTCTTTTACTATTTTATCAATGCTCAACTGGGCAATCTCCGGAACTGATGAGTTCTTCAAACGCAAATCAAAAGCCTCTTTTGCACTGTTGACAGGTAGGTATTGGCCATACCCCAATTTCTTTCCTATTTCAATCATCACATCATCCACATAGCGACTCTCTCCTACCGGCTGTACCAAAGGTGTGCGAACTGTGATAGTCGGGTAGTTGGCACGACTGCCTAATAGTTGGTATCGCTCGTAGCAGGTAGCATCAGGTAAAATCAAGTCTGCATACATACCCGTCTCACTGATGTATGTATCCAAACTGATAATGAGTTCAATTTTTTCACTTTGCATAGCCTGCTTTAATCTATCTGGTTCAGGAATAGACATAATTGGGTTGTTTTCATTTAAAAACCAGACCTTTACCTTA
Organism: Bacillota bacterium; assembly: GCA_016278515.1. Taxonomy (GTDB): domain Bacteria; phylum Bacillota; class JADQBR01; order JADQBR01; family JADQBR01; genus JADQBR01. The sequence continues at coordinate 4,574 of JADQBR010000014.1, forward strand.
TCTTCATTTATCTTTTTATAAAACTGGTGCAGCATACCACCTTTTACTATGGGATATTTTTCGCTATCCCAAAGTCCAGGCCTTTTCGGCGGAGCCGGCGGGTTGGAAATGGCTCCCTTCTTAGCTCCCTGGGAGAAAACTAAACCACCCTCAACATCAATGTTTCCGGTTAGGCCCAGCAGAAAATAAATTGATCTGATTGCCTGGAGGCCGTTAGTGTGGAAAATTACCCCTTTTTGAATATCAATAAATGCTGGTTTTGTGGTAGCCATGTCTGTAGCTATCTTAGTAATGGCTTCCACCGGAATTCCGGTAACTCCTTCAGCCCACTGAGGAGTATACTGTTCAACATGCTTGACCAGCTTGTCAAACCCAATCGTCCAATTATCGACAAAATCCTTGTCATAAAGACCCTCGCTGATAATCACATTAGCCATGGCCAGTGCCAATGCCGTATCCGTACCCGGCTTAACCGGCAGCCATTCGTCTGCATATACAGCTGCATCAGGGGTATATCTGGGGTCAATGACGACAACTTTTGCTCCTTTTTCTTTTGCCTCTACCAACCTTTTGGGAGTGGCAGCATAATGCGGGCCGTTGGTAATACTTCTTCCCCACAGCACTATATATTTAGAATTCTGGAAATCGTACCCCATGTGGTGCTGCTCCCACCCGAAAGTTAACTGAGCTGCAGTTCTTTTAGAACCGTCACAAATTGAACGCCCGCGGCCTATCATACTCGGAGTTCCATATAGCTTATTCATAACGTGGTGATGTGCATCACCTGATTTAATTACTCCACTCCAAGCTACCTTTTCCGGAGTACTCTTATACTGCTCCATCTTCTCCACAATCATGCTTGTCGCTTCATCCCAAGAAATTTTTTCAAACTTGCCCTCACCACGCTCGCCGACGCGCTTTAACGGGTGAAGAACACGATCAGGGTCATAAACAAACTTTGTACCGCTGTTACCACGTACGCAGAGTGCACCGCCAGGTGTATTAAAGTGCTTGGGGTTTCCTTCAATCTTAACTAACCGGCCATCAACTACCCGGCCCACGATTCCACAGTCACCGCCGCACATGCGACAGCTCCCGGGAATCAGTTCACCTTTCATTGGTTCAACCTTTTCCTGTGAACTGGAAACCTCATCGGTTGGATCGGCCTTTTCCAGTTTAACGCCACAACCAGCAGTAGTTAAGGCCATAAGTGAACCAGATGCAGCCCCTGCTTTAAGAAAGTTCCGTCGTGAAATCTTCATAATATCCTCCCATCTATAATTGTTTTCTGCTTTGCAGAAATATTGTCCGTAAGCTTCCTACTGCTTTGACTGGAAAAGCCTTTGCATGGTTGAATATGAAGAATTTAACATAAAGTAACAAAGTAAGCGAAACCGAAAAAGTACTGGTAGTTGGGCTTAAGAATACCCTTTTGGTGAATAGTGTGGGAATGTGTTCACAATCACATCTTAAAACAACTTTTAAAAACTAATTAAATAAGCTTTTAAGCATTCCCAACAATCCTACATTTCTCTCAAGTACAAGTGTCTGGTCGGCATTAAACGTGGCAGTAAAACCAAACCCTTCAATTAATACTGCCCTTGCAGGGACATAAGTGGTCCCTTCCAATATTTTGTAATCAACGTTAAACGGTTCACTGGTGGCCTTTTCTAGTACACGAGCGCCATTAAGTGTAATTGTTTGTGTTTTAGTTAGAAACTTTAATTTATGATCTGTATAAGTAGCAGCAATCACCTTATCCACGTTATCCCAATCAACGCTTCCTCCCCATCCTTCTATCATAGCTCTAACAGGGACATATGTCTTTCCTTCGACGGAAAGCCCTTCGACCAAAATTTTTTTGCCGTCGAGGATCACCTGAGCGTCCACACTTGTGCAACCACTTACCTTTTGAGTAGAAGCTACTGCAGCCGATGTACTTAACATCATAACCAACAACAGTAGGCAAATGACCGAAATTCCCTTATGACCCATTCATCATCTATCCCCTTTCGTTGAATTTACTTACTGAGTAGCAAAACCCTGCCAAATAAAATAATTCGATTATACACCTCCTCAAGGATAATATTTACACACTGCACTCAGTGGCATTACCCAAAACGTTCAATTTTTTACATCATTTGCATGGTAATCTACTTTACATTATATCATTGATAAGTAACCTCTGTTATAAAATTTAGTTATATCATTAAAGAATTATTTGATAATCTGTCGTTGAACAGTCAGTAGTAACAAAAAAGGGCCAAAACACCGATGGATATTGGGTTTAGCCCATTTTAAGCCAGAAAAGCACTGTAACTATAAAAACTTCCAATTATTAGGTCTTAATTTGAAAATAACGCGGAGG
>JADQBR010000001.1 GCA_016278515.1 Bacillota bacterium
ATATTGGGGGTTTTTACAGGATATGGTGGGCATTTAAACTTGCAATTTATATTATGCTGGGATTGATGAATAATACTTGACATTGTCTGGAATAAAGTATTAAGCTAAAATATGGATTTTGTCATAATTAAGGGTATTTCTACTTAATTTATAATTGTTTCATAAGTACGATTGAAAACTTTCATTAAGCAATTTTCAGCAAAGGCGTGATAAGTATGAATATGGTGGCGGAAGTTTTAGGCAGCATTAAAGAAAATCTTAAAACGGCATTAATTAGTGCAAAAGCAGAAGGAAAGATTGACTTTGTTTCGATACCCGAGTTTGTGGTGGAAGTTCCTCGCGAAAAACAACATGGGGACTTTGCAACAAACGCGGCTATGTTACTAACAAAAGAGGCGAAATTACCTCCGCGGGAAATCGCAAAACTGATTGTCCAGTTCTTTCCCGCAGACAATCAGTATGTTGCAAGTTTAGACATAGCTGGACCGGGTTTCATTAATTTTAAATTAAATAACAGTTGGTTGTATCAGGTAGTGCCGGAAATAATTAGTAAAAGGGAAAACTACGGGACTATTAATTTAGGTAAAGGCATGAAAGTTCAGGTAGAGTTTGTCAGTGCAAACCCTACAGGCCTGCTGCATATGGGCAATGCGCGTGGAGCTGCGCTGGGTGATTCTATTGCTAATTTGCTAAAAGCTGCTGGATATGATGTTGAAAAAGAATTTTATATTAATGATGCAGGAAATCAAATAGAAAACTTTGCGAAATCTTTGGAAGCCAGGTATCTACAGCTACTGGGCCAGGACGTTCCCTTTCCCGATGAAGGCTATCATGGCGAGGATGTTATTGATACTGTTAAACTGTTTACTGACCAATTTGGCGATAAATACCTAAACGTAGATGTCGAACTACGTCGGGAAATGCTAATCAAATATGCTTTAGACGAAAAATTGAATGCGATAAAAAATGTTCTAAAGAACTTTGGGATAGAGTATGATGTCTGGTTTAGCGAGCAATCCCTGCATGATTCCGGTGCAATACAAGAAACAATAGAAACCTTAGATGAAAGAGGCTATCTCTATGAACAAGAAGGGGCACTTTGGTTTAAAGGTACCGAATTTGGAGAAGAAAAGGACGAAGTAGTTGTGCGTTCAAACGGGGTACCTACATATTTTGCAGCCGATATGGCATATCATCGAAATAAATTCAAGAGAGGGTTTAAATGGGTTATCAATTTATGGGGTGCTGATCATCACGGCCATGTATCCCGGATGAAGGGTGCAGTCAAGGCCTTTGGATACGACCCTGACCAGTTGGAAGTTGTTATTATGCAGATGGTGCGTCTTTTCCAGGGCGGCGAGGTGGTAAGAATGTCCAAACGCACGGGGACATACATTACTTTGAGCGAATTAACTGAAGAAGTAGGTAAGGATGCTGCGAGATACTTCTTTGTCATGCGAAGCGCAGATAGTCACCTGGATTTTGATATGGATTTGGCAAAATCACAATCGCAAGAAAATCCTGTCTACTATGTACAATATGCTCATGCCAGAATTAGTAGCATATTGCGTCAGGCGGCAGAGGCAGGCTTAGAGGTGCCTAGCGTTGAACATGTTGACCTTACATTGCTTAATAAGCCGGAGGAAATAGAACTAATACGCAAATTAGCGGACCTACCGGAAGTTATCGGCGGTGCCGCTCAAGCACTAGAACCCTCTAGGATGGCTCGCTATGCACATGAGTTGGCTAGCCAGTTTCATAGTTTTTACACCGTCTGCCGGGTTTTAGGAGATGAAAAGTCAATTACGGAAGCCCGGTTAATATTGGTGTCAGCAACACAGACGGTACTCCAGAATGTCTTGCGGCTTATTGGGGTAAATGCGCCAGAAAGGATGTAATTATGGTGCAATTATTCACTGCAGTTATGACGGGTATCTTAGTGGGCCTCTTGTTTTCTCTATTGCGGCTGCCAATTCCGGCGCCACCAACGCTCACAGGGGTGATGGGTATTATTGGGATTTACCTTGGGTATATCCTTGGGAAAAGTTTGATTTCTTAGCAATTTTTTTTATAAATTTTTTTTTAACCTGTCCGATGTACATAACGTCAATTAATTGGTCAAGAATCTCTTGACTAAAGTTATCGATGAAGATAAAATTATGTAGTCATAAAGGACGAAGCAGGGGGTTTATCTATGCCAAAATATATATTTGTTACCGGCGGCGTGGTATCGTCATTGGGTAAAGGTATCACAGCCGCTTCCTTAGGGCGGCTACTTAAGAGCAGAGGATTAAAAGTTGCTCTTCAGAAGTTTGACCCGTATATTAATATTGATCCCGGAACTATGAGCCCCTATCAGCACGGTGAAGTTTTTGTTACAGATGATGGGGCAGAAACAGATTTAGACTTAGGACATTACGAGCGTTTTGTTGATTTAAGTCTTAGTAAGAGCTCTAACGTTACTACCGGTAAAATTTATTGGTCCGTAATAAACAAAGAGCGTCGTGGCGATTATTTAGGTAGAACTGTTCAGGTAATACCTCATATTACTAATGAAATAAAAGAACGGGTCCATAGGGTAGCTAAGGAGCACAATCCTGATGTGGTGATAACAGAAATTGGGGGGACAGTTGGGGATATAGAGTCTCTGCCCTTTCTCGAAGCTATTCGGCAGCTTAAAAGCGACGTAGGCAGAGAAAACATAATGTACATTCATGTTACACTGGTTCCATTTCTCAAGGCAGCAGGTGAAGCTAAAACAAAACCTACCCAACACAGTGTTAAAGAGCTGCGCAGTATTGGTATTCAACCGGATGTGATTGTCTGCCGTTCAGAGCATCCCCTCTCAAAAGATATGGAGGAAAAGATAGCATTGTTCTGTGATATTGATAAGGATGCTGTGATACAGGCTGTCGATGCAGACAGCATTTACGAAGTTCCGTTACTTTTTGCCAAAGAGGGCTTGGATGAGATAGTTGTCCAGCGTCTTGCATTGGAAGCAGGGGAAGCCAAAATGGATGATTGGCAGGAAATTGTTAATAAGGTCAAGCATCCGAAAAGAACTGTTCGTATTGCTCTGGTTGGTAAATATGTAGAACTGCCTGACGCATATATGAGTGTGGCAGAGGCTTTAAGACACGCCGGAATACAACATGAGACCGGTATAGATATTGATTGGATTTATTCCGGGCACTTGGAAGATGAAGACTCCTTAAAATTAATAAAAGAAGCAGATGGCATCTTGGTTCCTGGCGGATTCGGTGACCGCGGAATAGAAGGGAAAATTAAGGCAGTAAAGTTTGCCAGAGAAAATAATGTTCCTTTCTTAGGAATCTGTTTAGGCATGCAGTTGGCTGTGGTTGAGTTTGCAAGAAATGTATGCGGCTTGCAGGATGCCAACAGCTCGGAGTTTAAACCCGATACACCCTATCCGGTTATTGATTTGTTACCTGAGCAAAAAGAGATAGATGACCTGGGCGGTACCATGAGGTTGGGTATCTATCCCTGTAAGGTTGGGGGTAACACCTTAACATACGGAGCCTATCATGAAGAGATAATTTACGAGAGACACAGGCACCGCTATGAATTTAATAATGCATATCGTGCCCAGTTAATGGCAAAAGGACTTGCTATTGCAGGGGCCTCGCCAGATGACCGATTGGTCGAAGTTATAGAACTAGAAGACCATCCTTGGTTTGTGGCTTCCCAATTCCACCCGGAATTCAAGTCCAGACCAAACCGACCGCATCCCCTATTTAGAGATTTTGTTGGAGCTGCCATCAGTAGAAAATATCAGTAAACAAATTAGAATGGCCTTGGTATTTGCTCCAAGGTCATTTTGTTATAGTATCTAAGCAGGAGTGTATAGGTGTTAAATGGAAAGAAGAAACTACAAAGAAGAAATATTATCAAGAAGAAGGAGGGCTATTCTTTTGTCCTTAACTGGCAGGGTAATTATAGACAAAGAGTCGCAAGAATTTAACAGCTTTATTGCACAGCATTCCAAAGGCCATATATTGCAATCCTTTGAATGGGGTGAAGTTAAGGCCTTAACTGGGTGGAAGCCTATCAGGCTTGTTATTGAAGATGGGGATAATATTTTGGCAGCTGTCTCCTTGCTAAAAAGGCAGCTACCTGCTATAAATAAATCAATACTCTATGCACCCCGAGGTCCGGTGGTGGATTTCCAGGATGAGAAAGTTTTTAAAGCATTGCTGCAGGAAACAGCCTCTATCGGGAAAAAACATAATGCGATATTGCTAAAAATTGATCCGGATATTGCTGCTCCTAACAATCAAGTCGAGAAGATTCTGAAATCAAGTGGGTTTAAGCCAGCAGGAAATGCGGAAGGATTTGAAGGTATTCAACCTAAATATGTATTCCGTCTAGATATCAAACCCACATTGGAAGAACTATTTAACAATTTGCATGGCAAGACTCGCTATAATATTAGGCTTGCAAAAAAACGGGGTGTGGAGGTAAAAGAAGAATGCAACAAAAAAGATTTGCAGGAATTTTACCAAATTCTTAAAGTTACCGCTGAGCGAGACAAATTTTTAATTCGCTCCTTTGAATACTTTGAAGTAATCTGGCGAAAGCTGGTAGAAAACGGATTGGCAAAGCTATTTATGGCTTATTACGAGGGTAAACCCGTTGCCGGGACTCTAGCCTTTATCATGGGGCAAAATGTATGGTATATTTATGGCGCTTCCAGCAATAAATATCGCAATGTTATGCCAAACTATTTGCTTCAATGGACTATGATAGAATGGGCTAAAGATCAGGGGTGTAGCATGTATGACTTTCGCGGTGTCCCCGGCAACTTAACCGAGGACAACCCCTTATACGGCTTGTTTCGCTTTAAAAAAGGTTTTAACGGCAATTATACTCAGTTTATTGGTGAGTATGATCTGATTTATTCTAATCTTTATTATCACTTGTGGAATATATGTGAGCCAATGTATAAAAAAGGTATTAGAAAAGCTATTAACGTAAAAAAGAAACTTCGGGGGAAGTAAGATGTTAAATAATAGCTGGATAGAAGTAAATCTGGACAAAGTAATAGATAATTTAAACCAAGTTAAAGAATTCGTCGGCCATACAAAAGTATTGGGTGTTGTGAAAGCTAATGCATATGGTCTAGGTGCTGTAGAAACGGCTCTAGTGCTGGAAAAAGCAGATACCGATATGCTGGGAGTTACAACCTTATGGGAAGGGATTCAACTGAGGGAGGCAGGCATTGCCCTGCCTATTTTAGTGTTTGCGCCATTACTAGAGGAACAAATGGAGAGAGCGATACAAGAGGATTTAACTATTACTATCAGCTGTTTCGAACACGTATTTCAGCTTGGCAGTGCAGCTAATTATGTGGGTAAGGCAGTCAATGTGCACCTTAAAGTGGAGACTGGCATGGGTCGAACCGGTATTTCCCCGAAAGAAGTTGCTAATGTTGTTGAAAAGATTACTGCCCATGATAACTTAACTTTAGAAGGAATTTACACTCATTTCCCTAAGGCAATTGCTAAAAGGACGACTGAGAAGCAGTACGAATTATTTAATAATACTGTGGAAAACGTCAGGAAATTAGGATATGAGCAGTTGTGGGCACATTGCTGTAACAGTGCTGCTACCTTGCTCTATCCCGAGATGCATATGGATATGGTTAGAGTAGGCACCTTATTGTATGGACAATATCCTTCAGGTGCACCAAATACTATAGATATTAAAGACCCTTGGTCTGCTAAAGCTAAAATAATTTATCTGAGGCGTATGCCCAAAGGGACGGGCATCGGTTATGGTCACGAATATGTGACAAAAAGGGATACATATATCGGTATCATTCCTTTAGGTTTTACGGATGGATTTGGATTGATGCCATTGACCCGTGCTAAATCTCTAACAGATTTGGCAAAGATGCTGTTAAAAACCATTCTTGGTTATTTTGGCTGGAGTGAAAGTCAGTTGAAGGTGCATGCAGGGGATTATTCCTACCCAGTTGTCGGACGTATTGGGATGCAGCTTACCATGATAGACTTAGGGGACAAGCCGGATATTAATGTTGGTGATGAGGTCAGTATATTTTTAAGGCGAACTATGGCTGATAACCAATTGGAAAGGCGTTATAGTTTCAAGGGTAGTAACGTGACAAGCCATAGTTTAAACACGAGTTGAATATCTGATGTATAGCCCCTTGTAAATTATATGCATTTCTTTGCAGGTATCAGCTAAATTGTATTGAATTAAATATATACTAAAATATTGGTTATCTTAACCAGTATTGTGCTTTGGATCATTTAGTTTTCCGGTAAGGCTCAGATAGGAAGGCAGGTGAAAGGAAAGAGCACGCTTATGACTAAAGAGTATATTTTAGTAGTAGATGATCAAATTGGTGTTAGAAAACTGTTGGCTGAAGTCCTTGAGGGTTATGGTTATGAGATTAAATTGGCATGCAGCGGAGAAGAGGCGCTGCAGTTTGTCAAGGAATTAAATCCCAAGTTAATATTATTAGATATGAAGATGCCGGGAATGAGTGGTCTGGAAGTTGCTGTCGAATTGAAGCATTCTAGTTATAATAATCCAGTTATTCTTATGACGGCGTATGGTGAATTGGAGATGGCCTCTAAAGCAAAGGCGCATGGAGTTGAGTATTATATTAATAAGCCGTTTGATGTACATAAAATGCGTGAACTGGTTAAGACTGTCTTAGAGACCAATGTAGCTACCAATGGCAGCACATAGAACTTAGTGAAAAGGGTGGGGAGGTAGAGTAAATGCTGGTTTCCACAACAACGGCTACTGCATTAAGGTGTCCCGAGTGTGGTAAGATAGAATACAACGGCATATCGATATTTCAATTTTCGGGCTATGCATCTGTTGTGCTCATTTGTGGTTGTGGTACAACTCTGGCAACTCTCTTCAGCAGCAATTATCGCAAGTTTGTGTTAGAAATATACTGCGGAATGTGCACCGGTTCTCACAAGTATTTTTTTGCTGGTAAAGAGATTTGGTCTCAAGGGGCTGCTGAGATACTCTACTGTGAGGATACTGGTTTGGAGTCAGGTTTTATTGGCAGCAGGGAGGAAGTAAATAAAGCCATTAAACAGCTTGAGTATTCTGCTGCGCGCTTAGATTTTGGTTTGAACGAGGAATGCCTTAATGATCCCGATTTGACAAATCAATTATTGGATTCATTATTTGAAAAGTTAGATGCAGGAAAGTTAAGCTGTAAATGTAGTAGTAATACTAAACTGCAGGTGGAGACATTACAAGATTATGTTGAAATAAATTGTCAGCATTGCAAATCTTACACGCAAGTAGCTATCGGTTCTGAAGAGTATTTGATGATCTTGGAGCAAAATAATGAGCTTCAGTTAACGCCGAAGGGACTTGTGGTTCCCAATATGATACCAGCTAAATCAAAAAAAGAGCAAGATACTAAACTATAATATTATTTTTAGACAAGGAGGCAACGGAAATGCCACTAGTGACTATGACAGAGTTATTGAAAAAAGCAGAAGAAGGGAAATATGCAGTAGGTGCATTCAACTGCAACAACATGGAAATAATACAAGCTATTGTAGCGGCAGCTGAAGCTGAGCAGGCACCTGTGATTATTCAAGCCAGCCAAGGCGCAATAAAGTACGCGGGTCTTGACTACATATCCGGTATGGTGAAAATTGCTGCAGAGAATACTGATGTTCCCATTTGTTTACATATTGACCATGGTACTGATTTCCAACAGGTGATGGGGTGTATTCGCAAAGGCTTTACATCTGTCATGATAGACGGTTCGAAATTAGCTCTTGAGGAAAATATTGCATTAACTAATAAAGTGCTGGATGTTGCTAGAGCCGTAGGGGTGTCGGTAGAAGCGGAACTAGGGAAAATTGGGGGAACGGAAGATGATGTCACCGTTACTGAACGGGAAGCCGCATTAACTGATCCTGAAGAGGCTAAAACCTTTGTGGAAGCAACCGGAGTGGATGCCATTGCTATAGCAATCGGTACTGCCCATGGTCAATACAAAGGTGAACCCAAATTAGACTTTGACAGACTAAAAAGAGTAAGAGAGCTGGTAGATGTACCTATAGTATTGCATGGTTCTTCCGGAGTGCCTGGGGATGCCATAGTAAAAGCTATTGAGTTGGGTGTTCGCAAAGTCAATATCGATACTAACTTACGAGAGGCATTTGTTAACCGGGCACGTCAGGTGATGGCTGAGAAACCCAATGAAATCGATCCGCGAAAAATATTGGGGCCTGCAAGAGAAGCGATGACAGAGGTTATTAGAGAAAAAATAAGACTTTTCGGCAGCAGCCAAAAAGCGTTTTCCTAAAAGTTTCTTTGGAAAAAATGACGGAAAAAAGGCGGAGTGCCCTGGCACCCCGCCTTTTTTGTTTATCATTAATACGCTTCTCTTAGAACATCTTCGGCGTTACGCCCGTCGAATGACTTAACACCTTGTACCCATTCGCTAACCAAATCAACGTTATTTGTAATCCATTCTTTAGCTACTTCTTCCGGTTTACGACCGTTCTTACCATACTCAAGTATCCATGCGCTCTGGATGTCGCTGTCTATATCAAACTGCTCTAACAGTTTGAACGCATTAGGGGATTTTTCCGGGAAACTGGAAGTGACTACGGTACCAATTCTTTCATCGCCGCCCCAGATGCCTTCGGGATCATCCAAGTATTTCATATCAAGGACAACATTCATCCAGTGTGGCTTCCAACCGCTGAATACTATCCAATCTTCGTTTTCTATTGTGCTTTCCACCTGAGCCAGCATAGCCGAAGTGCTGCTTTCAACAACAGTCCAGTCTGCCAGACCATATGTGTCATTTTCCACGGCATCCAACATGATTTGGTTACCGTCATTTCCTGGCTCAATACCATAATATTTATAATCAAACTTCTCAGCGTGTTCGGCTAAACCTGCTAAAGATTTAACTCCAGCCTCAAAAACATAGGTTGGAACTGCGGGCCGATAAGTCGAATTTTCGATTTGAACACTTGCTACTTTTATAGAGCCTGCATCTAATCGGTTTTGCAGCGGCTCACCAAAGGTTTGGAACCAAGTGCCTGCAAATGCATCTAGATCTCCTGTCTCCAATCCTTTTAAGACTAAGGGGACAGTGTAAGCTTCTAAACTAACATCATAACCTAACGTTTCAAAAATGTCTTTTAGTACATAGGATTTTTGCGTTACCCCAGGCCATTCGACTCTGCTCAACTTTAAGGCCTTTTCATCGCTGATTTGCTGATTTTCCGTTTTGCCCTGGTTTTGTGTATCCTGATCTTTGGTTTCCTGCTGTGGTTGCTCATTGGAGCACCCGGCAAAAATTCCACTGACAGCTAATAACAATACTAACATTCCAATAACTAACACATTCTTTTTCTTAAATTTTGATACTAAAATAATTACAACCTCCTTGAGTTTTTAACAGTCTTTCCGACATGTACTAGGTAAACAATACTTACAAAAAAGTTCACCTCCTTAACATCATTTTTTTGGAATAAAGTCAAAAATTTCACCGTTTTCCAGACTGATTACCAATGTTTTTAGCCATTCATAATATTCTTTAGCATTAGATAGCTTTACCATGTCTTTTTGAGCTTTTTCTTTAACTTCTAGGTTTTTGCTATTAGTCAGCTCTTTTAAAATAGGCTCGGCCTTTTTAATTGCTTCCATATTAAGCTCGATCTCCCGGAACCACATTTTACAATAGAAAGCCACAAAACTTTTAAAAAAGTCCGTCTGTGCTTCGTAAAGATCTTTCCGGACACCTTTTTCCCAGACCTTGTTAATAAAATGATCATTCTCCAACTTTCTTACACCTGTGCTCATACTGGTCTTACTCATCCCCATAGCTTCCTTTAATTCATCAAGGGTCATGGGACCATCACTAAAGTATAAAGTCGCATAGAGTCTACCAATTGAAGGGGGGATGCCGTAGAGGTCCATAGTATTGGCCATCATTGTGGTAATTTTATTACGGGCTTCTTCTAACTTCTCTTCATCTGTCTTCATAAGCTGTCAACCTTTCTGAAGGAAATAAGATAACAGTATTAAGTATTATAATAACAAACGAATTTAAAATCAAATATTGCATGTACAGTATAAACCGTATATAATTGATGCCAGTTGCTATTTTGATTTGTTTGTACAGTTTTTATTGTATAAATAGTATATATTGTATTGCAACTATATTCAACTATTAATTTCAAGGCGCTATGTAACTTTCTGAAAGGGGGAGAAAAATGACAAAGAAGATTGTCGCAGATTTTAGTCTTTGCACAGGATGTGCTATTTGCCTTCTTGCGTGCAGTGAAAGGGTTACCGGCGGATTTAACCCGCGATATGCATTAATGAGAATAGAAAATAAGATGGATGGTTTGGTTAATGAACCAATTCTATGCTCTCAATGCACTAATGCTTATTGCCAGCAGGTTTGCCCAGTCAATGCGATTGAAGTAGTAAATAACGATCAGGTACTGAAGATTAATCAGGATAAATGCAACGGCTGCGGTTTATGTGAAAAATATTGTCCCCACGATGTAATTGTTATCCATGATAAACGGGCTGCAAAGTGTGATCTTTGTGATGGGGAAGTACGATGCGTATCACAATGTCCCACTGGTGCCCTGCAGTTGGTTGAGAGGGGGGAATTACATGAATAGAGGATACACCGGTAAAGTTCTTCATATTAACCTATCCAACGGTGACTCAGAAATACGCCAAATACCGGAGAGAGTATTAGAGGATTATGTGGGCGGCAAAGGTTTAGCCGCATGGCTGCTGTTCAACTCCTGTGCAAAAAGGATTGATCCCCTTGGACCTGAAAACCCAGTAATATTTGCCGCCGGACCATTGACCGGCAGCAACGCACCGGCTACAAGAGGAGTGGTAGTTACCTGCTCACCCCTGACCGGATTGTTTGTAGATTCATATTATGGTGGTCATTTTGCTCAGGAAATTAAATATGCCGGATATGATGCCATAGTCCTAACCGGGCAAGCGGAGGCGCCTGTTTATCTTTATATTGAGGATAATGAGGTTCAGATAAGAGATGCTGATCAACTTTGGGGGTTAGATACCTTTCAGACTAATGGAACTATAAAAAAGGAATTGGCGGATGATACCGTAAAGGTTGCTTCTATCGGCCCTGCGGGTGAGAATCTAGTACCTTTTGCATTGGTATCTTGTGAATACAACCGCCAGGCAGGCCGTGGGGGAGTCGGTGCTGTATTAGGCAGTAAGAATTTAAAGGCAGTAGCGGTTAAAGGTGGGGGAACCGTTGGGGTAAATGATAGAAATGCATTCTTCCAAGCGGTGAACCAGGCACGAAACGAATTGGCAGCAGATGCTACTTGTCAAGAATTGACTCGAGCAGGAACAGCTTCATCACTTTGGTTTGCAAACGAACAAGGACTGCTGCCGGTTCACAATTATCAAAACGGCCAATTTAATCCTAAGGGTTTGGCAGAGGACGCCCAGAAGGATCAGTTCTGGTTAAGGGATGTTGGTTGTGCATCGTGTCCTATCAGATGCAGTAAAATTGGGGTCATAACCTCCGGTAAAAGGTCGGGCACAATTTCCGACATCGTAGAATATGAAACTGCAGCTTTAATGGGAGTAAATCTAGGCTTAGAGGATATTAGGGAAGTAGCTTATTTGGTTAATCTCTGTGATGCATTAGGATTAGATGGGATGTCAACGGGAAGCGTATTGGGTTTTGCTATGGAATGTTTCGAAGACGGCATATTAAATAGTTCAGATTATGGTCAGATAAATCTTACCTTTGGTTCAAAGGAGCATTTGGATATAGTTATTAAACAAATAGCGTTTCGACAAGGCCCTTTGGGTAGACTTTTAAGTCAAGGCACTGCCAGGGCTGCTCAAGAGCTTGGCTCGAATGCGGAGGACAAAGCTGTCCATGTAAAAAGGATGGATTTTCCAGCTTGGGGCCCACGAGGGGTACCGGGTATGGGGTTAGCATACCTAACGGCGGATCGTGGTGCTTGCCATCAGAGGGCATTTCCTGTCGGAAATGAAGCCGGAGGTGAACCTTGGAATGGTCAGCAGGTAGAGCGCTTGGCCGTTAAGGGTAAGGCGGAAATAGTAGTTCAACAACAGAACTATTCAGCTTCTCTGGACACGTTGGTCAAATGTGATTTCGGTTCGTTTGGGATTTCTCAAGAAAGCTACATTGAGTTGTACGAAGCTGCAACAGGGGATGCCATGTGTGAAGGCAGGCTGCTGGCGATTGGAGAACGGATTTGGAACCTAACCCGCTTGTTCAACCTACGACAGGGCATGTCAACAGAAGATGAGAAGCTGCCACAAAGGTGTTTAGAGCCGCTGCCTGATGGACCGGCTCAAGGTCATAAATTTACTAAAGAAGATCAACAGCTAATGCTTCAGGAATATTATGAAATTCGTGGCTGGGATAATTTAGGTCAGCCGCGCCAAGATAAATTAATTCAGCTAAATATTAAAGAGGAGGTCTTTTAAATGAGAATTGAACAAATGCAAAAAATGAGTGTCTTTGAGGTTCCTACGGTCATGAAACACAGCTTGGGGGCTATAAAGGAGCTAGGAAACGAAGTAAAGAACTTGGGGATTTCAAAGCCTTTAATTGTTACAGATAAGGGAGTAAAGGCTGCAGGGCTGGTAGAACCGGCAGAACGCAGTTTAAAGGAAGCAGGCGTCCCTTATGTAATCTATGATGGTGTTGTTGCCAATCCACCTTTGGAAGTAGTGGCAAAGGGAACCGGCACTTACAAGAATGAGGGCTGTGACGGAATGATAGCAATAGGCGGCGGCAGTTCTATGGACACTGCCAAGGCAATTGGTGTGGAAGTGGCCCATGGAGAATCTGTCTTGGCGTACGAATGTGCTGAAGGGAAAAAGCCGTTGACTAAGAGGATACCGCCATTAGTGACAGTTCCAACCACGGCGGGTACGGGTAGTGAGGTAACCCTTTGGGCAGTAATTACTGACCCTGCAAGGGAGTTTAAATTTAATACCGGAGGGCCATTAATCGCAGCCCACTTGACTTTAATTGACCCGGAGCTTCATGTTACCATGCCTGCGGGAGTGACAGCAGGAACTGGTATGGATGCATTATGTCATGCAATTGAATGCTATACTTGTCACTATGCCCAACCTCAAACAGATGCGGTTGCACTATTGGCAATAGAATATGCCGGCAAATATCTTCGGCGGGCCGTAGCTAATGGTCAAGATTTAGAAGCACGCTACGGAATGGCTATGTCGGCTATGCTGGCAGGGTTGGCCTACGGCAGTGAGAGTGCAGGTGCTGTACATGCCATGACTCAAACTTTAGGCGGTATTGTTCCTGTAGCCCATGGAGCCGCGGTGGCCGCCACATTAGCACCGGTTATGGAGTACAATTGGATAGGCGATCCGGAAAAATTTGCTAGAATAGCGCAAGCTCTAGGCGTGGATACATTTGGGATTGATGTCCATGATGCCGCACGAGCGTCGGTGGAAGCTGTACGAAATTTGGCAGAAGACATTGCAGTTCCGACTTTAAGTGATTTAGGCGTAAAAGAAGAAATGATTCCCCGCTTGGCAAAAGAGGCGGAAAACGATCCCCAGACAATAGGCAATCCACGGGATATAAATGCTAAAGGTTATGAGGAGATTTATAGAAACTGCTTCTAAAATAAAACAGGGTGTTCGAATAAGGACATGAATAGCTAAACTTGGCCAAAAGCTGCTGGCATTAAATACTGTCAGCAGCTTTTTTGGGTCGTGTTGTAGCATTTGGGAAGATATGCCCACATTTGGCACATAAAACTAAGCTAAACGGAAATGATTATTATTAGGGCCTATAAGGAAAGGCAGGAACTTTCTGAGACAAGTCACATAGAGTTGACGTTTTCCTTAATAAGTTATTAAAATAATATGGTGGGTACTGTTTTATAATAGCAAGTATTTAAGAATGGGCTAAAAATAAGTGGTGCGAGGTATATAAGCCCATTGTTAGCCCATGGAAAAATTAAGGAGGTTAAATTTTTATGAAGTTAAGCAACAAGAAAGTTACCATTTTAGTGACAATTATTTTAGGCCTTAGCCTAATGCTGGCAGCAGGTTGTACACAAACTGCCGACCAAGATTCCAAAGATAATGGTCAAGAGCAAGAGGCGAAAGGTACGGTTAAGCTAGCATATGTCAATTGGGCAGAAGGTGTGGCCATGACAAATTTAGCCCAAGCAATTTTAGAGGATGAAATGGGTTATAGTGTGGAAACAACGATGGCCGATCCGGCACCAGTTTTTACTTCTATTGCCAACGGTGACCAGGATGCATTCTTGGACGCATGGCTTCCGGTAACCCACGAAACTTACATGGAAGAATATGGGGATGACTTAGTAGACTTAGGTTATAATTTTGAGGGTGCGCGTATAGGACTAGTTGTTCCTCAGTACGTAGACATTAACAGTATTGAGGAAATGAACAGCGTTAAAGATAAATTTAACGGGCAAATTGTTGGAATTGACTCGGGTGCCGGTATTATGGGTGCTACTGAGACTGCCATTAGCGAATATGGGCTTGATTACGAATTGGTTGCAGGAAGTGGACCGGCCATGACTGCGGCACTTAAAGATGCCGTTGAGAATGATGAATGGGTGGCTGTAACAGGATGGAAACCTCACTGGAAATTCGCTCGTTGGAACTTGAAGTTTTTAGAAGATCCTAAAAAGATTTATGGTGCTGTAGAGAATGTCCACACCGTGGCACGAAAAGGCTTGGAAGATGACATGCCCGAAGTTGCCCAGTTCTTAAAGAACTTTAAGTTAAATGACCAGCAGCTTGGAAGCTTAATGGGCATTATAGCAGATAGTGATGGAGACGCTATTGATGCTGCAAGGGACTGGATGAAAGAAAATGGGGATTTAGTAAAAAGCTGGATAGAATAGGTTAACTAAATAATCCCTGGCTTAGCCAGGGATTATTTAAACATTTTTTTTATATTAAGGAGGGAAACAATGCCCAAGATAGAGGTTAAAAATATATATAAAATCTTTGGGTCTCGGCCTAAAAGTATTTTCCCCCATTTGGAAAAAGGTATGTCCAAAGATGAAATTCTTGAAAAAACTGGGCATACAGTTGGTATTAATAGTGCCAGTTTCCAAGTGGAAGAGGGAGAAACCTTTGTAATTATGGGTTTATCCGGAAGTGGTAAGTCCACTTTGATTAGGTGCCTAAACCGTCTTATTGAGCCTACTGCAGGTGAAGTCTTGATTGACGGAGAGAATATCCTGGAGGCAAGCCATCAAGAATTGTTAAGAATGCGGCAGAAAAAAATGGCCATGGTTTTTCAACGATTTGCGCTATTCCCGCATCGCACAATAGTGACTAATGTAGAGTATGGCTTAGAAATCCAAGGTGTAGAGGACCAGATACGCAGGGAGAAGGCATATGAGGTTCTTGAAATGGTAGGACTTAAAGGCTATGAAGAGAGTATGCCCGACCAGCTTAGCGGTGGAATGCAGCAACGTGTAGGACTGGCCCGTGCGTTGGCTACGGATCCTGATGTTTTATTGATGGACGAAGCATTTAGCGCGTTGGACCCGCTAATCAAAAAGGAAATGCAGGATGAGTTGTTAGAACTGCAAGCAAAAATGCATAAAACAATTATTTTTATTACACATGACTTGGATGAGGCATTAAAACTTGGCGATAGAATTGCTGTTATGAAGGACGGGAAAATTGTACAAATAGGTACCCCTGAAGAGATACTCACTGATCCGGCCAATGCTTACGTTAAGGAATTTGTGCAGGATGTTGACAGAACAAAGATAATAACAGCAGCAACAATTATGAGGAAACCAGATGCAGTAATGGCCCCTAAAGAGGGGCCGAGGGTTGCTGTGAGAAAAATGGAAGAGGCTGGGATATCCAGTATTTACGTGACAGGTAAAGATAAGTACTTGAAAGGACTTGTTCGCATAGAAGATGCGGTGAGGCTGGCCAAAGAAGGTAAGGATAATCTTGAAGAGGTAATTATTAAAGACATTCCAACTACCGCTCCGGATACACCTATGGTTGATTTGTTGCCAGTTGCCGCTACGACCTCTTATCCTATTGTGGTAGTAGATGAGGACAACAAAATGTTGGGAATAATTGTTAGAGTGTCAGTGATTTCAGGAATTATAGGACGGGGGGATTAGAAATGTTTACGTTGCATATTGGGCCTGCTTTTGAAGCCCTAATTGATTGGTTGACCGATAACTTTTCTGGTGTATTTGATCTAATTAGAAAAGTTTTAATGTCTGGTATTACCGGTTTGGAGGATATTTTGCTGTTCCTGCCGTCACTTATATTAATAGTGATTTTTGCACTGGTAGCGTGGAAGATTGCCGGCAGAGGTGTCGCGGCTTTCACATTATTAGGATTTTTACTTATTGTAGGTATGGAATTATGGCCTCAAACCATGAAGACACTAGCTCTGGTAATGGCTTCCGCATTAATAGCATTAGTGATAGGAATACCGTTGGGTATCTGGGCTGCAAGGAATGATATGGTAGAAAAATTTGTAAGGCCTGTTTTGGATTTCATGCAGACCATGCCTGCATTTGTATACTTAATCCCAGCTGTTTTATTCTTCAAATTGGGTAAAGTACCGGGTGCTGTTGCGACAGTTATTTTTTCCATGCCCCCGGCAGTTAGATTAACTAATTTGGGAATTCGTCAAGTACCTGAGGATGTGGTCGAAGCGGCTAAATCTTTCGGTTCCACCCCTAGGCAGCTTTTATACAAAGTACAGCTGCCCATAGCAACTCCAACCATTCTCGCCGGTGTTAACCAGACGATAATGTTGGCGCTATCGATGGTGGTTATTTCTGCGATGATTGGGGCAGGTGGATTAGGTAGTGAAGTGTTAAAAGGTATTACTCAATTGAAAATAGGATTGGGGTTTGAAAGTGGTATTGCAGTTGTAATTTTGGCAATGATATTAGATAGAATTACCCAAGCCCTAGGTGGAACAAAATCCAAATAACTTACTAGATGGTTGGGTAACTGCCCAACCACTTTTTATATCCTATGAGGATTATTAAAGGCATTCAATGCTTTTTCGGTCTGATTAGGCAGGAAATTACCAAATAAAAAAGAAGTACTAAGGGTGTGTGTTCGAAGAATATTTTAAATATTCTTTGGAAACAACGGTTAAAACAATATAATGAGGAGATGTTTTTAATGCGGTTGTTTATCGACACAGCTAACGTTGAGCATATTCGTGAAATCAGTCAAATGGGAGTGATTTCCGGGGTTACCACCAATCCTTCCTTGATAGCAAAAGAAGGACGTAATTTTCAGGAAGTGGTAAAGGAAATTACCGGTATTGTAGATGGGCCTATTAGTGCAGAAGTTATCAGCTTACATGTATCTGAGATGATTAGCGAGGCTGAACAACTAGCCAAAATTCATCCCAATGTAGTAATTAAGCTTCCAATGACCGGGCCAGGCATGGCAGCTGCCGGCAGCTTGAAAAAAATGGGGATAAAGACCAATGTGACGTTAGTTTTTTCGGCTAACCAGGCGCTAATGGCTGCTAGGGCCGGTGCGACTTATGTCAGCCCATTTGTAGGTCGATTGGACGATATTGGACAGGACGGTCTGGTTGTGGTTAAAGATACTGTGGATATTTTTGCTCAGTATGGTCTGGAAACGGAAGTTATTGCAGCAAGCATTCGCCACCCTGAACATGTTAGAGGCGCTGCGTTATGCGGCTCTCATATTGCAACAATTCCGTACAAGGTGCTTAAACAAATGCTTAATCACCCTCTGACCGATACTGGAATTGAAAATTTTTTGGCAGACTGGGAGACAGTGAAAAATAAATAACAAACGGGGACGGTTCTCGGTTTGAATTCAAATCGAGAACCGTCCCCAAATTCAAATGAGTTAGGGGAGAGACAATGGAACGAGAACTGGCGTTAGAGTTTGCAAGAGTAACTGAATTGGCTGCGTTGGCATCCGGACGTTGGATGGGACGCGGCGATAAGGAAGCGGCTGATGATGCTGCTGTAAGGGCAATGCGTGCGGTATTTGATACAGTCAGTATCGACGGGACGGTTGTCATTGGCGAGGGTGAAATGGACGAAGCACCAATGCTTTATATTGGGGAAAAAGTTGGTCTCGGGACCTCGTCCCAAGTAGATGTGGCTGTAGACCCGTTAGAAGGGACGAATATTGTTTCTAAGGGTTTAACGGGCGCTATCTCGGTAATGGCTGTTGCGGGACGTGGTAATTTACTTCACGCACCTGATATGTACATGGATAAAATTGCTGCAGGGCCTGCTGCAAAGGGAGTTTTGAACTTAGATGCTCCCATAGAGGATAACCTTAAGGCCGTTGCTAAGGCATTAAAAAAAGATATAGGCGATTTAACTGTAGTGATACTGGATCGTGCGCGGCACAGTAAAAGGATTGAAGCCTGCCGTAAAGCAGGTGTTAGGATTAACCTTATTACTGATGGGGATGTGGCACCCGCTGTAGCAACAGCTTTTCCGGATTCCGGTATTGATGTAATGTTGGGAATCGGTGGTGCTCCCGAAGGAGTGCTGGCTGCAGCTGCATTACGCTGCATGGGAGGCGAGATGCAGGGACGCCTAGTACCAATGGAGGATGGCGAACAGGAACGAGCAGAAAAGATGGGCATTAAGCCGGTGGATAAACTGCTCACTATGGATGATTTGGTTAAAGGCGATGACGTAATTTTTGTTGCTACCGGTATTACCGATGGCAGTCTACTGCAGGGTGTCAGGTATCATGCCGATAAGGCTACTACCCATACCTTAGTAATGCGCGGCACTACAGGGACCATTCGCTTTGTTAAGGCTGAACATCGTTTGGATAAGAAACCTTTCTGGGAAAAAGTTCATGACTAGTTGACTAAAATTTGGTAGCGGTGTTATACTATATTGTAGTAATCAGGACCTTCTTCAATACGAAGAAGGTTTTGTTTTTTAGTAAATAGAATTTATTTATTAATTTATTTATTAAGGTATCTTAAAACATTTACGCAAGTATATTGGATGCAGCGCAACCTGGTAGAACCCTCCGTTGTTGAACTAAATGACCTGTTAGCTACCTTCCAAAAGGCTCTCTTATTTTTCCCAATTTACGAAAGTTCAATAAGTTCTAGGTAGTGAGAGCTGCTGCCTTAGTACACTCATTTTACGTTATGTTTTATATGTTTAAAATCCCAAATAGAGGTGAAAAGATGAATATTGCTGATTTAGACAGTAAGAATATGGCTGACTTACTGAAAATAGCCCGCAATCTACAGATTTCCGGCTATTCGCAACTGCGCAAGAAAGAATTAGTATTTGAAATATTAAAGGCACAAACGGAGAAAGACGGTCATTTGTTTGCTCAGGGGATACTGGAAATTTTGCCGGATGGTTATGGCTTTTTAAGGCCGTTTGCTTATCTGCCCAGCAACGATGACATATATGTTTCTCCTTCGCAGATTAGACGTTTCGATTTGCGCACTGGGGATCTAGTTGCTGGACAAGCACGCCCACCCAAAGATACCGAACGCTATTTTGCATTACTAAGAATAGAAAGCGTCAATAATTTGGACCCCGAGTTGTCTTCTGATCGGCTGCATTTTGACGGTTTGACGCCAATTTATCCCTTAGAACGCTTTACTCTGGAATCCAGTAGTAAAGATACTGCTACAAGAATTATGGATTTAATTGCACCCTTAGGTAAAGGACAAAGAGGCTTAATTGTATCCCCACCAAAGGCAGGGAAAACTCTTTTGCTGAAAAAGATAGCTAACAGTATTCTAGAAAATAGCCCGGATGTAGAATTGCTAATTCTCTTGATAGATGAACGCCCTGAGGAAGTAACAGACATGCAGCGTTCAGTGAAAGGAGAAGTAATTAGTTCAACCTTTGATGAACCGCCTGAAAATCATATCAAGGCGGCGGATATGGTATTGGAAAGAGCCAAACGCTTAGTGGAACATAAAAAGGATGTTGTTATTCTTTTAGATAGTATCACTAGATTTGCTCGTGCCCATAACCTGGTGATACCTCCAAGCGGCAGGACTTTATCAGGTGGTGTGGACCCTGCAGCACTACATAAACCTAAGCGCTTTTTTGGTGCGGCTAGGAATATTGAAGAAGGCGGCAGTCTCACCATTTTAGCTACGGCATTAGTCGAAACAGGCAGTAGAATGGATGATGTTATATTTGAAGAGTTTAAAGGAACCGGCAATATGGAGTTAATTCTTGATAGACGACTGGCCGAAAGGCGTGTATTCCCTGCGATTGACGTAAAGCGTTCCGGCACTCGTAAAGAAGAACTCTTATTAACAAAAGAAGAAATTGAGTTAACTTGGAAGTTCCGAAAGGCTACAAATAACAATTCACCCCAGGAAGTTGCCGAAATGTTAATTGATGCTATGAAGAAGACTTCAACCAATGAGGATCTTCTAAGGGCCCTCCCCAAACTATTTCCGTAGAAGTAAGATTGGACATAAAAGCAAAATACCCTAAAATTTCTTTAGGAATATCTTTTGCATAAAATAACCAATCCATGGTTAGAATACATTTGTGATGGAAAAATAGCAAATGTTTCCAAAGGAGGAAGTTAGGATGCGAAAGGTTTTAATTTTAGTAATGTCCATAGTATTAGTGATTTTTTCTATTACGGTAGCCTATGCTGAGCAAGTTACTCGCATAGAGCTCTCGAATAATGAAGGTGCAGTTAATATTGAGGCGGCTTTTGTTCAAAGTTATCAGGTTGAAACTGGAGATAGTTTGACAGGAATCGCTAGGAGTTATAACACAAATTGGCAGTTAATCGCGGCAGTGAATGATATTAATAATCCCAATACCATTTTTGAAGGGCAGCAGCTGGATATTCCAATTGTTCAACAGGATCAGATAGTTGTTCATCCCGGCGATACCTTATGGGATATAGCCGAACGGTTTGAAATTTCCGTAGACGAACTGGCATTTGAAAATGGTATTACCAAACCAGGCCAGCTTTCTGTGGGACAAAGGTTATCTGTGCCAAACATGCCTGTTATCCCTACTTTCATGGTAAGAGACGATGCTATACCTACATTATCCTTATCGAGGGGGATTTCAGAACCTTATTTTAACTGGCCTATTTTAGGTACGCTGACTTCTTTATTCGGGCCCAGGGGATCGGGCTATCACCATGGTATCGATATTGCTGCGGACAGCGGTGATCCTGTGCACGCTTCAGCAGATGGACAAGTAGTGTTTTCCGGGTGGGAAAATGACATTTACGGCAATACGGTGATGATTGACCATGGAAGAAAGTATCAAACTCTTTATGCTCATAATCAAACTAACTTAGTCAAAAAAGGTGATAAGGTTGCTGAAGGGGACGACATTGCTGTAGCAGGATCAACGGGAAGAACAACTGGATCCCATGTTCACTTTGAAATTTATCGTAACGGAGATCCGGTCAACCCACTGCAGCAATTGCCCTAACAAGCCAACCGGCGGGAGGGGATATGTCGTTGTTTGCAATGCTTTTTGCCAATGAAAATGGAGAAATGCAGGATTACCCTGCTTTTAGTGCGGTAGGACGGACCGGAACAATATTTGCTGAGCCGTTGGAAGAAGAAATGATTCCACTGCCGGAAGGAGCCTCTTTAACATTAATACCCCATAGTGTTCCCATTGGTATTAATAGAAAGGGAAAGTTTGCTCCGCTGCGGGTTAACCCCTATTCCAATGAAAAAGAAAGAGTTTACCCTGTGGGTGCTTTATTACCGCAGGGTTTTACACGTTTACTGTTACCGGGGTCATTAGACGGCAGCAGTGACCTTCCTTTACTTGGTTATACTGCCGTGGGGGTGAAAAACGGTCAGATTTATGCAGCAGCGGTTCAGACTGACGAACACAGGCGCTGGCACCCGGAATATTTTAATACGCCTGATTTAGAGGAAAAAGTTGAAGAAGTATCCAAAAGATATCCCAGTAATCGTATAATCCGTCAGCTAAGTGGATGCGCCTTAGAGTATGGCTGCTTTACAGCCCAGAATATATTTTATGGCAGATGGGAAGGAGGGATACCCGTATCGCCTGCGTGTAACGCCCAATGTTTGGGTTGTATCTCTTTGCAGGAAAGTGAATGCTGTCCTTCTCCTCAGCAAAGAATAGATTTCATACCGACTGATAAGGAAATAGTAGAATTGGCGCTCTTCCATTTCTCTCATCCAAAAGCTGAAATTATCAGTTTCGGGCAAGGTTGTGAGGGAGAACCTTCTTTGCAAGCTGATCTTATTGCAGATGCCATGAAGCAAATACGCAGCAATACTGCTAAAGGGACAATAAATATTAACACTAATGCAGGATATTTTGCTGGAATTAAGAAGCTCTGCGATAACGGCTTGGATGCTGCACGAGTAAGTTTGATTTCAGCTACCCCAGAACATTATCACGCGTATTACCGACCAAAAACATATACACTGGAGGATGTAAAGCAATCACTAAAGTATGCAGCTGCCAGAGGTGTCTTTGTCTCTCTTAATTACTTAGTGTTTCCCGGTTTTAGTGATACGGAACAAGAAATTAATAATCTAATTAACCTTGTTAAAAGCACCGGTATCCGTATGATACAATTGCGCAACCTAAATATTCGTCCTGAACTGTTTTTTGAGGCAATCCCTTCTGATAATGAACCTTTGGGAATGCTTCATATGATAAATAGCTTAAAAGAAGAGCTTCCCGGAGTTGCTTTAGGGAATTACTCGCGTGCAGTAAAAACATAATAAAAGTGCGTAGACATCCGCTAAAAAGAGTTAGAAAATGTGAGGTTGCAAAGGGAAATTACCTGTGCTATAATGACAGGAGTTTGGAAGAATTGGATTGAGATTGGAAAGAGGTGATGACCGTGAAGGAAGGAATTCATCCAAAATACGAAAAGACTACTGTTACCTGTGTATGTGGTAATGTGATTGAAACTAAAGCTACTAAACAAGATGTAAGAGTAGAAATTTGTTCAGCTTGCCATCCTTTCTATACAGGAGACCGCCAACGGATGGTAGACAAAGGTGGTCGTGTTGAACGGTTCAAGAAAAAATATGGTATGTAAGAAGCGAGGCTTAGTGCTTCGCGTTTTTTTTTGTCTTACTAGTCATAGCGTGGTATAATTACATTTGATGTTTGTAAAATGTCTTCATGAGGAGAGATATCATTGTTAAAGAGTTTTCAATATGGAGGGCAGGCTGTTATTGAAGGCGTAATGATGCGGGGGCCTAAAGATTTAGCAGTGGCTGTTCGTAAGCCCGATGGAAGTATAATTGTAGATAAACAGGACTTACCGTCATGGTCCAAAAAGTTTCTTTTTTTAAAGAAACCGATTCTAAGGGGATTTTTGGCTTTGTTGGAGTCTTTAGTGTTAGGTATTAAAGCACTGAGTTTTTCTGCAGGGCAGGCTGCCGATGAAGAAGAAGAGGAGCTTACTGCCAAAGAAATTGCCATAACCATTTTTATTGCATTTGGCCTCGCGATTGCGTTGTTTGTTGTTTTACCAACATGGGGCGCTCAGTTCGTTGCTAGAAGTCAAAATGAAATATGGAAGAATATAATTGAGGGAGTAATGAGAATATCAGTATTTTTGATATATGTTATGTCCATATCCAGAATGAAAGATATTCAGCGGGTTTTCCAATATCATGGAGCTGAACATAAAGTCATATCCACCTATGAAGCGGGACAGGATTTGGAAGTTTCAAATGCGCGCAGTTACTCAAACCTGCATCCCCGTTGTGGAACCAGTTTTCTATTGATCGTTATGGTGCTGACAATTTTAATGTTCTCATTTTTAGCTTTTGATTCTCTATTTTGGAGGATATTATCGCGTATTCTTCTTATGCCGTTAGTAGCTGGAATTGCTTATGAAATTATTAAATATTCCGGTAAGAATGCGGATAAGAAGTGGGTAAAGATCATATCCACACCCGGTATGTGGTTGCAGAAGATGACCACTAGAGAACCGGATGATTCTCAAATCGAGGTAGCAATACAAGCCTTAGAGGCAGTGTTGGCCAGCGAGACGGCAGCAGAGGAATTAACGGCAGAGCAGGATCAGTCAATTTGCGTTAGAGGTGAGGGTACATGTTAGAGAAGCTTCTAGAAGTAGAGAATAGGTACGAAGAATTAGGGAGTCTGATTAGTGATCCGGAAATTATTAACGATCAACAGGCCTTTAGAAAACATGCAAAAGCACATGCGGCATTACAGGATATAGTAGATGTTTTTAGAGATTATAAAAAGGTTCTATCGGATTTAGATGAGGCTAAATCGATTCTGGATGATAATAACGTGGAAGAAGAGTTAGCTGAAATGGCTCAGATGGAACTAGAAGAACGTTCGGTGGAAAAAGAAAAACTGGAGGAACAGTTGAAGCTGCTGTTAATCCCTAAAGACCCAAATGATGAAAAAAATGTTATCATGGAAATTCGCGGGGGAGCAGGTGGAGATGAAGCATCTCTCTTTGGCGGAGACTTGTTCCGAATGTATTCCCGCTACGCTGAAAAAAAAGGCTGGCGTACTGAAATTTTAAGTCTTCATGAAACTGACAAAGGTGGAATTAAAGAGATTGCATTTCTCGTGGAAGGGAACGGAGCTTACAGCAGGTTTAAATTTGAAAGTGGTGTTCACCGAGTCCAGCGTATCCCTACTACCGAATCCGGTGGACGCATTCATACTTCTACGGCAACAGTAGCTGTATTGCCAGAAGCGGAGGAAGTAGATATTGAGGTCAACCCGAATGATGTTAGGGTTGATGTATTCTGTTCCAGCGGTCCCGGAGGGCAATCGGTCAACACAACCCAATCGGCCGTAAGACTGACTCATGTGCCTACGGGTATTGTAGTATCCTGCCAGGATGAAAAGTCACAGCATAAGAATAAGGATAAGGCTATGCGAGTGCTGAGAGCGCGTTTGCTGGATGTGGCAGAACAGGAACAGCATGGGGAAATGGCTTCAACCAGGAAATCCCAAGTAGGAACAGGAGACCGCAGCGAGCGGATTCGCACCTTTAATTTCCCCCAAAATAGGGTGACCGATCATCGGATTGGGTTAACCTTGCATAAATTGGATATGGTACTTGAAGGTGAACTGGATGAGATAATTGATGCGTTGATTACTACGGATCAGGCTGAAAAAATAAAAGAGGTGAAATAAGTGACTAATCGGGAGGCTTTAAAGAAGGCCACCGAGATGTTGACTAAAGCGGGGATTGATTCGCCGCAGTTGGAAGCTGAGGTTTTGTTAAGATACACTTTGAGTTGCACAAGGGCCCAGCTTTTAAGCAATTGGCATGAAAAAATGTCTATTAAAGAGAAGACTGCATATTATGATTACATCAGCAAAAGAACAAATCACGTACCGGTTCAGCACATTACTAATGAGCAGGAGTTTATGTCCTTAAAATTTCATGTAACTGCTGACGTACTAATTCCTAGAGGAGATACTGAAGTATTAGTAGAAGAGGCTCTTCGCTTGATTAAGAGTGAAAGATTAGCCAAGGTAGCTGATATTGGAACGGGCAGTGGGGCTATAGCCTGCAGTATTGCTTATTATTCACCCGCTCGGGTATGGGCTGTAGATTGCTCTCGGGCAGCTTTGGCTGTAGCAGCAAAAAATGCAACTGGTTTAGGAGTTGCCTCTAAGGTTATTTTTCTTACCGGTGATTTACTTAATCCCTTAGCACAAAAAGATATAACCGTTGATTTGCTGGCGGCAAATTTACCCTATATACCCTGTAAGGAAATTGACAATCTGCAACCTGAGGTGCGTATGGAACCTATCGGCGCTCTTGACGGCGGGCCTGACGGGTTGGGCATCTATCGGGCTTTATTGCCTCAGGTTGAGACGGTCTTAAAATCAGGAGGCTGGCTTTTAATGGAGATTGGTTATGACCAGGGAGCTGCCATCAAAAGTCTCTTAGCTGAATTCGGTATAATAGATATCTCGGTACTAAAGGATTATGCAGGACATGACCGTGTCGTTAAGGGCAGGAAAAGAGAGTGAAGGAAAGTATGGGAGAGGGTAAAGCCAAAATTGCAGAAGGCAGGACCTGGCGGTTATTTGCCGGGTTTTTTCGTATCGGTTTTTTCACCATCGGCGGCGGTTATGCAATGATACCCCTAATTCAGTATGATATTGTGGAAAAAAGAAAATGGCTGGAAGATGAGGAGTTCCTTAGCCTCATCGCGTTAGCCCAATCACTACCCGGAGTCATCACAATTAATACAGCCGTAATTGTCGGCTATAAGGTTAATGGCAAAAAGGGTGCCGCCGCCGCTGCGCTGGGGGCAGGCTTACCATCTTTTTTAATTATTATCTTGGTAGCAAATTACTTTTTGAATTTTAGAGACAATGTTTATGTCCAGCGGTTTTTTACAGGTGCTCGTGCTGCGGTTGTCGGCTTGGTATTATATGCTGCCTTCTCACTTGGTAAAACAACCCTCCGTACTAACAAGTCTAGGTTAAGTTTTATTTTAGGCCTTAGCCTACTCTTAATCCTCGATCTGCATCCGGCAGTGGTAATAATTATTTCCGGATTACTAGGTTATTTTTTCTTTAAAGAGGAGGGAGACTAATGCTGTGGGAATTATTTGCAACATTTGCTAAAATAGGCCTTTTTAGCTTTGGTGGAGGCTATGCGGTCATTCCACTACTTGAACGCGAAGTAGTTGACTTGCATGGTTGGCTGTCCAGTGCTCAAACTATAGATATCATCGCCTTATCTCAGATGACTCCAGGCCCGATTGCAATTAATATGGCAACATTTGTTGGGTATCAGACATCAGGAATATTAGGGGCGCTGGTGGCTACCATGGGTATTGTGGCTCCGTCGGTGTTTCTTATTATTGTAGGTATTATTGCTTTCAAGAAAGCCGAAGGAGGAGAAAAAAGCATAGAAGCAATCCTGAGTGGCGTTAAGCCGGTGGTAATAGCTTTGATAATATCTGCAGCGTTTTTTATTGTTACCAGTGCCGGGATTAATATTAAAGGGGCTGCTATAGCGGTATCAGTATTTTTTTTGGCTAACAAAAATGTGCATCCGGTATGGTTAATAGCGTTGTCAGGGTTATTTGGGATAGTTATTTATTAGTTTTAAAAAAGGATTTTTCTTTAGAATGCAGGAATTCTCTGTTTTATCAGGAAAATGTAAGGTGAAATAAATGATATGGGGGATATTATGATGAAGTTGGTGCTTACCATAGTCCAAGATACTGATGCTGAGAACCTATTGGAGAAAATGACCGAAAGAGGGTTTAGGGCTACAAAGTTTGCTACAACAGGGGGCTTTTTACGTAGGGGTAATAGTACCATACTTATTGGTGTAGAGGATGATCAAGTGGGGCGGCTTATGGACACTATAAAAGCGAATTGTGAATCGCAGCAAATCGAAAAACTAGCTAATGCGTACATAGGAGAAAAGGCATTTTCATTATGTGGTGCAACTGTCTTTGTTTTGGATGTGGAACAATTCCACAGGTTTTAAACGGGGGAGCTGGTATTAAATCAGCTTCCTCTTATTGCATATTAAGATACTGGAGTGAGCATATATGAAGACAAAACTAATTAGAGTGCGGCCTGATGTCCCTGATATCAACAAACTTTCCCAGGCTGCGAAAATCATAAAAAAAGGTGGTTTGGTGGCTTTCCCAACGGAAACGGTATATGGCTTAGGTGCAAATGCATTAAACGAGAAGGCCCTGAGAAAGATTTTTTGGGCAAAGGGAAGACCTGCCGACAATCCGCTAATAGTACATATTTCACGGTTTAGGGATATCAGGCTGATAACCAATTATCTGCCTGTAGGTGCCAAGGAACTAATGAAAAGGTTTTGGCCGGGTCCTCTAACCCTTGTTTTGCCACGCCACCCGCGGGTGCCGGGAATTGTTTCGGCAGGTCTTAACACAGTAGCCGTTAGAATGCCTGATCATCCGGTAGCCAGAGGACTAATAAGAGCTAGTAAACTTCCTATTGCAGCGCCTAGCGCAAATTTATCAGGCAAACCTAGTCCTACATTAGCTAGTCATGTACTTAAGGACTTAGCAGGCAAGATTGATGCGGTGTTGGACGGGGGTAAGTGTGATGTGGGAGTAGAATCGACTGTGCTAGATTTAACAGGTGAGACACCACTGGTCTTACGGCCCGGTGGAGTTACATTGGAACAATTAAAAGAAGTGCTAAGTAAAGTAAGTATTGACCCTGCCTTTGAAACAGGCAGCGCACCAAAAGCGCCGGGGATGAAATACACTCATTATGCGCCCAATGGAGATTTGATCTTAGTGAGCGGGGAAGACGAAGCTGTTCAACAGGGCATTATTAGATTATCCCAAGATTATGGACAGAAGAATCTTAGTATCGCCATATTATCCGCTGAGGAACATCTGTTTAAATATAAACAAGAGGCGAAACATCAACTGCTAATGTCCTTAGGGCCGGCAAAATCGCCGGAAGTTGCCGCAAATAGACTTTACGATGCCCTGCGTCAGTGTGATCAGCAAAAAATTTCCGTCATTTTATGTGAAGCCTACCCTAAGACCGGAATAGGTATGGCGTTAATGAACCGCTTAGAAAAGGCTGCTTTAGAAGTGATAAATGTCTAGGGCGCTTTGATTAATGTTTGCGGGTTATATAAAGCAAGTCAATAGAATAGGTTATTAGCAAGGCGCAAAACAAAAGCATGTGAGGGGAAATATGGAGATACTGGTGCTCAGTTTGCTGGCAGGTCTTGCAACAACCTTTGGTGGGTTATTAGTAGTGATTCAGCCTAGTTTTAGCGAAAAGGCTTTAGCTGCTTTGTTGGGCGGAGCCGGCGGCGTTATGGCTGGGGTAGCCCTTATGGATTTATTGCCTTCGGCCTGGAAACTAGGCGGGATAGCCTCAGCAATAGAGGGATTTAGTTTAGGCATATTATTCATTTTTTTATTGGATCGCCTTTTTTCTTTTTTTATGCCTGCTTCTCATGGGGAAAGAAACAGTTTTTACCTATTGAATATGGGATATTTAATCGCAGTTGGGATAGCCCTTCATGATTTGCCTGAAGGAATAGCCATCGCAGTGGGGTATGCTGCCGAAAGCCAGCTGGGACTTATATTAGTCGTTGCCATAGCCTTACACAACATACCCGAGGGCATGGCGACTGCAGCCCCCCTGCTAATGGGAGGGATGAGCAGTAAGAGGATTATGATTATCAATGGTATTGTAAGTTTGTTTACGCCCATGGGTACCATTATCGGGTTAATGCTTTTGAAAATTTCACCGCATTTAATCGCATTGTTATTGGCCACAGCTGCCGGTGCCATGACTTATATTGTGCGTTTTGAATTAATACCTGAGTCTCGGAGAAGACATCCTAATTATTCGCTGCTGGGTGTGTTTATTGGTATTGCTTTAAGTATGATGCTGGCAATTTCCCATTAGGGTACTAAAATGTAAGAATTTTGCACGGCATTGGGGGCAAACTATTTTGTGAGGCGATGAATTATCGGCGGGGGTTTTGCGGTAGTATTTATCCGATAGCTGGCCGTCGCTAAGACTCCCGCCTCGCATTCAGTTGGTAAGTTGGTTAGGATAAAGGTGCTACTTTATAACACAAGGAGGGCAGAAATTGAGTTTTTACACTTTGATGGCATTATCAATAGCATTAGGTACAGATGCGTTTTCCATGGCTTTGGGTATCGGAACTACAGGTATTCGTATTAGACGCGTACTGGAAATTTCATTAGTAGTGAGCATATTTCATGTTTTTATGCCTCTGATTGGATTGCTAATAGGTGCATTTTTAGGGAAAGTTGTCGGTCATGTTGCAACAGTTGTCGGCGCATTAATTGTAATCTTTATTGGTGTGCAGATGCTTTGGGAGAGTTTCAAACCACAACTTATTAAGCTAGGTTTGGCCTCAGGCAAGGGTGCGGGAGATACTGCGAAGATGCAGGTAGCTACTGGCTTCTGGGCATTATCCATGTTAGCGGGAAGTGTCAGTATGGATGCCCTTAGCGTTGGGTTTAGTTTAGGCACTTTTAAGGCTAACTTGGGTACAACCGTCTTGGTAATGGGTATAGTGTCCGGGGTAATGACTGCCGCAGGTTTTCTGTTCGGGCGTCAGTTGGGATCTTGGTTAGGCAGTAAGGCCCAGGCTTTAGGCGGTATAGTGCTTTTAATAATCGGTGTCAGGCTGTTATTTACATAAGGTGCGGAATCAAAAAGGGAGGGCAGTCATCAGTTATGCTAAGAGTATTATTTGTTTGTACGGGAAATACATGTCGGAGCAGTATGGCGGAGGGACTGGCTAAAAGACTTATTAAAGATAAGAGACTAGAGGACAGGCTGTCAGTCTCTTCTGCGGGCGTAGCCGCGTTAGATGGAGTGCCGGCGGCTGAACAGGCTGTTGGGGTGATGGCTGAGCGGGGGATAGATTTAACGATTCATCGCACTAGGCTGCTCAAGGACGAATACTGGCGCGAAGCTAATTTGGTGCTAACCATGACAAAGAGGCATAAGGAAGCACTTAAAAACATTGTCCCAGAGGACAAGCTTTTTACTTTAGGTGAGTTGGTAGGTATCTATAATAACGTTTCTGACCCTATCGGTGGTTCGCCAGGGGTCTATCGAGAGTGTGCGGATCAACTGGAAGAGCTTATCGAACTGCTTATTATGAAACTAATGGAAGAAGAAGCCTGATTAAAAAAGGAATAAGGCGATTTATGTAGAACCGGGAAAAAGTAGTATGGCAGTATAAGACTTTTAATTGTGTTTAATAAGGGTGGTGTTACATATGAAAATTGCTTTGGGTAGTGACCACGGAGGCTTTCAGTTGAAAGAAACGATAAAAGGGTTTCTGGACAGTTTGGGAATGGAATATAAAGATTATGGCACCATTAATGAAGACTCTGTCGATTATCCGGATTTTGCCTTGGACGTTGCTAAGGCAGTGGCCGCTGGTGAATATAATAAAGGGATACTTGTCTGTGGAACCGGAATAGGTGTGGGGATTACGGCTAACAAGGTGTCGGGGATTAGAGCGGCGATCTGCGGTGATGTGTTCTCCGCCAAGGCCTCCCGAGAACATAATGATGCTAATATTCTCAGTCTAGGGCAGAGGGTAATCGGACCCGGTCTTGCGTTAGAAATTGTTAAAGCCTGGCTAACTACGGAATTTGCCGGAGGCAGGCATCAGCGTAGGATTGATAAGATTAGCGATATAGAGAAAGAGTATAGTTAGTAACGAGGTTGTTCATATTCTAAGGAGGTAATCCTGATTATGAGAGAAGTTACTTCTCAACTGGAACAAGCGCTGGCGGTTTTGATGAAAGAGGCTCAACCGGAGCCCGGGGATATTATGGTCATTGGCTGCAGTACTAGTGAAGTAATGGGACATAAAATTGGGACAGCGTCTAACGAAGATGTGGCAAATGCCATATATAGGCCAATAGAGGAAATGTGCCGGCAGTATCAACTGAAGGCTGCTTTCCAATGTTGTGAACACCTTAACCGAGCCTTAGTGGTTGAGAAAGAAACTGCAAAAGATAATAAGCTGGTGATAGTAAAAGCTGTACCAAAATCCGGTGCAGGCGGAGCGCTAGCCGGTACTGCCTACAAGAAGTTTAATGACCCGGTGCTGGTAGAACATATCTTAGGCAGGTTAGGAATTGATATAGGAGACACTTTTATTGGTATGCATTTACAGCCGGTCTTAAAACCGGTGCGAGCCCCAATTAAAAGAGTCGGTGACGCCAATCTTACTATGGGATTTAGCAGGCCTAAGTTTATAGGTGGCGAAAGAGCCGCCTACTGCTTATAGGAATGCTCGAAAAGTCCATCGCAGGTGAGCGGTGAATTTCTGCGTTGCTCAGTCTGTGAAACTGCTCACGTACGCTACTATGTACGCTCCGCGTCTCGCAGCCTTTGCGCCTTGAACTTCTTGCTCCTGCTACGACGGCCTTTTCGACCAATTATTTTAATATTATTGGGTTGAGGTGATTATTATGTCGGAAGTGTTTGTATTAGATCATCCGCTTATTCAGCATAAGTTAACTTTAATTAGAGACGAGAGAACGGGCTCTAAGGAGTTCCGCGAGTTAGTGGAAGAGGTAGCAATGCTGATGGCCTATGAAGTAACAGTGGATTTTCCTTTAAAAGAGGTTAACATTAATACACCGGTTGGACCGGTTAAAGCAAAGAAAATTTCCGGGAGAAAAGTTGGGATAGTCCCTATTCTTAGAGCAGGTTTAGGTATGGTTAACGGTATGCTGCAACTAATACCGACGGCAAAGGTAGGTCACGTTGGGCTGTACCGTGATCCGGATACCCTGCAGCCGGTTGAATATTATTGCAAATTACCTACTGATGTTACCGAACGGAATTTGATTGTTATTGATCCTATGCTCGCTACCGGCGGTTCTGCATCTGCAGCTATACAATTTTTAAAAGACCGGGGTGTCCAAAGCATTAAACTGGTATGTTTAATCGCAGCACCAGAAGGAATAAAAAAAGTCAAAGAAGATCATGATGATGTAAACATCTATACTGCAGCAGTTGACGAAAAATTAAACGATCACGGCTATATTGTGCCTGGATTAGGAGATGCCGGCGACCGCTTGTTTGGAACCAAGTAAGCATGGGGAGAGGATGTTATTGTCGGAAGATATTATTCGTCCCGATTGGGATGATTATTTTATGGAGATAGCACGGATCGTTCGTACTCGATCCACTTGCACAAGAAGACAGGTAGGGGCAATTGCCGTAAAAGATAAAAGAATACTAACAACCGGATATAATGGGGCACCCGCAGGTTTACCTCATTGCTCTGAAGTAGGTTGCCTGAGAGCGGAAATGAATGTCCCGTCCGGGCAGCGCCATGAGCTTTGCCGCGGTCTCCATGCGGAACAAAATACTATTATTCAGGCAGCAGTTTATGGGACCATTATAAAGGGCGCAACATTTTACGTTACACATCAGCCGTGCGTGGTTTGTGCTAAGATGTTGATTAATGCAGGAATTGAGCGTCTAGTAATTTTAGACGATTATCCCGACAAACTGGCTGAAGAGATGTTGAAACAAGCAGCAATAAGGGTGGAAAAAATCCGGATATAGTACATGTTTAAACATCTAATTGTGGGGGAGAGTATTGTGGAAAAAAAGATTGTAGCCTTACCTAGACTAAATCGGTTGTCACCTTCTTTGGAATCAACGGCACTGAAGCTGATGGAAGAAGCAGGAGAATTAGCAGAAGCAATCGGCAAATTCAGAGGACTCAACGGCGAAGAAACTCGGCTAGAAGAAAAGGAAGCAATGGTGCCGATTACTATGGAATTATTAGATGTGGCACAGACTGCAGTTTCAATGATGTTTGTCTTGGAAGAGGCCTATGGAATTGATATAGACCAAGCTTTACAGGAACATATAAAGAAACTTATTTCAAAGGGTTATTTGGATGAATAAGCAAGGAGGTAAAGTATGCCGAAAATTCTTACCATCTTTGGTACCAGGCCCGAGGCAATAAAAATGGCACCCTTAGTCAATGCCTTAAGTAAAAACAACGAATTCGAAACTAAGGTTGCTGTTACGGCACAGCATAGGGAAATGCTGGACCAAGTACTGGGCCTGTTTCAAATAATTCCTGATTATGATTTGGATATTATGCAGCATGGGCAGACTCTTAATCAGGTTACCTCTCGGGTACTTAACGGATTAGAAGGAGTACTCAGTAAAGAACGCCCGGACCTGGTGTTGGTCCATGGCGATACTACCACCACTTTTGTCTCGGCATTGGCCAGTTTCTATCAACAAATACCAGTAGGTCACGTAGAAGCCGGATTACGCACTGACAATATTTACTCGCCTTTTCCAGAGGAAATGAACAGGAGATTGACCGGATCGATTAGCAATATTCACCTGGCACCGACAGCACAAGCTGCGGCAAACTTAAGGAAAGAAAATATTGAAGACAACATGATCTTTATCACCGGCAATACTGTTATAGATGCGCTTTTACAAACTGTGGGCAAAGACTATTCCTTTACTGATCCTAAGCTCATTGAAGTATTAGAGAATGATAGTAAGATAATACTGCTTACCACCCATCGACGGGAAAATTGGGGACAACCCATGAAGAATATTTTTCAGGCGGTTAAGGAACTTTTGTCCAAGCATAAAGATATTACGGTTGTCTTCCCCATACATAAGAATCCGCAGATACGTAAATTGGCCAATGAGATATTAGGTAATTTGGCACGAGTAGTGATGATAGAACCCTTGGATTACCAACCCTTTGCAAACCTGATGAAAAAATCATACATAGTAATGACAGATTCCGGAGGCATGCAGGAAGAAGCACCCTCTTTAGGGAAGCCTGTACTAGTACTGAGGGATACAACTGAGCGGCCGGAGGCTGTCAATGCAGGGACAGTTTGTCTGGTTGGTACGGATAAGGCCAGAATTATGGAGCAGGTATCAGTACTATTAGAAGACCAAGAGCAGTATCGAAAGATGTCTAAAGCTTCTAATCCTTACGGTGATGGCAGAGCATGCGAGCGAATTATTGGAGCATTAAGCTATTATTTTGGAACAACGGATAGGCCTGACGATTTTCATCAATAAAGGGTGTAAGATTAGTTAAAAATCAGGCGTTTTTCAGTAGGAAAATGAACTAGGATTATCTCGGAAAAAGAGGAATCCTTGTTTCAAGATAGAATATATCCCACTATGTGTGTATACTAGTAAGTCCTTGGGAAATATTATTAGCGATACGCGAAGTATTTAAGGAGTGAGCTAATGAAAAAAGAATACTGGAGCTACTCAAGATATGCAAATTTCGCAATGTCTTTCGGTATTACTATGGCTCTAAGTATTTTTCTGGGCTACTTTGCCGGGAACTGGTTGGACGAGAAGTTTAAGACAGGGCCTTGGTTAATGCTAGTAGGAATTTTGTTAGGAGTAACGGTATCTTTTAAAACTCTTTTATCGGAGTTAAAGGTATTGGAAAAGACAGAGGACATGATCCCAAAGGATGATGAGGATAAGAAGGAATGACGGGTTTGGGCCAGTATCAGTTTTCTTTAGCAAGCAAAATCAGACAGATTGTTATTTTGGCTGCTTTCTTTATTGTTATTGCCTACTTATTGGGAATGAGAGTTCTCGCGTTGGGGGTAATAACAGGGGTGCCGGTAAGTATTATTAACTTTTACCTGGTAATGGATGCCATTAAAGCAAAAGATGATGCTAAAGGGGCCCAAATATTTTTTATGAAAAGGTTTTTTTACCGGACCCTTATTTCCTTTGCTGCTTTGTTTCTTTCCTTAATAGGCGGGGTTCAATTTATGCTCGGCGTAGCATTGAGTTTGAGCCTGCAGGTATTTACTCATATTTTAGATGGTATTGGCTTAATTCTAAGCGGAAAGGGGTGAGAGTGTGGAAGAGAAGTTGGCAGAATTAGCAAATATTATGGACCACTTAAGACCTCATACGGTATTGTACATTGGTAATATTCCGATTTCCTCAACAGTAGTTACCACTTGGATGGTAATGGCGATTTTGACTATAGCAGTATTTCTTGCAACCCGGAATCTCAGCAGTAAACCTCGGGGTGTCCAGCATCTTTTAGAAATGCTAATCGGCTTCATAGAAGGTCTTTTAGAAGATGCAATGGATAAAGAAGGTAGAAAGTATTTGCCTCTTATTGCTACCTTGTTCCTGTTTATTCTCAGTCTTAATTTATCATGGTTTATCCCTACGGTTAAACCACCAACAATCGACATTAGTACTACAGCCGCATTTGGTGTAACTACAGTAGTCGTAATTCAAATATTTGCGATTCAAAAGAAGGGCATAGGCGGTTACCTTCACCATTTCACGGAACCGACTATTGCACTAGCACCACTAACAATCATAGAGGAGTTTGTCAAGCCCGTCTCCTTATCCTTGCGTCTGTTTGGTAACATGTTCGGAGAAAAGATGGTGGTAACCATTCTGTTCATGTTGCTGCCATTGGTTGTGCCCACTCCCGTGATGCTGTTGGGAGTTCTGATGGGGTTCATTCAGGCATTTGTGTTCACCTTGTTACCGATTACTTATCTTCAAGCTTTTATCAAGGGGCATTAAGCAAATGAGTCACTTTTGGTATAAGGTTTTTAAAGAAAATTTATTTATCCTTGAAAGGAGGGGAACTTCATGACAGGTTTAAGTTTTATCGGCGTTGGTTTGGCTATTGGACTAGCAGCGTTAGGGTCTGCACTCGGTCAAGGTAATGCGTCAGCAAGAGCAATGGAGGGTATTGCCCGTCAGCCGGAGGCTTCCGGAGAAATTAGAACATCGTTACTTCTAGCTCTGGCATTTATGGAAGCACTTACGCTATTTTCATTCGTTATTGCTATTTTGATGTGGACTAAGATTGGTTAAGGATTAAGCCAAGTTGCTGCGGGCGAATAAGAGATATAATCTTATTCGCCCATGTACTATTTACCCGATAACCGGCAAGAGGGGAGGTTAACACATGGCAATCCTAGAAGCACTCAATTTTAGTGTCTGGACATTTTTGTTTCAGATTATTAACCTTTTGATTGTGATTGCTATTTTAAATAAATTACTCTATCAACCCGTTATTAAGATCATGCGTGAGCGGGAAGAAAGTATTGAAAGGTCCATTGCCGATGCAAAGGCGGCTAAAGTGGATAGCGAAAAACTGTTAGTGGAGTATCAAGCAAAGATGGACAATGCTAAAAAAGAAGCACAAGAGATTATTAATCGCGCTAGTAAGACCGGTGAGGATATGAAAATACAAATCGTCTCTGAAGCCCAAGAGGAAGCTGCTCGAACAGTGGCTAAGGCGAAAGAAGAAATTATCGGAGAGAAAACAAAGGCGTTGGCAGAAATTCGTAATGAGGTTGCAAACCTAGCGTTATTAGCTGCAGGCAAAGTAATCAACCGTACTATTATTGACGAAGACCAAAAGAAATTCGTTGAAGAATTTGTGTCAGAGGTAGGCGAATTGCAATGATAAATAAGACTATTGCGAGACGTTATGCCCGTGCACTCTTTGCCATTGCTGAAAAAAATAAAGACATAGAACAATATAAGAAAGAATTAACCTTAGTTGTTAATACGGTCCTAGCTAATCCTCAATTGGACGAGGTACTCAAGCATCAATTAATTGAGCCGGAAAAAAAGAAAAGCATCTTTGATGCTATATTTTCCAGCCAGATATCACCTATTATGAAGAATTTCTTACATTTACTGATGGATAAGCGCAGAGAAAGGTTTCTTAAGGAAATTCTTTCTGAATATATTATGTTTGCGGATCAGGCAAAGAATATAGTAGCCGCTACTGTGCGCACTGCAGTGGAATTAAAACCGGAATATGAGAAAGCTATTAAAGATAAACTGTCTTATTTAACCGGAAAAGAAACTCGATTAAAAATACAAGTAGATCCTCAATTAATTGGCGGAGTAGTGGTTAAAATAGGCGATCGTGTTTATGACGGAAGCATCAAGAAACGTCTGCAGACGTTAAAGCTGCAATTAACGAAAGTGGATTTTTCTAACGATAGGGGTGAAGTAGCTAATGAGCATTAGGCCTGAAGAAATAAGCTCTATTCTTCAGCAGCAGATTGAGCACTACGAGACAGAAGTAGAAGTAACGGAAGTGGGTACGGTTATCGAGGTCGGTGACGGTATTGCTCGTATCTACGGTCTAGAAAAAGCCATGGCCGGTGAACTTATTGAATTCCCCGGTGGAATTTATGGAATGGTGCTCAACCTTGAAGAAGATAATGTCGGGGCTGTAATTTTAGGCCCATATACTAAGATTAAAGAAGGCCACGAGGTAAAAAGAACTGGGCGAATTGTGGAGGTTCCGGTTGGCGAAGCGTTAATTGGACGCGTAGTTAATCCCCTCGGACAGCCGATAGATGGTAAAGGACCGATTAAAACGGAACAGTTTAGAGCCATTGAAAGCCCCGCTCCGGGTGTTATCTATCGTCAACCTGTCGCCGAACCGCTTCAAACCGGTTTGAAATCCATTGACGCCATGGTTCCCATTGGACGGGGTCAGCGTGAATTAATTATCGGCGACCGCCAAACAGGTAAAACAGCCGTTGGAATTGATGCCATTATCAACCAAAAAGGTAAAGGCGTTATTTGCGTTTACGTTGCTATTGGGCAGAAAGCATCTACTGTTGCTGGTGTGGTGGAACGGTTAGAAAAGCATGGTGCCATGGATTATACTATAATCGTTTCTGCGACTGCCAGTGAACCGGCGCCGCTTTTATACATTGCACCTTACTCCGGTTGTGCCATGGGAGAATACTTTATGTACAATGGCGGACACGCGCTTTGTATTTATGACGACTTATCTAAACAAGCTACGGCATACCGGGAATTATCCTTATTGCTAAGAAGGCCTCCCGGACGCGAAGCATACCCGGGTGATGTTTTCTACCTGCACTCTCGCTTGTTAGAGCGTGCTGCGAAATTAAACGATGACCAGGGCGGCGGCAGCTTAACTGCACTGCCGATAATCGAAACTCAGGCCGGCGACGTATCCGCATACATTCCTACCAACGTGATTTCAATTACTGACGGCCAGATATTTTTGGAAACAGACTTGTTTAACGCTGGTTTTCGTCCGGCGATTAACGTAGGTTTATCCGTATCTAGGGTTGGTGGTTCCGCCCAGATTAAAGCCATGAAAAAAGTTGCCGGAACTCTTCGTCTGGATTTGGCTCAATACAGAGAACTGGCTGCATTTTCTCAGTTTGGTTCTGACTTGGATAAAGCCACTCAGGCAAGATTAGCCCGTGGGGAACGTATTATGGAAGTACTTAAACAGGGGCAGTATCAACCGATGGAAGTGGAAGAGCAAGTTGTTGTAATCTATATAGCAACCAATGGTTACTTGGATGATATTGCTGTAGATAATATTTTGAGATTTGAAAAAGAGTTTCTACAGTTTATGCGCAGCAGCAAAAAAGATATCTTAGAAAAGATCAAGAGTGAAGGTAAGATGTCCGATGAACTGAACGAAGCATTAGTTCAAGCAATTAAAGAATTTAAAGAAACCTTTACTGCTTAAGATGTTAGAGACACCTAAACAAAGGTGGTGATATTAAATGGCTGGTATGCGGGATATTAAGAGACGCATTCGTAGTATTACTAATACCCAGCAAATTACAAAGGCTATGAAAATGGTTTCAGCCGCTAAACTCCGCAAAGCACAGCAGGCGGTGACGGCGGCAAGACCATATTCTGATAAATTGGAGGAAGTATTGACCCGTTTGGTTGAGGCTTCCAACGAATTAGATTTTGATTTAACGCAAAAGCGTCCGGTTAAACGGATAGGATATGTTCTTATTACGGCTGACGGAGGGCTCTGCGGTGGTTATAACATTAATGTAACTAAATTGGCCCAACAGTCTATGCAGGAAGAAGAGGTTGAAACTGCTGTCATTGCTGTAGGGCGAAAAGGTCGGGATTATTTCCGGCGTCGGGAATTAGCTATCCAAGAGGAGTTCATTAACATCGGTGATAACCCCAACTATATTCAAGCGAGAGAATTAGTCAACGTTGTAACTAAGCTATTTTTGGACGGTACCTTTGATGAAATCAAATTGGTCTATACTAAGTTTCTGACAGCCATCAGCCAGACTCCAACGGTTAGTCATCTACTGCCCATTGCACCTGAAGGGGAGACAGAAGACGAAGCTGATTCGGATTACTTATTTGAACCCTCCGGCGATGAGGTATTGAACACACTTTTACCCAGGTACGTTGAAACACTAGTTTACCGGGCACTGCTGGAGGCTAAAGCCAGTGAGCACGGAGCACGTATGACCGCCATGGATTCTGCGACGACCAACGCGGACGAAATGATTGATAAGTTAACCTTATCCTTTAACCGTGCGCGGCAGGCAGCAATTACTCGCGAGATTTCAGAAATTGTCGGTGGCGCTGCTGCTTTGGATAAATAGCAACAACATGAATTAGTTAGACCAATACCCATGAATGGAGGGGAAACGATGAATAAAGGCAAGGTAGTACAGGTTATCGGGCCTGTAGTAGACGTTCGTTTTGAGGATGAACTGCCAGAACTATATAACGCTGTAAAGATAATGTCAAAGGATCAACCCGATGGATACGCACAAAATGATGTTGACATAACTATGGAGGCTATGCAGCATCTTGGTAACGACACTGTCCGCTGCGTGGCACTTTCTTCCACAGAAGGTTTGCAGCGAGGCATGGTTGCAATAGATGCCGAGGACCCTATTAATGTGCCTGTAGGAAGAAATACCTTGGGAAGAATGTTTAATGTAATTGGTGAAACAATCGATGGCAAGGGTGCTTTTAAAGTTGAGGAAACCCTTCCTATCCACCGTCCAGCTCCGAGGTACGAAGATTTGATGCCTTCTACAGAAATTTTGGAAACTGGCATTAAGGTCGTCGATTTGTTGGCGCCTTACTCCAAAGGTGGAAAAATCGGGCTCTTTGGCGGCGCTGGTGTTGGTAAGACGGTCTTAATTATGGAGCTTATTCGAAATATTGCTTACGAACACGGTGGCTTTTCAGTCTTTGCCGGCGTTGGTGAGCGTACCCGTGAAGGTAATGACCTCTGGCTGGAAATGAATGAATCCGGTGTTATTGATAAGACCGCATTAGTCTTCGGTCAGATGAACGAACCGCCGGGAGCGCGTTTGCGAGTTGGCTTAACCGGTTTGACTATGGCTGAATATTTTCGTGATGAAGAAGGACAAGACGTTCTTCTGTTTATTGATAACATTTTCCGTTTTACTCAAGCAGGCTCTGAGGTTTCCGCACTATTAGGACGTATGCCTTCGGCGGTTGGATATCAGCCTACGTTGGCAACTGAAATGGGCCAACTGCAGGAGCGAATTACTTCTACTAGAAAAGGTTCTGTAACTTCTGTGCAGGCAATTTACGTTCCCGCAGATGACTTGACTGACCCGGCACCGGCGACAGCTTTTGCCCACTTGGATGCAACTACAGTGTTGTCCCGTCAGATTTCTGAAAAAGGTATCTACCCGGCGGTTGACCCACTTGACTCCTCATCCAGAATTTTAGAACCTGGCGTGCTTGGGCAAGAGCACTACGATGTTGCCCGGGGAGTTCAGGAAGTGCTTCAACGTTATAAAGAACTTCAGGATATTATTGCTATCCTTGGTATGGACGAACTGTCCGAAGATGATAAGTTAATTGTGGCGAGAGCAAGAAGAATTGAACGTTTCTTATCTCAGCCGTTCTTTGTGGCAGAATCTTTTACCGGCATGGAAGGTGTCTATGTACCGCTGAAAGAAACTGTCCGCAGCTTTAAGGAAATTATTGATGGTAAACACGATGACTTACCTGAGGAAGCATTTTTGATGGTTGGCACCATAGAGGATGCTGTGAAAAAAGCCGAGCGGTTAGGTTAGAAAGGCGTGGTTTCTATGGCTGACAAGAAAATTGCTGTTGAAGTGGTAACTCCGGAGCGGTCAGTATTAAAACGAGCGGTAAGTTCATTGGTAGTGCCGGCCAGCGAAGGTTACTTAGGAGTGCTCTATAATCATGCTCCGTTGGTTGCCGGCTTACAGCCCGGTGTAATCCGCATGAAGGGTGAAGATGCAGAAGAGATAATGGCCATTAGCGGCGGCTTTATGGAAGTAATTGAAAATAAGGCGACCATAATGGCGGATACGGCTGAAACGACAGATGAAATTGATCTTCAGCGTGCTGAGCGAGCTAAGGAGCGGGCGAAGGAACGGTTGGAACAAAAGCCTGAAGGTCTCGATCTATCCCGGGCTGAATTCGCTATGCGTCGAGCACTTGCACGGATAGAAGCCGTTACTAAGGATTAAATGAACTTTTTCCTCCTCCAACAGATATTACCACCAAAGTGTTGCAGGAAAATTGTTTTTTTGCAAGAATAATACTAATAGTTGCTTTAATGTAAAGCAATTAACCTAGAGGCACGTGTGCCACGGCTTATTGCCGTGGCCTTCGTGTGTCTAGGGAGAAAAAAACTTTATCCCCTCTTATTAAATAGTCACAAAATGGTAAAACTACTATTATGCTTTTTAATAGGAGGGGAATTTTTATGAAGAAGGCATTATTAGCCATTATATTGGTTGGTGTATTTATTACCGT
Organism: Bacillota bacterium; assembly: GCA_016278515.1. GTDB lineage: Bacteria > Bacillota > JADQBR01 > JADQBR01 > JADQBR01 > JADQBR01. Next base: position 42,195 of record JADQBR010000001.1, read on the forward strand.
TTACTCCAACCCTTTTCAGGCTGCCTTAAGTAGTGAGATAGTAGCAGATCATCCGTTGTATAAATCATTTGAAGCGAGTGGGGCGCAAGCATATGAATTAAAAGTGCAAGGCTGGGCGAAACTAAATAATGAATATCTGTCTATGCAGCAGTTGTTGGATACTGTCCAAAAAGTGCAGGAAGGCCTTGGCGTTTCCGGGGAATTCACCATGGATCAACAGGAGTATGAAGGGATGCGGGGCGTTACTGCCATAAAGGAATTAACCCCCGGTGAATATGCAGTGATTATTGTGCAAACCTTAGACCGTCAGGATCAGGGAGCGCCAGAAAAACCGGAGACCTATTTAATTGTGACCTTATCACAAGCAGGAAATTTTGAGGACATGCTAACCTACCGACAAAAAGTGACAGGAGCATTCGAAAAGTGTAATGTGGAAGGAAGCATTTCAACCTATTTGACGGGGACAATTAATAAGCAATTGACTAAACGGCAAAAAAATAAACTGCTTAACCAAATGTTTGAAACAGTTGGGGCAGATGACTTGAATGGAATAAATAATGATAGTTTGGTAAGTTTTAGCGGCTATACTAGTAACCTAGAAGACTATGTCACCGTCGGTGACAGGAAGATAAATATAAACATAGCCTTACGATACCATGAAAACGATGCTAAAACATATGTTTATCTTGGTTCGCCTCTGTTGGAAGGAGAATATTAGAAACATTAAGAAAAAGTAACACACTTCATAAACCAGTAGGAACTGGGGCGTTTTTGACAAAAAATTAGAGCAGCGTTGCTAGGAGGAAAACAGTTTGGATAAAATAATCGTCACAGGTGGTGAAACTTTAGAAGGTGTTATTACAGTCAGCGGGGCAAAGAACGCAGTCCTACCGATTATCGCAGCAGCCCTTCTTGCCGAGGAAGGCCCAAGTATCATTGAGGATGTCCCGCGGCTGACAGATGTGGAAATCATCTGTGAAGTGTTAAGACTCTTGGGAGCAGAAGTCAGCTTCCAAAACGATACTCTAAAAATAGATGCGCAAAATCTTAATACTTGGGAAGCTCCCTATCCGTACATGAGAAAAATGAGGGCTTCCTTTTTAGTGATGGGGCCATTACTTGCAAGGACAGGACATGCTCGTATGTCGTTGCCAGGCGGATGTGCTATTGGCAGTCGCCCCATTGATCTGCATCTTAAAGGGTTGGCCGCGATGGGAGCAAGGATTGAAATAGGCCATGGTGTCATTGATGTTTATGCTGATAAATTAAAAGGTAGTAGGGTTTATCTGGATTTCCCCAGTGTAGGTGCTACGGAAAACATTATGATGGCAGCTGCAACAGCTGAAGGTACGACCATTATAGAGAATGCTGCGGAAGAACCGGAGATTGTAGATCTGGCAACCTTTCTTAATAATCTGGGCGGCAGGGTTACCGGCGCCGGGACCAATATTATTAAAATTGACGGGGTTCAATCATTAAAAGGGGCTCGCCATACTGTCATACCAGACAGAATAGAAGCGGGAACTTATATGGTAGCAGTGGCAGCGGCAGGCGGCAACGTATTGGTTGAAAATGTGATCGAAGACCACCTTAAACCGGTAGTTGCTAAGCTAAAGGAGGCCGGGGCGGAAATTACTGAAGAGAGCAATGGTGTAAGGGTTGTAAGTAAAAAACCCTTATATGCAGTGGATATTAAGACACTGCCGTATCCCGGCTTTCCCACAGACATGCAGGCCCAGTTCATGGCATTGATGGCTGTTTGCCAAGGCACTAGTGTTATCACCGAGACTGTTTTCGAGAATCGCTTTATGCATGTTAATGAGCTAAAAAGAATGGGCGCTAACATAACTATTGAAGGGCACAGTGCCATCGTAAAAGGGCAAAGCCGCCTAACCGGCGCACCGGTTAAATCTACTGACCTTAGAGCCGGGGCTGCTTTAATCATTGCCGGCTTGGTTGCAGTAGGGGAGACAGCTATCGGATGTACATATCACATAGATAGAGGTTACGAAGAAATTGTGGAAAAGTTAAGCGGTATCGGTGCAAAAATAAAACGTATTGAAGATTAATCCCAACCTCGGTTGGGATTTTTTAGTCTATTGCTGACGACAGTATATGCCACTTTCTCCGAAGGATAATTCTACTTAAACCAAGAATCTATTCATTCAGAGCCAGACTTTCACCGGCGCTAATTCTAAACTTCTCAATCATATATGTTTATAACTTTAAATACATTAGATATAAAGCGTATGCTTGAAAGGAAGACCTATGCGAAAAACATTTTTTTGGCTGCTTTTGGGTTGCTTGGTTGTTTTGGTGATATTGCCTTCCCTAATTTTGACTCTGCGGCATGAACCAAAAATTGAAATTAAGAACTTAGGAGTAGGAATCCGTGTAAAAATGCAAGACAGCGGAAAAGTGGTAGTAATGCCTCTAGAAGAGTATTTGGTTGGTGTAATAGCCGGGGAAATGCCAGCCGTCTTTCAACTGGAAGCTTTAAAGGCCCAAGCAGTTGCCGCAAGAACCTATACCCTTAAAAAAGTAACAAGTGACGCATCAAATAGTATGCATCCGAATGCGGATATTTGTACTGATGCAAGTCACTGTCAGGCTTGGATGTCAAAGACAGACATGAGGCGTAGGTGGGGAATCATTGATTACTGGCGCTATTACAGCAAGGTGAAAAAAGCAGTAGAAGAAACTGCCGGCTTAGTAGCGACATATAACGGCCGATTGATAGAACCTGTTTACCATTCCACAAGCAGCGGCAGGACTGAAGAAGCATCAGAAGTCTGGAAATACAGCTTCTCTTACCTACAGAGCGTACCAAGTAGGTGGGATGCGCAATCGCCTCGCTTTAATAACGCAACAAGTTTCACTTTTCAAGAATTGGATATGCGTTTGGGTACTAACATATCAGCCGTACCTGTTTCATCACTAAACAGTCAGTCCCTGATAAAAATCTTGGCTAAGACTGTGTCCGGGAGAGCAAAAACAATAAAAATAGGGGCTAGGACCTTTTCGGGTACAGAACTGCGTCGATTGTTGGATTTATCTTCTACCGATATTAATTGGACTATTAAACAAAATGGAATTGTTTTTCTCACCCAAGGTTATGGGCATGGGGTAGGAATGTCCCAATATGGTGCCAACGGCATGGCGAAAGAAGGTAAAGATTTTAAAGAGATATTAGCTCATTATTACAGAGGTATCTCCATCGAGACATGGTAACTAAAGCGGACGTTCGAACAGTCACTCAAGAATAAGCTGTGAATTCCGGCGTTGCTCGGCGTTTTGCATGCTCAACGTACAATATCAGTACGCCTGCGCTGCAAACCACCTCGCGGCCTTGGACTTCTTGCTTCTTGCATAAGCGCCTTTCGAACAACCATTTATATAATGATACGTAATTGTCTTAGAAAAAAGGTTTATAAAGGAAAATTATGGGTAATAATATTGCTGAGGTGATAGTATGATTAAAAGAACCTTAGCTAATTTTGTTGCTAATATGAAAAAGTCAAAAGAACATCTAAAGCAGTTAAGAAGCTTTTGGCTGCGGCGTTGGAAGCTAATCCTTCCGGCATTGCTGATATTTTCCATGATCCTGCCTGCCTACATTATCTTCCAAGGCTGGTATAGCAGCGACATAAACAACTCCAGTGTAATTGAGGATATGGGCGATATGACACCCCTGGATAAGACTAAACCTATCCAGGACGCTGTCAATTGGCCGGCAGCGTATGAGGAAAATACGGCAAAAGCTAATACAGAGCAAGAAAATGCTAATGTGACTGAAGAATTAACTATATCAAAAGTAGAAGCGGAACCAGAAATAGTGGAACCGGCACTAAGTGAAATGGGTTTGCCTGTAGTAGGACAGATAGTTACAAGTTATGGTTATAATTATTCTAATGTTTATGAAGATTTTCGTTTTCACGCTGGTCTGGACTTATCGGTTCAGCGGGACACTCCTGTGGCCGCAGTCTTATCAGGGGAAGTATCTGAGGTTGAATATAACGAATTATTCGGTTACCGTATTACTGTAGATCACGGTTCCGGCTGGCAGACCCGTTATTCCAACTTGGGTAAAGTAAAAGCTGCGGCTGGAGACCAAGTCAAAAAAGGAACTGTGCTTGGTCAAGTTGGCGAATCCGGGAAGGCAGAGAATGATCTTGGAACTCATTTGCACGTTGAGTTACTGAAAGATGGCCACCACTCAGACCCTTCGACATATTTGTCTCTAAATAAATAAGCAAACTTCAAAATACCTCCCTTATAAAGGACCAGAAAAATGGTGTGACTTGCTATTGTTTCCGCCATTTTCCTGGTCTAATTTTATGGCCTCCACATATATATTTACAGAATAAGCGGAAGGAGGCCTCAGCATGCAAGAATATATCCGCAAGCGGGTCATGGATATCAGTGAGTATATTTTAGAGTCCTCGGCCACGGTGCGACAAGCAGCTAATGTGTATGGTGTAAGTAAAAGTACGGTTCACAAAGATGTTACGGAGCGCCTGCCGGCTATAGATAAAAATTTGGCAGGTAAGGTTAAAACTGTGCTGGAAAAAAATAAAGCAGAGAGGCACATACGGGGCGGAGAGGCCACTCGTAAAAAATATAAAGAAACCAAAGTTTCTTAAAAGGAATTTGTCATCATTTGGAGAACTAATCTTTTAAACTCTATATTACCGTATTTTGGGTTTTGTCTTTTAGTGTTTATAGGGACAAGCAAAGTGAGAGAGGAGTTTAAGGGATGTTTGGTTGGGGAACGGATATTGGGGTGGACTTAGGTACCGCCAGTGTTTTGGTATATGTTAAGAATAAGGGCATCGTCCTTAACGAACCATCAGTAGTGGCCATAGATAGAGACAGCGGTCAGATTATTGCAGTGGGTGAGGAAGCGCGTAAGATGTTGGGCCGTACTCCGGGAAATATAGTAGCAATCAGACCTTTACGGGAAGGCGTCATAGCGGATTATGATACTACCGAAAGAATGCTCCGCTACTTTATTAATAAGGCTTGTGGTGGAAAAAAACTGTTATTTAAGCCGCGGGTAATGGTATGTATCCCTTCCGGGGTAACAGGAGTAGAGGAACGGGCAGTTAGGCAGGCCGCTCTTCAGGCTGGGGCAAAACAGGCCTACCTCATTGAAGAACCTCTGGCAGCAGCCTTGGGCGCAGGACTGGATATTTCTCTGGCCAGCGGAAGCATGGTAGTTGATATTGGCGGCGGCACAACAGACATAGCAGTCTTATCCTTAGGTGGGATAGTTTGCAGTAAATCACTGCGGGTAGGCGGCGATAAGTTTGATGATGCAATTGTGCGATACATAAGAAAGAGATACAATTTAATGATCGGCGAAAGAACAGCCGAGGACATGAAGAAACAGGTAGGAACTGCATATCCCCAAGGCAAGATAGATAACTTATATATGGACATTCGCGGCCGGGATTTGGTTAGCGGCCTGCCAAAAAACATCAACGTTTCAGCACATGAAACTTTTGAAGCTTTGCAGGAACCTGTAGAGCAGATTATTTCCGGTGTTAAAGAAGTACTTGAAAAAACTCCGCCTGAATTAGCTTCCGATATCATGAACAAAGGTATTGTAATGACTGGCGGCGGTGCACTGCTAGACGGGTTGGATGCTCTTCTCATGGAGCAAACCGGATTACCGGTCCATTTTGCCGAAGAAGCAATTTCCTGCGTTGCCATGGGTACCGGAAAAGCGCTAAGCATGCTAGACGTACTCCAATCAAGCGGCTTAGTTTCAAAACGAGTAGTATAAACACGGGACAACCTCTCGTGTTTTTTATGTCATAATTTCTCTCCTCATAGGCAATACTAAATAACTGAAGCTAAAATGAGGAGTGGGGTCATTGTTTCTAAAAGGAATCGGACGCGCATTGGTGTGGGGCCTAATTTTCGGCGGCCTGATGGCTTTGGGGTTGGACATAATGGAACAACCTGTTAAAAAGCCTTTGTTAAGTAATAACCAACTAGGGGTACAGAGCGTACAATCGCTACAGGTGCCAAATATTACATGGGATAAGGTTAAAAGCGAAAACTTTAGAGAAAAGACAAAAGTACAAGAAAACGATAGTATCCTAAATACAGATTCAGAAAACGAATATCAGCATAACACAGTCTCAGCGCAAGTACTGTCAAGACCTAAAGAAAAACAGCAGGTTGCCCTAATGCCTCCGGACAAATTACCGAACCCACATTTAAACAAAACTACGGATAATTTAAATGTGCTATTTATCGGTGTCGAGAGCCAAGAACTAAAGATGGTGACCGTATATAGTATTGACATAAGCGGTTCCTACAAATCAGGCGCGGTATTTTTTCCAGTCAATACTTACCTTAAGGGCAGTACCCTAGAGAATCATTTCCAAGATAATGGTGTTTCATATATTCAAAAACTTTTGGAGGATGAACTGGAAATTGACATAAGCTATTATGTAACAATGGATAAGAAAATCTTATCTGAGGTAAAGACTTTTATTGATCCTATTGTAGTGGATAATAAAGTAATAGATATTGAAAACCTTTTTACGATGAAAGTAACGCCCCGGGATGAAGAAATACTTGGCAAACTAATGGAGCAGTTGACCAAGCCTCAAGTCTACTTCTTGCAGCTACCCAAATTGGTTTTTGTCTTTAGGAAGTATATGGAGACAGATTTCAGGCCGAATCTGACAAACTTAAAGCAGCACTTTAAGATAGCTCGCAACATAGATACATCAGGCATCATCAAAGTCATTGCGGGTGGCAGAAAAGTAGCAGTAGTTGATGGAACGGTTTGGATTGTTCCGGACACTATATTGAAAAATATTGTTTATCAGGTGACCAAATAAATTAAAGCGTGGACCGTTGTTTCTGGCCCACGCTTTAGTTAGTTTTCGCTGTTATCCTCGTCTTCAAGCTGTTCATCTATATCCATGATTTTCATGAGCAGCTTAACTTTTTCGGCTTCTTTGGCTCTAATCCACTCATTGAGCAGGGCACTGCGCTCTTGTTCCAAAGTATTAAGATTTTTCATGTCTTTTGCCCCCCTTCTAAAATTGATTTCCGCTATTGATGGTCTGACCATGGACCATAAAATGTTAACCTCATATGTAAAAGAGGTACTGTGCAGATAGTGAAACTTAGCACAATATTTCATTAAAAATTACCGAGCCATCATGTTAGACTAGTGTTTATAAAGTGCGACGGTTACTGAGAGGCTACCCTTGTGAATATAATAACATATTATTCACACTTTGGGAACTGTTTTCTGAAAAAAAATACAATTTTCTAAATATTGTTAATAAATAACAGTATACCCACAAATTTATATATATATTCAGGTACCCGCACAAAAAATCCGGGTGATAACGAATGTTATATATGTTATGATAAAAAGGTAATTTCTCGAGTTTGTCCCATTGTTAGAATAGCTCTGTATTAGTATTTTTGAGGAGGATGTGTAATGAGAAAGCGTTGGATCTATTTGCTGATGATGGCATTGCTTTTAGTTGGTTATGGCCTTGGAAAACAGGTACAAGCGTCTGATCCGCTGCCGGGCAGTGACCAAGATCCTCTAGTGACTAAGAGTTATGTGGATAATTATATTGGCAGTCATTACACTGACCTTCAACAGCAGATTGCTTTACTGACACAACAGGTTATTAAATTGGATCAAAGAATAGCTGTACTGCAAAAGCAAATTAAGACAGAGATTAAATTGGTAATCGGCCAGAAAACGGCTTATATCGGTGATGAGGCAAAGACCTTACCCGTAGCCCCATATGTAGAAGGACCGGGGCACACTATGCTTCCTTTTAGATTTATCGGGGAAGTACTAGGTGCAGATATCGGTTGGGAAAGCAGCAGCCAAACTGTCAGTTATCAATTAGGCGATAAAGAAATGCAGTTACAAATAGGTTCAAAAACGGCCACTATAGATGGACAAGAAATTCAACTAGATGCTGCCCCAGCTCTTAAAGGGGCTCATACTGTTGTGCCGGTGCGGGTGGTAAGTGAAGGTTTGGGAGCGGAAGTTACCTGGGATGAGAGTACCCAGACAGTAACGATAATTCCTTAAACCAGTTATACTGGAAGCCCTCTTTGACATATTATGTCTCCCCATGCAACCTAGTGGGGTTCTTTTACGTCAATTATATAGACATAAGACTCTTTTTTCCTCATGACACCCTATAAGGAGGGGAATTTATGCCCAGCAATAGTAATAGTAATAATAATACTAAAGTTATCGTCGGTTTTTTAGTAGTGGCTTTACTTCTTATTGGAACATTTTTCTACACAATGTCTTATTATATAGATAAAAGCGGTCAGCCTGACTTAGCAGATGACACTAATCCGCAAGGGGATGACCAGAATGGTGAGACGCCTAAAATGGATAAAATGAACCTCTTAGTATTGGGAATTGACAGTCGTGATTCCGATTTTCGGGGACGTACCGACACAATTATAGTTGTCAGCGTAGACCCCAACGAGGGAGATATTAACATGGTTTCTATTCCTCGAGACACCCGGGTGAAGATTAAAGGTGCCTGGGATAAAGTTAACGCAGCCTATGTTTACGGCGGAGAAGAATTAGCACAGGAATCAATCCAGGACCTACTTGATGTTAAAATAGACCATTATGCAGTTATTGATTTTAAGGGTTTTGAGAGGCTGGTAGATATTGTAGGCGGTATTGAAGTGGATGTGCCCGTTAATATGTACTATCCGCCTGAAGGAATTGATTTAAAAAAAGGCGAGCAGGTATTGGACGGTCCTGATGCTTTAGCATATTCACGTTTTAGATATACTAAAGACGGCGATATCGGTAGAGCCAAACGTCAGCAGCAGGTAATAAAGCTGTTAATTGATGAACTGCTTCAAGCTAAGAATATTCTTAAAGCTCCTCAGCTCATTGATACGGCAATTGACAATGTCCACACAGATATACCTATCACCACAATGGTTAAGCTTGCAAGAATAGGTCAAAGTCTTAAATCCACTACAATAAATTCAATAGTACTTGACGGTAAGAATGAGAAGATAGATGGGCTTTGGTTTTATGAACCAAGTGAGGCGTCTATCATGGAAGCGTCAAAACTGTTAAGTTAAGCAGGAAGGACAAGACAACATGTCGAAATATATCCCTCTATGGATTTGGGTGATTAAATTCTAAGTCTATCTATTGAGCGGGTATGTCAGGACGGGAGTGTTTTTATGGCTAAACAATATAATTACGATACGGAATTTTGGGGAGATAAGACTTCACCAGGGTCAGAGCGTAACGGCAAAAAATCACCAAAGAAGAAGTCCAACGCTTTGAACTGGCTGTTAGTTCTCCTCGTTTTTTTTATTGGCTTTATGTACTTTGGCTTTCAACTTTCCGATAGTTGGTTGGATACGGGTGGCATTACAGAGGAACCGCAGCAAAATAACAATGGGGTCCTGGCCCCTGGACAGCAGGATAGAACATTGACCCTGCTCTTAACAGGGGTGGACCGCAGGGACAAAGAAGCCAGTCGTTCCGACACAATCATAGTAGCATTTATCAATCTTGATAAACATAGTATTAACCTATTATCAGTTCCCCGAGATACCTACGCTCAAGTCCCTGGACATGGCAAAACTAAGATTAATCACGCTCAGGCTTATGGTGGCACTGAGTTATTACAAACTTCCGTTCAAGGAATGTTGGGGGTCGAAATTCAACGCCATGTCGAACTGGATTTCCAAGGCTTTATTAATATAGTTAACCTTCTCGACGGTCTTGAAGTCAACGTGGGACAGGATATGTACTACCCGCCTGAAGGCATTGATTTGAAAAAAGGCAGACAAACATTAAATGGTGAAGATGCCCTTGCATATGTCCGTTACCGCAGTGACGGCAGGGGAGACATTGGCCGAATTGAGCGTCAGCAGCTTTTTTTGAAGTTGCTGATGGATAAGACCCTGAGAGTGCAGACACTTTGGAAACTGCCTGAATTAATCGGTCAATTAAGAGACAATGTGCAGACCGACTTAAGCCTGAAAGACATGATAACCCTAGCAACAGAGTTAAAGGATATCAACGCCGATGATTTACATGCTGCAATGCTGCCGGGTGAACCTACCTATATAGAAGAACTCAGTTACTGGCAGCCTAACTATCCGGCCTTGCAAAAAATATTAGATGATTTTCAGAATCCTGAAGCAGAAAAATAATTTTTTAGTAGTCTTTTACGGATAATAATTCAATTTTCCTTGTAAACACAGGGATTGGAGGACATTCCTTATATGAATATTACACTTTTAGGGGCAAAAATTTCCTCAAAAAAAATGCAAGAAACCGTGAGTGAAATTAGTAGTTATATTACGAAAGGTAGTTTTCATCACGTAATTACGCTAAATGCCGAAATTCTCTACAGAGCACAAACAGATCCAGAACTAATGGAGATAGTCAACGCAGCAGATATAGTCACTCCCGACGGGGCAGGTATTGTCTGGGCCGCAAAAGCTCTTGGCAAACCGGTTCAAGAAAGGGTAACAGGCATAGACTTAACTCTGGCTCTGGTAGAAGAAGCCCAAAGAAAAGGCTGGCGGCTTGCATTATATGGTGGCAAGCCCGGGGTGGCAAGGGAAGCAGCCAACAATCTTCAAAAAAAACATCCAAAATTAAAAATCGTGGGAACCTATCACGGATATCTTTCGTCTAAAGAACAGGACGAGTTTCGCCGTGAGATGACCGAACTCAATCCTAATATTCTCTTAGTAGCCATTGGCGCACCAAAACAAGAGTTTTGGATCAGAGAGAATAAGGAGTTAGACATTCCGGTCATGATGGGAGTAGGGGGTAGCCTGGACGTCATAGCAGGCAAAGCCAAAAGAGCTCCCAAATGGATGCAAAAGGTTCACATGGAGTGGTTCTACAGATTAATCCGGGAACCATGGCGCTACAAACGCATGCTGGCCTTACCGAAATTCATGTGGCTAGTAATTAAGGTGAAGTTAAAGATTAAGGACAGGTAACTGTTGAAGGTAGAATATTCTAGAGGGTAAACGCATATATTGACCATGGTACTTACCTTTAATTGGCTGATTGACTTGTCCAAGTCCTATGTTATAATGAAAAAGTAGTGTTAACATAGTCAATTTATTAGTTTGAACCAGTAAGCAATAGTTTATACAAAACTTTATACTATATAAGAAACATATTGGAAAAAGCAGGAAATAAGGAAAGCAAGTCGAATACATATACGGTATCCGGCATCGGAAAAATTCTGTCTTTATGTCTGGTTTTAAGAGCACAATGTAAAGTGCCTTAAAATATACTAAAGGTCTCAGCCTTTAGGTTTTAATTCTTTAGGTTAATTGCATAAAAAACTACCCGAAGGGGGGGATCGCCAAGTAGTAACCGATCCTAGCTGTGAAAGCAGCAAAAAGTAACATATTTATTGTATTCTCAGAGGAGAAACAAAACAAAAAGGGGGATTTTTGAAGAATGAAGAAATATTCAAAGTTGATTGCATTATTAACCGTAGCAGTATTCGTTCTTGGCTTTGCTGGCGTAGCTTTCGCTGCAGACCAAGCTGATACCGCTGCGAACCGTCTGAAGACATTAGGAATTGTTGAAGGTGATCCTAGTGGGGATCTTCGTTTAGACGACTCTATTACACGCGCTGAATTTGCTAAAATTTCTGTTATGGCAGCTGGCTTGGAAGACGCTGCTGCTGTATTGGCAGGTTCCCAGCCCCAGTTTTCTGACGTTAAAGCTAACGTTTGGTACACAGGTTGGGTTAACGTAGCATCTGCTCAAGGATTTATTAAAGGCGACGGCGACGGTACTTACCGTCCTAACGACGAAATTACCGGTGCTGAAGTTGTAACAGTATTACTTCGTTTATTAGGTTACAACGACAACCTTTCCGGTAACTGGCCGGTAGACTACATTGTAAAGGCTGCTGACTTGGAAATTACCAAAGATGCTAACTTTACAGCTAATGTTCCTGCAGTTCGTGGCGACGTATTCGTCATGGCAGAAGCTACATTAGGTGAAGATGTTATGGAATGGGATGCTGAAAAAGCTAAGTTTGTAGACAAATATGATGATGCAACTTCATTATTGGCAGACAGCTATGAAGGCGTCTCCGATGACGGCATAGTTGGTAATGTTAATTGGGATGACGGCGTAATGAAAGTTGACGTTGTTACCGTTAAAGACGACAAAGTTAAAGTTACTTCCTATGAAGTGGCTGAAAACGCTGTTGTTTCAGGTGCTCCTAGCATTCTAGCTATGGCAGGTAGCGAGTTTGATTACATCCTTAATGACGACGATGAAATCATTTATGCTGAAGCTACAAGCACTGATGTTGTAACTGATGATGAAATGACTTACGACGATAGTGCAGAGAAAATTACCATCGACGACGAGACTTATGATGTTCTCGATGGTATGCAGGTTGCTTACGGCGATGGCGACAATTACGATCTAGTAGATGGTGATTACGCTAAATCTGATAAGGTAACTGTTATCCTAGAAGACGGCGACGCCAAGTGGGCTGTTGTTACTAATTATTCAGACCCAAGTATTTTTGACGAAGTTGACGGCGACTACCTCACTTTTGAGGAAGGCTCAGGCGACGTAGACTTGGATGGAGAAGATTATCAAATAGTTAAGAATGGCGCATTGGTTAGCGTTGATGACCTGGTTTCCGGCGATTTGGTATATGTATTTCCAGGCATAAGAGGTTTAGATTACTTAATCGTAGCCAGTGATCAAGTAGTAAGTGGTAATTTGGATGGTTTTAGCTCTGCTAGAGATAAAATCACTGTGGACGGTACTAAGTACGATATAGACAAGTCAGCTGGAACTGTTGATGCATTAGTTTCCGATGACGATGGTGACAACTATGGCACTAATAGCACTCTAGACAAGAATATGGTTGACGAAGCTATTAACGTAATACTTTCACCGGTCGGAGATGCAGTAGTTATCGTTTCTGACGTGGATGCTAGTGAAGATTTCTATGGTATTTTAGTTGATACAAACGACTCTGGTTGGGCCAATGAAGCTAAGGTATTCACTGCAGCAGGAGACAAGGTTGTATATGACCTTGATACTGATAAAGTAACTATTAGTGGAAGTAGCATCACCGATGGCCCTGTTACTATTGCTGATGAAGAATTCTTCAAGTTCGAACTTAATAATGATGGCGAAATCGACGCCATTGCAGAAGCTGGTAATAACAGTTATGCTACAGACGATACCAGCAGTCGCATTGAGTTAGCTGGTACATGGACCAGAATTACTGACGACACAGTAATTATTGCTAAAGACAGCGATGGCTGGATTGTTACAAGTTGGGATATCTTCAAAGATAGCTCTGCAGTTGATAGTGGGAACGACGCTTCCACAAACAACTTTGTAGCAGTAGTTGATGGCAACGAAGTGGATTACATTGTATATGGTGGCGTAGTAACTGATAGTGGCAACTATGGTGTAATTCTTAACACTGGCTACAATGCTGACGGTTACTACTATGACTTAGTGTCAGACGCTGAAGAAGTACGTTATAGTGTCAGTGATAGTGCATATGAAGGCATTGCTAAGGGTACTGCTGTTGACTTCACATTAAGCGATGGCGATATTGACACTATTTCTGCTATAAGTGGTATTGTTGAAAATTATAAAGTGGTTAGCTCCGGTAGTGATTATGTTAAGCTTATCAAATTAGTAACTAGCGGAACTGACAAAGGAGACGAAGTAGCGAATAGCGAGAAATACTTCGACACTGATGACGAAACTGCTATAGTGGATGCTTCTGGAAGTACCAAGAAAGTTGTTAGCAGCGTTGCCAGAGGTCAAGTTGTTAGTGTTTATGAAAAAGACAAAGACGGTTTTGTTGGCTACATTGTAATTAACGAAGACAGCGTTGCAGACTTTATTGGTGCAAGTAGTGGCAGTGGCAGTGGAGACGTTGCTTCTGGTGACTATACAGTGATTAGTTTTAATGTAACTACTGAGATTTTGGCTTTGAAAGATGCTGATGATAACGTTAAGACATTCGGCATTCCTTCGGCAGGATCAACATTAGTAGAAGAAACTGACGGTACAGTTACTGATATTACTAATAGTACTGAACTTAATGCAGGCGACGAAGTTAATATTACGCTTACTGAAGGTACTACTGATGTAACTTACATTACGGTTAAAGTAGATAACTAAAAAAGGTTGGTTTATACAAACGTAAGGTAAAACAAAAGGTCCTCGGATATAAGTCCGGGGACCATTTTTGTGTTTGCGAGGCATGTTGCCGAGCCGATGGTTTGAAAGAAAACCTGTCACCTAGCTAAGGACCAACCGGCAACCATGGGGACGGTTCTGGCAACCAGGGCAACCAGGGGGACGGTTCTTGCGGTTGCTACTGAGCGATAAAAACGGTAAGATAGATAAGGGTGTTAATAAATGCCAAGAACGGCAAGAAAGAAAAGTAAAAGTGGGGCAGACCAACCAGGGGGACGGTTCCTGCGGTTGCTACTGAGCGATAAAAACGGTAAGATAGATAAGGGTGTTAATAAATGCCAAGAACGGCAAGAAAGAAAAGTAAAAGTGGAATGGGCAACCAGGGTTCTCCTAGGGATGGCATGGTAAATGGACGTTTTGCTTGCCATGTATAGACCATAAGAATTTGATAGAAGTTAGGAATGTTGAAATGCCAAGAAGAGCGAGAGAGAAGATCAGTACAGGCATTTACCATGTTATTTTAAGAGGAATTAATAGACAGATAATATTTGAAGATGATGAGGATTATGAACAACTGTTGGGGACGCTAAAAGACTATAAAGGAAAAAGTCGTTATGAAATTTATGCTTACTATTCACTAATTACTACTAAGATAACTGAACACTATGGGTAACACACGGGGACGAATCTGTTGTCTTTGGTTTTAGGCATTACTGATTACTGGAAGAGCCATGAATTGGGTTTGTGCACTCACTTATTG
>JADQBR010000007.1 GCA_016278515.1 Bacillota bacterium
GCAGTACGGCATAAGTACCAGCTGCGTCCAGCTGAATTGCTGCCGTCTGTCCGGCCGGATACTCCAGTCCCATCCAGTTCCAGCTTCAGGTCCGCCAGAGTCTTTTCAGCGGCAGAAACACCGACTGCATCTCCCTGGATAGTAGCCCCGTATCTGGCGGAAGAGATTCCTAGCTCACTTCCCGGCTCGTAATAGTCCTTGCCGTCAAAAATATTGCCGGGTGTGATGCCTAGGATGCTGATTTTTGTGTCAAAAGTCAGCTTGGCCTGGGCGCCGAAAACATTCTGCAGGTTTAACAGGCGAATTGGAACGCAGATCTCGTGAACCAAATTTTTGCGGCCGTAGTATATAGTCGCCCCATCACTCAGCTTAAAAGCGGCAATATCGGCAGCAAAAGAAGCTTGCGGCAGGGCCGCTAATAGAAAAACAAAAACCAATGTTATACAAAACAATTTTTTCATACTGTTTCCCCCCAACTATTTTTTATGGTAATTTCAGCCTCCATAAAAGCACCAACGAAATATCCGAATTGCTTACAATCCCCCCTCCGGCAAATCAGTGGTGATAGCTACCGGTACAGGTACTGTGGCAAACAGTCCGAAAAAAAGAGGACGGACGGGAACCCGGATCTGGGAATACACCGACACCTCAACCATGATCATGATATAGGCCGCCATCATCTCGCTCACCAGTGGAAGAAAGTTGGCCCTGTTCCTGGAAGCTTTTTCCTCGTCCGCCCGGCGTCGTTCCTTAAGCAGTTCGGACTGCCCGGCCAGAATGGTTTTCAGCCGACCGGTCACCTCGCTCTGCTTTAAGGCCACCACCATATTATCCACCTCCTCCATGCCGATTCTTAGGGCGAAAATATCCAGAGAACGGGGCAAGTCTAGGGTGAGTGCCTAACGGGCGGCCAAAAGCATCACCTCCTTTCCCAATGGTCCGGGAATGCGGCCAACGTCTCCCGCATTCCCGATCCGCCCGCCAGCGCCCGGCGCAGGAAGTCCAGCATCTCCGGCAGAGAACGCCTGATTTCCTCTTTCTGTCCGCCAAATAGAGAAGGCCGTCGGGCAGCATGAATCCCACCAGGCTGAATACCGGCGAAGATAATAATCCTCTGAAACGCAGCCCCAGGAACAGCGCCAGGATCAGTTTGGCGGCATAAAAATGGGCCGGGCTTTCCCCAATGAGCCTTGGGGTATCCGGCCTGGGCCAGCCGGTCCGGGAGAGAAGATCCTCCATACCAGCCCAACAGTTTTTCGGACGCAGTAAGCAGCGGGGTTTCCTTCTTCAAACCTTTGATTATCATGCTGTCGGCCAAACGGCGAATCTTCCTTTTCTCATTCGCTATCTCCCACCCGTTATCAATTAGCCATGGCCGCCGCTGCCGCCAGAATCAATAGATACCAAATACTGTGCATCATTCATCCTCCTCCCGGGCTAGCATCAGCTTGATGAAAAAGCCGGCGGCTATAAAAATGCCGGTCATGAGGCTGACCGCCATCCTGCCGCGCCGGTCTACCACCAGAAAATTTATCAGTTCCGTCCGGCTGGGTGCGGGTCATGCACATAGATGCTTTTTCCCTCGGCGCTCGTTTCAGCCGCCCGGATGGACAGGGGGATTTCCGTTTGAAAAACCCGCAGCTTATCGCCGTAATCCCGCCGCAGGACAAAGGAAATATCTTTTGCAAAGTTGGTGCGGTTGTCCACCATTGTCAGCAGAACGCTGGCAATGGTCTGCAAAAGCTATGTCATCCCTTTGGCGGGCAGGTAATGGGCCTGAACGGGGATATTACACTGTCCGCGGCGACGACAAGGGCGTTGATGGTCATCATGCCCAGGGAGGGCATACAGTCGATCAGCACATAACCATATTTGTCTGTGTTGATATATGTGCGTAGTACCGTTGCCCGGCATCAGGTCAACACCTTCCGCATGGTGAAGAATACCTTCGTCCGTTTCATATGGTTCCTCCATCATGGTTTTGGTCAGGATGGTAGCCAACGAAACAGGCAGATTGTCCGGCTCCTGATAACCTAATGAGTCCGTCAGGTTGCCTTGCGCGTCCGCGTCTACCAGCAGCACCTTTTCTCCTTGTGCCGCAAGGCCGATACCCAGGTTGACCGCCGTCGTTGTTTTGCCCACGCCGCCTTTCTGATTGGCTAGGGCGATTACTTTTGACACTTTAATTTCCTCCTTTCACGCAAAAAAGCCGCCTGCTTTATATTGGAAATAAAGCAAACGGCTTCTTTTATTAACTTTATATATGAAAAGAGAATGCCGTATAAAAGACGACATTCTCTTAATAATTGCTCAGTATTAAAATATCAAGATATTTTTTATTTTTAATTCTGAAGAAATTTTGGCATTATTCAGATTGAGTTATTCGCATTCAGTAATAGTAAACAACAATATTCAGCAATATTTCTCAAGGAATATTTAAGTGGTTTTTAATTGTTTAGATAATGCGTTCCGCAGCCACGCCGCCACTACGATCAACCAATTGATAAATTTTAGACGGGACCCCTTCATTTTCGAGTTTTCTCTGAAAGAATTTTGCCTGTATCGAATCGTGGGTACTCATCATCACTTGATAATCAAAATCAATGATATAATCTCTTAACACATCGAAAACCGATGAGGCATGAACAAGATCATGGTGTTGAGTCGGATCATCCAAAAGTAAAGCTTTCCATGGCGTCCATTGAAATCTATTGGCCATCGATAGCATAAGAGTTAATTGCAGGTCTGTAAGTTGAGCTTCACTGGCTATATAAGCAATATCAGTATTTTCCTTGTGAATAAATGCCGAGGTTTTGGCTGTAAGCTTATTTCTTGAGATTTTATTACTTAATAACGGAGCATTCGCTATTAAAGGGTTAAGAACAATTCTTTTAAGCAATCCTTTCCAAGGTTCATTAATGGCTTCGAGTTCCTTAGAAATTCTTTCAGACTCTGACCTTACGTTATCCAAAAATAGCCTCACAGCGTTCCTTTTTTCCGTGATGTTTTGCAAAATGGAACTTTTTTGGGAAACTGAGGTTTTTAAAATCTCAATATATGACTTTTCGCTTACATCACCTATTTGCTTTTTCACTTCATTGTTTATTTCTTCAAACCTTTCAGCGGCTCGCCAACTTGCCAGTTCTTGCTCAATTTTATCCAAACTATCATTTGCTTTCTCTAATTCATCAATAGATTTTTTAAGAACTTCAAATTTTAATTGCAAGGTTTCTTGGTTTGGATTTTCTTCTAACCCTGCTTGTTCCCATTCAGTAAGAATACCGTCTTGACTGCCTTTAATCTTAGAAACCGCTTCATTCTCAAGTAAGTAGGAATCCTGATATTCCTTAAGTGCTGCTTCGATTCTTGATAATACAGCCTTTAAATCATCGATTTTATTAATCATTTCTTCTTCTTGAATTGATTTGCTGGAAAGATTATTTAAGATTGTGTCTCTCTGCTCACTGCCCAAAGACTCGGCGATGTTTTCCATTTTTAAATTAACAGCGTTTATCTCACTTTGCAACTGTCTTGTTTTAATAATCAAATCGGCTATGGATCTTTCGTCTTCGCTTTTTTTCAGCTTGGCATTGTCTATTTTATCACTATCTTCATACGGCTCAAGTTGACTTTTCTTGCTCTCTAAATCTTTAATCTCTGATGTAATTTGCAGAATCTGGTCTTCAATATATAACTGTGCTTCCGCTGGGGTCTTCAAACCAGGAAACTGTGGCTGAATACTTTCCAAGATTATCTTTTGGTTCGCTTCATGTTTGTTTTTTTCGGCGTTAAATTCGGATATCGTATCTTGTAGCTTTTTATTCTCTTTGCTTTGTTTTTCCTCTGCTTCTTCAAGAACAGCTAAAGCCTTTTTCTCTTCCTCAATAGCATGGGGTATGGCAGGATTTAAGGTGTTTAATGAGTTCTCTATTCGTTTAACTAAGTCTTCCGGTTCATAAACAGCTTGACAGACTGGGCAGGATTTTTGATTTTCATCCAAGGTTTTTCTAATAGTACTAACGGCATCTTGAATAGCACTAGAAGCCTTATTGAGTGATTCGAGATTACTCTTTTTCATTAAGTATTCTTTTTCCGCCTCAGAAACTTCATGATCCAAGCGTGATTTTGACTCTTGATAGTCATTATTCTTCTTTTCCAATATTGGTAACTTTATTTCAAGAATCTCTTTATTGCTTTCCGAAAGGTTATGCCATTGGTCTTGAAATTTTTTTTTGATTTCAATCTGATTGAGCAAGTTTTTCTTCTCGTTTATGGAATTTTCAATAAGTCTATGTTGATCTCGAATACGTTCATTTTTTTTAAGGTATTCAACTGTCGCTTCAAATGATTTTTGTAATTCGCTTAACTCTTTTTCCTTCTGCTCGAGCTCCGATTTTTTAATTTTACGATGGCTCTGTTGTTGATCAATTTCTTCAAACATAGATTTAAAGGAATTCAATTCTTTTATTTCACTTTTTAAATTAGCTAAAATTCCATTCTTAGATTGAAGATCATTTTTAGCCTGTTCAATAATTGGAGTTAACTCAGTAATTTTTATTGAATGTTCAGAAACAATGGCTTGTTTTTGTGTTAACTTTTCTAGATTTAAAGAATATAGCTGTATCCGCTCTTTTAGGGCGTTTAACTTTATATTTACGTCAATCTTTTTTTCTTTTTCCTGCTTAAGAGAAACTCTAGTTTTTTCAAAATATGATTTTAATTGTGTTAAATTGGGCTCACCCTTATACTCTTCACAACCGATTAACTTACTTATAAGGCGAAGTTTTGCAACGATTTCATTCAATGGGGTTAGTGTGGCTTCAGTTGCAAGACCATCTCTTCTGGCAATTAATTCCTCAAATTCAGAAAGCTTCTTTTGGGCATCACTTAAATTTTCTGATGTAATTGTCTCGGCTTTTCCAATTGCCGTTAAAAGCCCTTGTTTTTTGGATAGAATATTTTGCAGTTCTTTTCCCAGTGGTAGTTGACTAAGAAAATTACCGGCATCTTTGTCGTCCTTATCAATAAACCATTCATTGCTGCGCTGTTCAAGAAAATGCGTTAGCCTAAATAAATAAGGCAAAGATGATTCTTTTTCTGTTTGAAACAGTTCACTATAATTTCCACTCCGCTTACAGATTCCGCCTTTTCTGTAGCTTGCCTGGCAGTATTTGCCTTCAGAAAAATCCAAGCATACATCCGTTTCTGCCAATCCGTCTCGAATAATCGCGTCAAGGGAATTTTCAAGACGTTTAATGTGTCCGGTCAAAGCTAATTCAATGGCTTCGAAAATAGTAGTTTTCCCGATTCCATTTGAAGCTAAGATTATTGTAGCTCCAGTACCGAAGTCAATTTCAACATTTTCCCCCAATCTACGGGCATTATTAATAATTATTTTTTCGATATGTTTCATAAATTAACCCCGCCCTTCAGAAGCTCGTCAAAAAGCTCACTCCCTGACAATTCAGAAAAGGATTTTTTCCATCTTTTTTGCAATTCAGGAGTAAACCAACTAAATTGCGCAAGCGTATTAGAAAAAGCCCTTTCCAGCGGGTCTGTACCTTGAGCGGTATCTTCGCTGCTTAGCAATTTTTGTAGAAAAGTTCGGTTAACAAAATCAGATATCTCTTCATTTTGTAAAAGAACATATTTGCGGCAAAATTGTTCGGTTGATTCAATACGCAGACATTCTTCCACGCCTATGTCGTAGTTAAATGCTAAAAAGAGATACAGATCCGTGCTCTCCGGTCCCAATAGGTTTTCTTTTACAGCCGCAACCCAGCTTAAAGCATTTTTCAGTTCAGTTTTTATTTCACTTTCACTATCAGCTGCTATTTCTATGAATATCAGTGTTTTCCAGCTGTTAACTTCCGTACTCAACCGCTTAATGCGAATAATTTCCTTATGCTTAAGATTTTCAGCAGAGAAACTTAGTAATTCTTCTATAAATTCGACATTATCATCAAACATATAGCGATCATCAATCATATCGCAAATTTTAATCTTTATCCCATCAAATTTCATACCATCACCCCATCGGCTATTTTTATAGCTTCAAGCTGAGTATTATTGTCGTATTTATCTAGACTTCCTTGGAAATATTCCCTTAGCTCTGATATGCTGCCACTTTTTAATTTCCTTTTAAATTCCCAATCTTGAGTAATTAATAATTTTGGGTACCGAGGGTGTGATAATAAGCAGCCTTTTGTAAATCCACTAAAAATGTCATCATTAAAAACATAAGTCTCTGGAAGTTCTGACTGTGGAATTATTAAAATTTGCCCTGCTTCTCCTTCTAGTAATTTTCCAATACCTTCATCAGCGTCGATTTCCATAATTTTTTTAAACCCTCCAGCAGGACCACTCCAAAAAGCAAGTCCAATTGCACTCACTTTTAACTGATCTTGTACTGCTTTCCAACTTCTATTTTTATCATCGCCTA
Source organism: Bacillota bacterium (assembly GCA_016278515.1). Classification (GTDB taxonomy): domain Bacteria; phylum Bacillota; class JADQBR01; order JADQBR01; family JADQBR01; genus JADQBR01. The sequence goes on from JADQBR010000007.1 coordinate 6,443, forward strand.
GACATACGGATACGACCAATAAAAGAAAAATCGTCTCGGCCAATAAATCTGCTGTTTTTGGTCCGACTCTTAACTCACCAGAAATCAATTGTCCTTCAGCCTGGGGATGAAGCATTTTGGCAAAGAGTTTTTTTTGCTCGTCTATATTATTTTCAAGTAAAGGTTTCCAGGTATTCCATCGTTGTTCGACTTCCGTTCTGAGATCACTACTTGTCATACCTCGAATATTCTGTGTTATTCCAATCTTCACGCGTTCGAAGCTGCACTTATACATTTCATTATGTAGTTCACTTGCAAACTGTTCCTGTTCATCTATTGTCGCAAGCTCTTTTTTTTCGCTATGAGTTAATGGAGCTAACACACCCAAGATCTGTAAATTATCGAGATCATTTTTCGTTACTCCCATCGTTCCACCGATTTTGTTCTTAATAGTGGCTTCCCAGCTAGATTTATCAGAACAAATAATATTAAATGAACCATGCGGATGCAGAGAAAGGCGCATGAGGCTATCCGATACACAACAACTTTCTATACAAGCTCCCTCAATTTTCAATTTACGCGCATTGGGGTTGCCTGCGGACCATAATGCAGGGACCATAACTGAGGGTCTTTCTATTTCAGAATTATCCTCTAAATCACTAATACCTGATATATTCCAAGATACGCCGTCTGTTTGAAACGAAGTCCATCTTTCTATATCAGGTAGTAAATATTCTCTTAATTGATGTAGCAATTGCCGTGGCCTTATTGCACCGGCAAAGGTTTCGTTTTCTTCTATATATGAGAAAATTAATGAACATACTTTATCAACCATTGTTGGTTGAAATATGTCTTTAAGTTCTTTTTTCACATCGTCTTTAATTTCCGATTCCAATCTTGTTGATTTTATCTTCAATATCTTCATAAGTTTAAAAATATGATCCCAATCGTTAAATCCACACCAAGTATTTAACCAAATGTAGATATTATTGACATTTTTATCATTAACAGCAAGGTTTTTGAGATCTTTAGCAATAGTAACGCTTTTAAAATGTTCTTCAAAAAGAATTCTCAAATGTCGAATCTCAAGTCCTTTTTTTATTTTTATTGAATTTCCCGGAAGTACTAGCCGAAATTCATGTTTAAAATAAGCTGAATTAACGTCATTTGAATTTATCCATTTCCCAAGGCTTTCAAGAGACTCATCTAAAGTTGACAATTTTTTAAGTTGACCTACTTTTGACTTTGACTTTTTTCCATATGTATCTCGTTCAATCGCATCATTAGAGAAATCCTTCGTTTGCCTCTTGGCTTGTATATAAATATTGCCGCCATCATTTTTTTCGATGACAAAATCATCCCATTTGTCAATATTGCCTTGCTCAGAGCCAATGGCTAAATGATGAGGAATTCCTTTGACGAAAAATACCAACATTTTTGATATTTCTTTTAAGGCTAGATGTTTCTCATATTTCTTTGTTTGATCAAGTCTAAGTTTATTTAACATAAATGCCTCCAGGTTACGCCTTAACTTACTGGTTAGTAGCCTGTACTCCCTCACTACAACCCTTCTCCCAAAAAACGGTCGCTTTATTCTGATATTTCGAGAAATTCCGCTATTTTCCTTCTCAATTAATGCATCAAGTTGAAAATTATTGTATTAATAACAAATACCTTTCTGTTTCTTTAGCCAATATTTGGATTAGGGTTCAACGATGGACACTTACAGCCCACACCACGGAGAAACTGGAAGAGCAATCAATTTATATCTTTGAAAACTTACATAAACAAAACCGAAAAAGTACATCCGGACCATTCATACATGGAATGTGGAAACTATCTGCATGTTATGGCTGTAAAATAAAGAATTCAAGGCATAAAAAAAACTAATAGGTTATAGTAGGTAGTCGGTTAGTTAAACTTGTGGAGCGTGGATCACTGAAAACGCGACTACAGCTACCGAAAGTGGGAGATTGAGCCTGTTTCGACCGCAATAATTGCCGTAAGAGTGGGAAAGTTGCTCGTGAGGTGGAGCTAACCGACTACCCCCATAGGTTATTTTGCCTACGCTTTGCCCGCGGTATTTTTACTCGGGTAGGCAAACTTATATAGCGGTAAAAATTGACATCCTAAAAAGCTGACATCTTGATTGTGTTTATAGGAAAAGCGTGGTTAATTACCTTCTAACTTCTTAATAGTATTAACATTAATTTCTTGAATAGCCTCTAACTGACGAATAGCTAATTTATTTAAAAGCTGAATCCGCTCGGGTTGAGGTTTTCTTTGTTCGATTAAAATAGCATTATAACTTTCCATATTCGCTAAAACCAGTAGCTGATTTAAGGTGGCATGATCTCTGATATTACCATTTTTATCTGGATTCCCTTCACGCCATTGTTTGGCGGTGGTTCCAAACAGAGCGACATTTAACACGTCAGCTTCGCTGGCTTAGGTTATAGAAATCTGATACGGAGTCAATTCCGGTGGAATCAAGTTTTCCTTAATAGCATCTGTATGAATTTTGTAATTCAGTTTTGAAATTTCACGATTTAAATTCCAGCCTAAAGAAAGTCTGCTGCTCTCATCATTTTTCAGCCTTTTATAGTCTTTGATTATGTAGAGCTTAAATTCGGCAGATATCCAAGAAGCGAATTCAAAAGCAATATCAGAATGAGCAAATGTGCCGCCGTAACGGCCTGCTTTTGAAACTATTCCGACAGCGTCTGTCTTATTGATCCATTTTTGTGGTGACAGTGTAAAAGCATTATACCCAGCTTGTGCTCTAAACCTATCGAATTCGATAGGTTTAAAATTGGGATTGTGCAATTGCTCCCATAGCCCCAAAAACTCAATGGTATCTTTGCCACGCATCCAATTGTTGATAACAATAAAAGGTTCGTCGCTTTTATACTTTGCAATATCCGTAAGCGAAATGAATTCGTTTTGAAAATCTTCAGTATAAATAGCAATATCTATACCTTTAGCGTGAATCTTTTCTTTGACCTATTTCTTGGACATTCGCTTCCTCCAATCTCATAATATTATCATTGGTATAATAAGTCTGGACATACTCACCAGTACTCAGCCGACTCGAGATTCACTATAATGATTTCTTATTTCTTTATTAAAATATTTGCCCTTTGATTCTGAATTTCTAAATTCATACCAGTTTGATTCAGGAAAATCAAAATACTGCCAAACAGCACCATTATTAAATTCTACTTCCAATGTAGATGTGTTTGCATCAAAACCTATACTTCTTATCATCTCAGAGTCGACATATTCTCTATCCATACCTTCTCCCTCCTGTATTCTAAAATTTCTGTTCTCTTATTTTTGTTACAACGGTTTTATAGTTTTCTTTGTCAACACTATGTGTTTTACTCCAAGATTCAACTAATTTGGGGTCGTCGCTTGTTGGTCTTGGAGAGTTCAGCTTCATTCTCACTCTTGATGGTATTTTTATTGATTCTCCGACAATTACAGCTTCGCCTATCCTGAGTGAAGGCAGTAAGTTTATTAGGCTATTTAAATTATCTGGTGCGGATGATTTGACAATGGATTGATCGCCTGAGTTCGTTAACCTTAACGCTATCAATGTCCCTATCTGGGCTAAAATGGTCTCGGATATTTCCGAAGGGCGCTGTGAGATTATTAGTGCGCCGATACCGAATTTTCGGCCTTCTTTAAATATTTTCTCAACAGAGCTTTTGGAATAACTATTATTTTCGTCTTTATTTAGGTATGTATGAGCTTCTTCAAAAGCGAGCAGAAGAGGTCTGCTCTTACCTGTGTATGGTTCATTCCTGCCCCAGAACATACTGTCATAAACAAAACGTGTTATAAGGCCAATGGTAATATCCAATACTTCAAAAGGTACTCCGCTTAGGTCAAGTATGGCTAGTTTCTTGTCACTACCTATCCAGTCATTTAGTAGATCATGTAAGTCTTTTGGAGATTTTTCATCTTTATAGTCACCAGGATTAAACAGAAAATCATATCTGGAATCTTTCAATCTTGCGAGTATCTTTTTTTCGTAGGCATAGTATTCTTGATGTTTTGATTTATATGGTTCCGTCGATCCCATGGTATAAGGTTCAAACGTTGCAGGTATTAATTTATCATAATCTCCTGCCGAGGTTTCTTTTGCAGTAGCTTTTGTTTGGTCATCCTTGCCGGGCTTGCTAAAGGTTGCATTGAGCCACCAGTTCATGTCATGCCAAACTTTCCTTACGTTAAATGGGATAGGTGAATCAGCAGTAATGAAATTCGGATTCACATCACCAGATTTTAATTTAAAATTTTCCTTCTTATAAGTGGTGATTAGTTCTCGAAAATTCCTATATTCAATCTTCTGATCGTCAGTCGGCTTGGCTCCTAACAGGAAAAAGGCCAATTCATCAAAGTTCATTAGCCAGAAAGGAATATATAGAGAATTACTTGCGTCATTGATTTTGAATACTTTAGCCTCTGGGAACGCAGAAGCGTATTCGCCATGGGGATCAACCAATATGGCTCTGGAGCCTGCATAGTCATTTAAGATAGCTTTAAGGATACTCACAGTCGTGTTGGATTTACCACTTCCGGTAGAGCCCAAAATGGCACAGTGTCTTAGAATCAATTTATGTATATCGATGTATACGCTCAAGTTCTCAGAGGAAGAGTGCTTGCCAATTTCAATCTTTTCTTCATTTTTTTGCCCATATATATCAAACAGATCTTCTTCGGTAACTAAATGGACTTCATCATTTATAGTAGGATATGTGCCTATCCCTTTCTCAAATTCACTATCCCCTATTTTCTCCCCTACTAACTGAATGGTAAGGAATCTTGAACCAATAATTTGCTTGATTCCGCTTTCATCGTTTTTACTTGGTGTGTTGCTCACGGCAGAAACTAATCCATAAATAGTTATATTGCCTATAGGAATCTTTATAAAAGTTCCTATCTGACCGATTTTATATAATCTTCCGTTTATAATAGGAGCAGCCGAAGGTATATTATCTGACACCTCGGCTTCTACTGTATTAGAGTCAACCCTGATTATTTTCCCTAAATAAGTAACATCATTTTCCATTAGCGATTACCTCAATCGTATCTTTTTTACCTGAGCTTAATATAAGAAAATTAACTAATTTTTTGAAATCTCCGAGCAATAAGCTATTAGTAGCTTCATCCCAAAAGCTATCACTTGATTCCCCGGGTTTTAGGTCATCTTTGTTAAATTCCCATTCTCCTAATTGTCCGTTGATAATGGCTTTGGTTGGCCCAAAGACACTTAAGTTTAAATAGGAAGAAGATAATTTGTATAAGTTTTCAACTTCCTCGTCTTTGAAAAAGAGTACAATTGCATAGAGCCTATTATTTGTTCGCAGACAATTGAAAATTAAATCATTTATGTGTTGGTCTGAAAATGAATAACCGGTAAATATAAAAAGCAGTTCACCACTAATAAGGTAATTTTTTAATCTATCAAAATAAGCTATAAATGGCTGTTTTCTGGAGCTGTCATATTTATCTTTTGAAGGATATATAACCAGTTCATTATTATCTTTTTTCAAGTCACCAATTTTACCGGATCTCACAATACTATAGGCTCCAGTAGCCTTATTTTTTTTCCAGAACCAGCTTAATGAGCCGTGAATCTTCCATAACCTTATCCAGTTTTTCGTAATATCATTTTTATCTACAAATCTATCAATGCTATCTTGCCAGAAAAAAGGCTCATATGAACCTACAAAACCATCAAAGTACGGTATTGTTGTTTCCTCAAGAGATTTTTCTATAATAAGATCATAATTAGTTGTAAAAATTTCTTTTGAATAATCACGATTTTGTAAATCGAGCCATGCAAAAAATCTTTTTGTATCATCAAGAGTTGCCATTAATTCCTTATCATTTATGATTTTATAGATTTTATTGCATATTTCAACGTCTAAATCCTTAGCATCTTTTCCACATACATTTAAATAATTTTTATCTTCGCGATTATTTGTTATATCACGTATTCTTCTAACCTGATTTAAAATATCTTCTATATTTACAGGTTTTGAGCTTGCAGATTTTAGGTCTTCCTTTATTATAGTAAAGCATTTTAAGAAATCTCCTGTAAGAGATTTTTCCACATCCTCAGTTATTTGTGTGATATTTGGTATACCTAATGCACATGATGTTCCAGCACCAAATAAAAATCCAATATTTTTTGAATAAGAGAGTTGGGTTTTTATTTCCCGTATTTCTCTCATTAGATTTATTTTATTCATGTGACCTCTCCTTCAATTTTATAAACTTTATGATATTTCGAAGAATCAGATTTTCAGGAATATTATACCATATCATAAATAATTTTTAAATAGAACCTGCGTATAATATCAATGAAGATAATGTGATTTAATGACTTTACCACTTACATGAATTTTTTTCCATTAATTTTGCACAACTCTATATGTAAAAAGAGAACACCGGATAAAACCGACATTCTCTCATCATTGTCCAGTCTTAAATTCACTTCACACTGCGTAATATAGACATGCCTGAACTCTCTAATTAAAGCACTGCTTAAACATGTCTACACACTCCATATCCAACACAACTGAAACATCAATTTTATCTCTCAACACCTTATTCCTAAAATCGTCGCCCTTTGTTGTGAAAGTAGTATATCGCGCAAAGTGCTGAAAACTAAGGATTTCTAAGTATCTTTCCTTTGCATTCCTATTACGCACTCCACATGCGTCGTATATGTAAACAACTAGCTGATGAAATAGCAATTCGTCAAAAATCTATGTAAATAGCAGCTTTAGGCTATGTTATTAGTTGTCTACTATGATGAAACTGGCACCAGTGACAACAGGAACTTTTCATTAAGAATACCCAATAGATAGGAAGATAGGCTTATCTTCCGCTCAGAAAATAAATGTATAACGATCAAGCTTTACCTCATGCTCAAATCTTCTGGGACAAACAATAGCCACGTAGAATTTAGACTGATGTCCTTATTTGAAATATTCTATTCAATTTCGTAGAACTGCTTGATAAATACGACAGGACTCAATATTTTAATCCAACGGTATGGGTTCAAAGTTAGCAAATCTTCATCACCTGTAATAATAAAATCAGCATTGCCATAAACGGCAGCTTCAAGTATCATATTGTCCTTTTCATCACGACAGTCATTTATTTTTCCGTAGTTTGAAGGCACGATTGTTTTTAGGCTCAAAAGGCTTATAAATTCGTCAAGCTCATGTGGATGGATATACTTGCTGAACTTTGGACGCTGTAAAACGGTTTTTATTTCCTGTAGCTGTTCATGAGACATGATAAGTGAATATTGTCCCGTAAATATATCCCTTACAATCAGCTTGGCATTTTTGCTTCCGAGGAACGCACTTACAAAGATATTGGTATCAACTACGACTTTATGTTTTTTCATAGTTGCTGCTCCTGACTTCTTCGACCTCTTTTGTTATTTCATCAACTGAAATCGGAAACTTTTCAGCCCTTTCATTCATGGTATCAAGAAAATCAAGCAGCTTGCCGTTGATTTCATCATTCATTTTCTTATATATTAACTTTTTTTCATCCGGGGTCAGCGTGTCAATAAGTTCCATAACCTTCTGAACATTGCTCGCCATTTGTCAGCACCACCTTTCGCAATCTTATTATATAGTATACCACAAATTAGGGGATTTAGCGAAAGAGAACGCCAATTGGAAACCCAGATAGGTAGTGTATTTAAGCGATATTATTGCCGTCTACTATTACGAAACTGGCACCAATGGCATGTAGTAAGCAGCAATACATCCTATTTGCAGTCTACACATCTTGATTTATATAAAAAGAGGACATAAGCTACCTATGTCCCCTTCGTTTATTCATTTTAATAACTTTTAAACTTGTACTTTTAGTTCTTGTCGGTATTTTGCATAGTGCTCGCTTAATACATATTCGATCACCCATACTTTAGGTATCATATAGGTATTACGGATAAAGAAATGTTTTACACGGTTCTCCCGCATAAGTTTCCGTCCTGTACTAATTGCAATGCCGCCTAACATAGACCTGAATTCATCCAGGGTGACAACATCAGGATATGGCTCAAAAAGCTGTTCGTAATATTCTCGGTTTCTCACAGTCATCAACTCCTAAAAAAGTTGTCAATGGTAGGGATGACTGTTACAATATTGGGTGTTGATTAATACTCGTTCCATGTTCTGTACTGATGGTAGACTACCTGTCCCTCGTCCACATCCCTCCAATATCCCTCCAATATCCAAAATTTGTTCCAAAATGGGTTTTTTCAGAGATCTTGAAGCGGTGGGATTTTAGAGGTTGAAGTGCCGCAAACGCCCATTTCACAAGGCTTTTTGGGGTCTGTAGCTTCCGGTAGAGTGCATCAAATTCCTGATGCTTCCGGATATGCTCTAACATTCAAAATCCAGTGGGGGCAACTCCGTGAGGGTTCGAGTCCCTCCTTCGGCACCAAGCTTTAATCAGTTATACCAAGGTGTTGCAGCACTTTGGTATTTTTTTGTTCTTCTTTTTGTTATCCCAATTTTTGAGCATCTGCTAAAAATATGTTAACATATTCTTCTTTGTCTGATTTAAAATAATGGAAGAGACTCAAAAAAGTGATGTCTTCCATTAAAATTAACCCTTTGTTCATAGCTTTTATTTTAAACTTGGGGCTAGAAATGTCAATGAAACAGTTACCGAACCTAACTGTTGAAAAAGCATTAAAAACAGGAGTCGCTAATAGCAACCCCCTAGATTTCCCTCATTCCAACTACCATATTTCATTAAAAATTTGTTTGCGTTTCTCAATATTTTCTCCCGGGCTCTTAGTTAAAACCCATATATTCCTGGCATCACTTCTCCGAAGACCAGCTTCTTTCATCCAAATAATGAAGTTACTTATTCTTATTACTGTAATATCATGTAGACCACCGGGTATTAAGGTTATCATCGACAAGCTGTTGTAAATCACTTTCATCTGATAAAAAATAAGGAATTCCCATAGCTTTAGCAAATGCGAGAGATACTATCTCTCCCCAGTTCTTACGTGGGTTATTCTGAATCTTTAAGTAACTTTTCCAATAACGTGATGGTACCTTCGTACACTACTTCTTTCGTAGGGTTAATCCCATAAATATACTCCCGGTCTACAACAACCGCCTTTTTTATTTTTATCAAGTTATTGATTTGTTGTTTCGCTGCCGGAGGTATGTAAACTTCATTCTCATAAACATACCGATGAATATAAAGAGTCTCTATAAACTCTGAAATGATTTCTTCGATTACATTATATTTTTTAATCCAAGCTGCCTTTATCGCGAAATCGGCATCAATTATTGCTACGTCTGTCCTAATATGGTCCCCCATAGTATCGCCTCAAAATTATCTAATAACTTACTCATTCTCCAAACATGATATTATTTCCTCTTCCGACATTTGATCTTTTTCCTGTTGCGGCATGAACTCCTCTACGGTTTTTCTAACTAACGAGAGCAAATATTGAAGTTTTTCTTCATTAATCATTTCCTGTTCGAAAGCATATAAAGCATCATCGACAAGCCCATCAAACTTAATAATTTTAGTCCTTCTTTGTTGTTGGGCACCTATTTGCCATCTTTTCTGAACCAATCGCACTCCAGACTTTTCGTCACGGTCAGGTATTTGTAATAATTCTATACATTTTTCTCGTTGTATAAATTCAACTTCATACAATCGCCTAACTATGGTTTTATATGGTACATGAAAAATCTCCATCAATTTAACAAGATGTTTAAGTTCCAAATTGTTTTCATTTAAGCCCATATGATTTAATTGGTTTCTCAGTACATCTTTAGGGACTAAAAACATGGCTGCAAATCGATTAGCTAATGCCTCTTTATCTTGGTTCCCGGTAATCTCAAATAAATCTAAATTCTTACTCTTTAATATCTCTCCAGTAATTGATATTTCATTGTCAAACCAAATATGATATAGTTCATGGGCTGCTGCAAAAATTTGTTTTTCGTAAGGTAAATACGAATTAATATAAGAGAACAACCTTTTATCCTTACTACAAACAAAACCACAAAGTTCATCATCAGCTATTGGATACTGTAAAAAATTTGAATTGTCTGCAATGATCTTAAATACCTCATCCCTTACTATTTGAGAAGATTTCCCAATATTTGCGAGTTTTCCATATGCTTTCTCTTCTAAATCTGATACATATGTTGAAGCAAGGTCTAAGTTAAGTATTTCTTGTGAAGACATAAATATCATCACTCCATTTATCTTTGAGCCATTTCTTTTAAGGCGACCATTTCGTCCATCACATGATTGAGAAACCGTAAATCATCTTTTGTATTTGCTTTTGTAACTGTTCCCATTAAGGTTAACATGGGGTTAGTGTTAGTCTGCATCTCCGCTTGAACTGGGCTAATTAGCTCATCTATGGTAATATTTAACACACTTGCTATTTTAGATATCTCCTCAACATTTATTGCCTTTTTACCTCTAACAATTTTACTAACAACCTGTTTTGACATTCCTATTTCTCGCGCTAAATCTGTTTGAGTCATTTCGGTTTCTCCGAGAAGCTCTAGTATCTTTTTACCGATGCGCTCAAATACATCAACCATGATAGAATTCCTCCCCTCTAACCTAGATTAACATGAAATAGAAATTAAAACAACACATTGTAAACATTTTGTTTACATATCTCTCGTTGTTATTGACTATTATTAGCAAACATATTGGTTTATATACTAATATTATTAATATGTATCCGTTATGTTTACAAGTTATCATTTCAGTTAGTTAATAGATGTCGGGCAATGTACAAAAAAGGCTTTTTATTAGCCATAAGTCCAACATACTCAAAAATGAGCGCTGCATTTTAACTATACCTGAAGATAACTCTGTATGTGACATTGGAATTTCAAACATGCATTAAAATACTATCCGAACCGGTCAATTGAAAGTAGGAGACTTTCACTCCATTAGATTCTCAGCCTTGACGGCTGTTTTTAGTAGAAAAGCATACTCAAATTATACCTTTTACTTCAGATAACTAAAAAGGTAGTTATTACAATTCTCATTTGTAATTAAATAACGATTCTAAGTTTAGACAGATTATTAATCATCTTCTACTTTCTGATTATATTTAGGCTCATCTTTTTTTAGATCCACATATAATGTTCCCTCAGTGGAAAGCGTAGCAAGAAAAACATCATCAATGTTTTCAATATCGTTATTCTGTAATTGATTATACAGCCATTCATAAGACAAATTGTTTTGCTCTATGTTTTGATGAACTATTTCCCCATCTCTAATCATTTCTGAGGAAATCCCTTTGTATTTAGTGCTAATATTTAGGTCTTTAGCAGAAACAGGAAGGTATTGGCTCTTTTTTTGTACGCTGAGCTTACCATTGGGTTCCAGTATTGCAAACTCTACCTCATCCATATTAAAAACTTTCTTTTCTCGCAACAGCATCATTAAATCATCAATATTATAGCGAACATTTTTAAGGTTATCTTCAAGTATCTTTCCATTTTGAATAAGAACCAAGGGTTCACCCTCAAGTATTTTTCTTGCAGGTACACTCTTTAATGTAAGATAGCCGGTTGCAATAACCAATAAACTTAAGATTACTGGACTAAGCAAAATAATAAATCCTTTGACCTCTACAGTGATAAAAGTTGCACCAATGGTTCCAATTGTTATTCCCGTGACAAAATCAAAATAGGTCATTTGAGATAATAACTTTCTACCCATTAATCTAGTAAGTATCAACAAAAGAAAATAAATTATTAAAGAATAAAGTATTACTATATACAAATCATGCAGCAAATTACATCACCACCAAAATAGGGATAGCTTCATTTCAAAGATACCCGGCCTGGCCAAATTGTATACTGCTAGATTTTTTTGGGCCTAGTATTCCTCTTTAATAAGTTTCACCAATGACTCATAAGACTGTGCACCCATAACACCCTGGTTTTTGAAAATAAAACATGGTATACCCGTGATGCCTTTATTCTGTGCCTCTGCGTGGTCTTGTAGGACTAAGCTTTGATAATGTTCACTTGTGACCGCTTCCCGGAATTCGTCTTTGTTAAATCCGAGATGGTCAGCAATTTCTACCAAGTTACTTAAGTCGTTAATATTAATTTCCTGCTGATACTGCGCCCTAAATACTGCCTCATGATAATCATTCGCCATTCCGTGTTCTGCTGCGTACTTACCACCGGCCAGAGCCATTCTAGAGTGTTTACTTTTCCTATTCCATTTCATTTCCAGCCCGTATTGTTTTGAAAGAGCCTCCACTCCGGCTTTAGCCCGGGCAAGATATTCCGGCGATTTTTCAGGAAGTTCAGCCTCTTCCGGGCGCAGTTCGAAGGCCTTCCACTCTACTTCCACATTATATTCCTTGACCAACTGGTCAAGCGGGATTTTCCCAATAAAACAAAACGGTCATAGAAAGTCAGAATAAACAATAATTTTTTTAACCAACTTAATTCCTCCTCATAAAATTAATACTAGATCTCCATCCAAGTATGTCTTTTACACAATGTAATATTCATTCTACGGGTGGAAATAGCATCTGTTTTTTGCTTGCCAACCGCTTATTCTGCCTGTGCCAGTAGTATTTATAGTAGATGTTTCCTGTTATAACTGGTCTTTTACCGGTACTGTCTGCAATAGTTTTTTTGATCAACCGTTCTTCAGCCTCTAAGGCATATTTCATAATCTCCAATAAGTCTTCCCGGCAAACATTAATTAGGTCCAACTTCGCAACCTTCTGATATAGCTCCGTCTCCAACTTATCCCGGGCAATTAAAAATGCTGCCGGATCGATGACAGTATTCTCTAAGAACATGCGATGCAACCGTTCGCGCATTTGCCAATAGTCTACTGCGCCAGCTTGGTCAGATTCTGAGAATGTAATCGGTTCCTCATCCACTAACCATAAGGGTTTGAATACCGCTATGCAAGGGGTGGAACTTCCGGTGACCCAATAAGTGTTCTTATTATTGTTTAAGGAAGCGACATAACTACAGGTAGTGTGATCACCAAATATAAATCCTCCGTGCATACAAACGCTTTTTAATGAATGCTTAGTAAACTGCCGCCCTTCAGTTTTAGTGTCATGACTGCGCAGTAAGCTGATTGTGTTTGCTACAGAGATACTTCCCCGATGCTCCTGTAGAAATGTTGTGGTAGTATCACACCTATGCCGGGAGCCGCTAAAGCGGGTCACAATTACATCGCTGTAGCATCTGGAAAAACTAAAGTCGTTTTCGTCCTTACACCAACCTTTTACTACGGCATGTTTAACTAGATCCGGATGGCACAAATCAAAGTCTCTTTCAATGGTCAGACAATTAGAGATACTTCTAACATCTTTTACCTTCTGAGCGGCCCAATAATCCCCGGCAGTTTCCAGCACCCATGCCGAGCTTTGATCTGCAATTAAAAAGGAGTTGTGATAGGTAAATGGTTTCTCGTAGCCACAGTTACCTCCTTGGCCATATTCAGAAAGTAAATCAATAATTACATTGAGGGCTTCTTCACTGTTTTTTGCCCGTTCCAACGCCAACCGCACCAAGTCCATACCTATCAGGCCGGACTTGGCATACTTCTCTTTAGTAAAAACAGCTTCGTTCCCAATATTCACGCCAAATTCATTAGCCCCCATTTCACAGCCCCAAATCCATGAGGGTTTAAGCAAGAATACTTCATAGGTTTCCGTTAATTGATCAATTTCTATATAGGTACACTTTAGTTTAGTTCCCTGCTGGTATGTTTTTCTCGGGATTCTCACCATTATTTGAGGTTCGTTAGGCTGCCGATCACTATTCTTAGCAAATATCACCGAACCGTCAACAGTGCTATTAGCCAATGCTACTAAGGTGTCACACATCGCTTAATTCTTCCTTTCTCCATCTTTGTCGCGGCTCATGGTACGTTTTACTGCGTCCTTCCACCCTTTATATAGTGCGCTTCTTGTCTCTTCCGTCATGTTCGGCTCAAATAATTCATTTGCCCGCCAGTTTTTAAGAATGTCCTCTTGTTTCCAAAAACCAACTGCCAGACCTGCCAAATAAGCTGCACCTGTAGCAGTAGTCTCAACCACTTGAGGCCGCTCCACTGCAACCCCCAAAATATCCGCCTGAAACTGCATTAACAAATCGTTGGTTACAGCTCCGCCATCCACTCTGAGAGCCTTCAATTTTAATCCGGAGTCAGCTTCCATGGCACCGAGGACGTCCTTTGTTTGGTAAGCCAGCGATTCCAGGGTAGCCCGAATAATGTGTTCCTTAGTCGTACCTCGAGTGAGACCGAACATGGCGCCCCTGGCATACATATCCCAGTATGGTGCACCTAGTCCCGCAAAGGCTGGAACAACATAAACGCCGCCTGCATCCTCCACCTTACCCGCAAAGTACTCGGAATCCGGTGATGTATCTATTATCTTTAAGCCGTCACGCAGCCACTGTACCGCTGCCCCGGCAATGAAAATGCTGCCCTCTAGGGCATACTGCACTTTTCCGTCTAGCCCCCAGGCAATAGTAGTCAACAAGCCGTTATTAGAAACGACGGCCTTCCCCCCGGTATTCATAAGCATAAAACAGCCGGTTCCGTAAGTATTTTTTGCCATGCCGGATTCTAAGCATGTCTGCCCAAAAAGTGCAGCCTGCTGGTCGCCGGCAATGCCCGCCAGCGGCGCCTTTTGACCGAAGAATTCTTCCGGGGCAGTGTAACCGTATACTTCACTGGAAGAAGTAACTTGAGGCAGCATGGAGGCGGGAATATCCAAATACTGCAGCAGCTTTTCATCCCACTTTAAGTCATGAATATTATAGATTAGTGTTCTGGAGGCATTGGAGTAGTCGGTCACGTGCACCTTACCGCCGGTCAATTTCCAAATCAGCCAGGTATCAACAGTACCAAATAACAGCTGCCCCTCTTCTGCCCTCTGTCTCGCTCCTTGGACATTATCCAAAATCCACTTAATTTTTGTACCGGAAAAATATGCATCTAAGACTAATCCGGTTCGCTGTCGAAACACCTGCTCCAATCCTTCTTTCTTTAAATCGTTACAAATATCCGCGGTTCTCCGGCATTGCCAAACAATAGCATTGTAAACAGGCTCTTCAGTTTGTTTATCCCAAACAATAGTTGTTTCCCGCTGGTTGGTAATACCTACTGCAGCTACTTCGCTCGCCTTAATACCAGTTATTGCCAATACTTCTCCGATAACACCGACAATACTTCCCCAAATTTCCGTCGGATTATGCTCTACGTACCCCGGTTGAGGGTAAATCTGAGTAAATTCTTTTTGTGCTATACTAACAATCTCGGCATTTCTGTTAAACAAAACGGCCCGCGAGCTGGTAGTTCCCTGATCCAAAGCTAAAATATATTTTTCCCGCATCAACTAACCTCCTACAATAGGTCCGTTTCCTTTTAGTAGGTACTATGGTACCCTTAGTCTAATCAATATAGGAATTATAACATCTGCTTTTTATGCAACAGTTCGGCCCTATTTGGAATTATTTTACCTTTCTTCTACAATAATAATTAAATCCCCTTTAGTGTTTCACATCATAAGGGTTCGAAAGAAATAGGAAGGTTCCAGTCTCATCGTCTGCAATGATAAATAAAAAGGGTGGGTCGGTAGCTGACCATTGCCAGAATCTTTCCTAGTAACTAAAATTATTTAAGACTATCTGAATTAAAACAAGGCCGGAATAAAATCTCGGCCTTGTTTTAATTCTTTGTTTGAATGCTATCAATTCCTGAAGTATTCTCATCCTTATTGCTAGGCCCTTCACCCAGTACCCATACAGCAAAAACCCCTATTAGGAGAGACCATATCGGGGCGGAAATCCCCATGAAGGTTATATTAGACGCGGCAATAACAAATGCAAATGCGGTGGAAAAACGGTAGGTGGATTCCGAAAAGGCTGCCTGGATGCTGGCTATAAAGACACCAAGTAGTGAAAAACCGGCAACTAGTGAGATAAATGCCGCGGGCAGCATCTGAATGACCCCGGTGGTAAACCAGGCAAAGATACCAAATAGGCCAAAAGCTATGCCTGCTACAAGGGCAGCCCAATAGCGTTGCTCTTTAGGTCCGGATTCATCGCTGCTGGTAAGTGCTGTGGCCATACCGCCTACAGCGAGTGCGTGCCCCCCGAATAATCCGGCCAGAGCAGTGCCTAATCCGGAAATAACCAATGTTAGTGTCACCGGCGGTTTAAATCCGTTCTGTTTCAGCGCAGCCAGCGCCACAGCCAGATCGTTGCTTAAAATCAGTATCCCCAGAGGGATGGCGATGGAAATCAACCCTAACAACGAAAATTCCGGATTCACCATCTGCGGTGCTACGAAACTGATATTACCCAAGCTGCCTACAGGAGCCCAGATAAGTAAACCAATCAGTCCGAAAGCCATGGCCCCTATTGCCGGAGGTAGTTTTTTAGATATTTTAGGCACAATAAAGAAACCGATTAGAGCTAGCAGGCCCACAAAAGGCATCTCCTTAACTGCAGGGACAATTTTGCCTACGTAATTAAGTACCAAGCCTGCTAACATGGCGGAAACAATGGTCTTCGGGAGCAGTTTCATAAATTTAGCAAAGATACCGGTTACACCAATAAAAAGTATAAACAGACCAGCCATGATGAAACTTCCCGACAGTTGAGGCAGTGTAAAACCTGCCGCCGCAGTACCCAGAAAAGCCGCACCGGAAATGGAATGCGCACCAATCAAAGGTGTTTTATACATTAGTGTCAGAGTTATGCTCATTATCCCACCTAGCAGATAAACGGCGAAAACCCAGGATATGAGTTCCGGCCTTGACACTCCCGCAGTCTTTGCTGCGTCTATCAGCAGCACCGCAGCGCCGGTACAGCCTAACATCGCCGTGATAATACCAGTAAAGATATTTTTACTGTTCATAGATAGCCCCCCAAGCTAAAAACTTACGTCATTTATAGTACCACTTGGTAGAGTTATCTGTCCATATAAACCTTTTTCTAACCAAAATGATCTCACGTAGAGCTCCCCTGATACAACGTCAACGTAAATCCCTGAAATTCCTGGTATTGACAATTCATTTACATAAGAGATATAATTTTTGTGAGCATATGTGCAAAATGAGGGTGGTAATGTATTATCTATACATGATCACTATCTGCAATAAAAAAAGGCTTGCAGCAGCAAACCCTTAGTAACTAAATATTTTTTCGTATTCTCCATAGCCTTCTTTATCTAAGTGCTCTTTTGGGATAAACCTTAAGGCTGCAGAATTTATGCAGTATCTTAGGCCAGTTGGTTCCGGCCCGTCCTTAAAAACGTGTCCCAAGTGAGCATCAGCCTCTTTACTTCTTACTTCGAGACGAACCATATTATGGCTTGCGTCCTTCTTCTCCTTAACGTTTTCCTTTTTGATTGACTTTGTAAAGCTAGGCCAGCCGCATCCGGAATCAAATTTGTCCAGGGAACTGAACAATGGCTCACCGGATACAATGTCAACGTATAGCCCATCTTCCTTATGGTCCCAAAATTCGTTATTAAATGCCGGTTCCGTTCCGTTTTCTTGTGTTACTTGATACTGCATTGGAGTAAGCTTTTCTAATCTTGCATCCTGTTTGTTTTTCCATGTTTCTTCAATGAAATTATCCCGTCCAGAACTATACCTATAGAGATTATAATGACTAGTATTTTTTCTATAATAGTCCTGATGGTAGTCTTCAGCAGGATAAAACGGGCGTGCAGGAAGTATTTCGGTAACGATTGGCTCCGAAAAACGCTCGCTCTCCTCTATAGCTTGTTTTGATTCCTCTGCCAGACGTTTCTGTTCATCGGTATGATAAAAGATTACTGTCCGGTAAGATTCTCCCCGGTCGTTAAACTGGCCGCCCGGGTCTGTGGGGTCAATTTGCTGCCAGAAGGTCTCCAAAAGACGCTCATATGAAAAGACTTGAGGGTCGTAGGTTATCTGTACTGCTTCATAATGTCCTGTTGTATTGGAGCAGACTTCTTTATAGGTAGGGTTTTCTTTATGGCCCCCAGTATATCCTGAAACAACTTTGATGATACCGGGCTGTTCATCAAACGGCTTGACCATACACCAAAAACAACCACCTGCAAAGGTTGCCAATTCATAGTTTTTGTCCATAAAGCGCCTCCTTGTCAATTGACTCCGCTTTCTCTGTCTGCTTTAAATATATTTTACCCTTGTCATCTATCCGTATTCAAAGTTAATACCCCATCTCCTTCAATATCCTTGATAAAGTACTAAGACGTTCACCTAACAGTTCATCATCATCACTGAGAGCTTGGTTAAATAGTTTAATGTCTTCATCAATTTTCTCGTTGTCAGTAGCAACAGCCACTGTCATAGCGTCACCTTGTAAGCCCACCCTGTCAATAATGGGATTTTCAGCATCATATAGTTTCTCGTACCGATAAGCTTCCTGAAAATGAAGTTTCGCTCTACAAACAAGAATTGCCAGGTCAAGCACACGGTGAAACGGCAGCTCTTCGGACTGTCTGGACCACTTTTCCCCTGTGTGTCGCCATACTTTGGCTGAAATATCTACCTTACCTCGATCATTCCACTGAGCTAGCCCTAGTGAGAGACCCTTTGCATCAGTATTATAGGCATATCTACCGTCAACATTCTCATAGTTTTCAGATACAATAACCGGCTTGTGCTTTAAAGTAGTTGGTATTTTCATTCGTTTACCCTCCAATATTATTTTACTAAATTAGTAATTTACTAAGTTAGTAAAATTATACCTCCCTTAACTAGTCTTGTCAACGTGCCATGCTAAATATTTATATTTAACAGAAATAAACCCCCACCTTTACTCATAAGGGGTTCAATTTTCGAGTTGAAATTGTTTTTTCCAAAACAGTCACAAAAGTCACTTGCTCCATCACAAAAAAGCCTTAATCAAAAATTATGATTGAGGCTTTACACAGACAATCTTTTGTCTTGTTAAGTACATGGATAATTATATTAGATAATGTTTAGCAATTTGCCACTAAAATGCTTTTTCATACAAGGCAATAATATCTTCTATTCTTGTTTTTCTGGGGTTAACAAGAATATTACCACTTTTCATTGCATCTTTAGCCATTGTGTTAATGTATTCGCGTTTGGCACCTACCATATCCAAGTTCTGGGGAATGGCAACATCCTCGTTCAATTGCCGGACCGCGCTAACTGCTTTTGAAGCTGCCTGCCACAAAGTATTACCACTGATATCCTCACCCATATGCTCAGCGATGACAGCAAACCGGTCGGGCACTGCCATGACATTGAATTCCATAATATGAGGAATAAGAATGGCGTTTGTCACCCCATGCGGTGTGTTAAAAAACGCACTTAACGGGTGACTCATGGCGTGACAATTCCCCAATCTTGTGTTATTAAAAGCTAAACCTGCTAAATAACTTCCCATCAACATGTTATTCCGCGCTTCCAAATTGCTGCCGTTATAAACTGCTTGCCGTAAGTTACTGCTAATCAAGCTGATTGCTTTTAACGCTAAAGCTTCACTTACGGGAAAAGACATTAACGAAGTGTAAGATTCTATGGCATGTACCAATGCGTCCAAACCGGTTGATGCCGTAAGGCTCGTTGGCAATGTTAAAGTTAGTTCCGGATCTAGTATAGCGACCTTAGCTGCACAGCGCTGACTAACCACAGTCAACTTATAGTTACGAGAAGGATCGTTAATAACGATGTTTATGGTGATTTCACTAGCGGTTCCGGCCGTAGTAGGCACCGCTATCATGGGCAGAGAATCTTTTGAAACTTTATCCACGCCTTCATAATCACTAATGCTTCCTCCGTTTGTTGCGAGAGTACCAATTGCTTTACCGACATCAAGCGGGCTGCCACCTCCCACAGCAAGGATACCGTCACAATTACATTCCTGAAGAACTTTTAGCCCCTTGTCTACTGTAGCAACTGACGGGTTGGCTTCTACATCGGAAAACACATGACAACTAATGCCGCCTTTCTTCAATTGTTCGGTCATATTTTCCAACAAGCCAGCGGCTTCAATACCAGGGTCTGTCACAACCAGAAAGCTATTGATATTCATTGATGATGCTAAATCCACATTCTGAGTTATGGCTCCTATTCCGTAAATGACTTTTGTCGGTACATGATAACGTGATACTTGACTGTTCATAAGACCACCCTTCCTTATTCCTAAATTATTTCCCAAAAATTCTTACTTGGTTACTAGCGTTACATAAACCAAAACTAAATTTGTCAAAGGTTTCAATGCAATGCTAATCTATACCCAAACTTGTAGCAACATCCTCCAGCCCCAGGGCAGAAATTTTGGCCGAAGACGGTAGCCCTTCCTTTGTCCAGCCTCTAACCGCATAGTATTCGTTTAGCATTTCTTCCAAAGGCGGCAGGTTATCAGGAGTGCCCCCTTCGCCACGACGCTGGAATCGGATACGCTGTGGAAGAACATCGTCCCTGCAGGATACCCCACAGGCAACGTTGAACAGTCGTTTGAGGTTAAAAAGTCTTTCCCCAGTCTCCAACAATTCCTCCGAACTGCAGTCCCAACCGGTAACCGCTTCCACCCATGCTGTGATGATAGAAAGATCTATCCCACCAAAGCAAAGAAATTTACATAATTTAAGGGCGTCAAACATGGCCATCAAGTTTTGTGTTTTGGCCACTAGCTCTCCTTTGCCCTGAGGGGCAAAGCGGTCAAGTGCCTGGGGATAACCCAAATCCTTCATGGTCACAGTCTTTTCAAATCCATGAGAAAAGGCTTGTAAATGGCAAGCGCCGCGATTGGAAGTGGCATAACCAACGCCTAGGCTTACCCAAGCTCTGGGATCATGCGCAGGTAGTTCTAGCCCCTTGACATGAATAGCAAATTCCTCGGAACCTTTGCCTATTCTTGAGGCAGCCGCACGTGACCCTTCCGCTAGAAGATCTCCTACACCTTCTCGAGCAGCAATCCGGTGAATTAATTCTATGGCTGCATCGGCATTTCCCCAACTTAATTCCAAACCATCACTGTTATCCATGGTAATTATTCCTTTTTCAAAAGCCTCCATAGCAAACGCAATTACCGAGCCCGTGGTAATTGTATCCATGCCATAAAGGTTACAGAGATAATTAGCATAGTTAATTGCCTTTAAATCGTCAATCATGCACAAAGACCCTAGCATTGCCAATGTTTCGTATTCAGGGCCAGCAGTTATGCCGGTGGTGTATTTGCCTTCATCCACCTTTGTAACGCGCCCGCAGCCAATGATACAAGATTTACAGTGAAAGGTTTTATGCAGTATGCTGTTAGTCATTGCGACGCCGGATATTTTTTCAGCACCCGTCTCCCATACGCCCTTGCTCCAATTTTTGATAGGTAAGCCTCCGGCATGCTCAATAGCAGCAAGCGCTCCCCCGGTACCGAAGTTATTCATGCCTTTTGTCCGCTCACTAATTGTCGGGGCAATACTCTTATTGATATCTAGTAATTTCTTCGGGTCAACCGTAGTTCCCTTTAATGTACCTTTAACCGCGACAGCTTTTAGGTTTTTGGAGCCCATCACTGCACCCATACCTGATCTGCCAGCAGCCCTGGCATCTCTGCCGTCACTCATGATTGATGCAAATTTTACCATCTTTTCCCCGGCGATACCGATGCATGCTACCTGAGCAGTGTCTGATGTAGCAGCCTGAATGCTTTCTGTGGCGCTAAAACAGTCCTTTCCCCATAGGTCGGACGCATCCCGAATTTCAATATTTTTTTCATCTACCCACAAATATACAGGGCTGCTGGCTGCTCCATAAATTACAATTCCATCATGCCCGGTTTTTTTTAATTCCGCCCCCCAATAGCCGCCTACATCTGATTCTCCCCAAATACCGGTCAAAGGGGATTTGGCTACTACCGCATGCCTTCCGGATGTAATCACATTAGTGCCGGTGAACGGCCCAGTCATAAATATAAGCACATTTTCTGCACCTAAAGGATTAGTTTCTTGCGAACACTCTTCAGTTAAAATTTTGGCAGCCAGACCACTTCCACCGATGTACTTGCGTAAATCTTCCTCCAGTATAGTTTCCGTCCATACTTTGTTACTGGTCAAGTCAATTTTTAGTAACTTTTGCCAGTAGCCCCCCAACATAGTACTCCCTCCTCAACCGCCCATCATAGGCGGAAATAAGTATATCTCTGACTGGTCAGAAATGACGTCATCTAGTGCTAGCAATTTCCGTTTAGAAAAACACGAAAAATTACATTTATCCATTCCACTGTCCATAAACTGTACGTCCGGGTAACGGATGGATAGTTCTTGCAAAACTTCCCGCAAGGTTCCGTTGGCAGTTATTACGGTTACCCCTTCATCAATTTTCTTTCCCCAGGCATCACCTATCTTTAAATATATCTTCAATTTAAGCAAGCAATTCCCCCCGGAGTTTTTTTATTTTGAACAATAAAACTCGTCAAGGATGTTCATCGGTTGAGTTTTAAAAATTTTGATATCCATTTGGCGTACGTCATCAGCGATTATGGGTGCAAATTCCATATTATCAATAATATCCTTTTGGATATCAATGCCAGGTGCATATTCTATCAAGGTAAGACCCTCTTGTCTTAGTTCAAATACAGCGCGTTCCGTAACATACAATACCTTTTGCCCGACGTTTCTTGCATATTCGCCGCTGAAAGTAATCTGATTTACTGTATTAACGAACTTTTTTATCTGCCCCTCTTGAACAATGATAAGCTTCCCATTACTTACTTTGGCTTCCAAACCTTTTGATGTAAATGTCCCCACAAATACCACTTTACGGGCCGGTTGGGTGATGTCGATAAATCCCCCACAGCCAACTGCCTTACCGCCAAACCGGCTGACGTTTACATTACCCTTAATATCCACTTCGGCAGTACCCATATAGGTGATGTCGACTCCTCGGCCGTTATAGTAATCAAACTGGTATCCGTGTTCAATAACTGCCTCGGCATTTTTTGCAATACCAAAGTCAATTCCCCCATCAGGAATACCACCGATTACGCCGGATTCCACTGTAAGCACTATATCGTTTAGGATGTGCTCCTCGTTCGCGATAGACCCCACAGTATCACCGGGAATACCTGTACCTAGATTCACAATCGCCCCTGGAAACAATTCGGTGATTCCCCTGCGACCAATTATTTTTCTAATGTTCATTTCCATCGGTGCAATAGAAGCTTCTGGTACTTTGATATCTCCTGTATAAGCTGGATCATGATAAAAACTCGAGGTTAAACGATGGTTTTGTTCCGGGTTTTCACTGATTACTAGTGCATCAACATAAATACCCGGGACAACAACCTGTTTAGCATGTAACGTGCCTGCACGAGCATAGTTCTTTATTTGGGCTATAACCTTGCCTCCAAAACGTTTAGTCGCCTGCGCCACAGAAATTGCTTCCAGTTTAAGTGCCTCATCCTCCATTGTTATATTGCCGTTTTCATCGGCTGTAGTGCCGCGAATAATCGCAATGTCAATGGGAATCGACTTGTAAAAAAGATATTCTTCATCATATATATGGATGATATCTACCAAATTATCAGGCGACATTTTGGCCTTATCATTTATTTTTCCACCTTCAATTCTCGGGTCAATAAACGTCCCCAAACCTATTTTGGTGAAGTTACCGGGTTTGCCTGAAGCCATAGCACGGAAAAGATGCACTATTTGCCCTTGCGGCAAGCAATATGCTTCAACCCCGTTCTTGTGTATCAGTTCTCCCCAAAGCGGTGCTAAACCCCAATGGCTGCCAATGATTTTCGTTACCAAACCAGGGTGAGCCAAATGCTGAATGCCATTCTGTCTATCACACTGTCCTGCAGCGTGAAACAAGGTTAAATTTTTAGGATGATCTGTTTGATGGAAGCGTTCTTCTATTTCTTGTAGAATATCCTCCGATGCTCCCATTAAGGTGAACCCAACGGTGGTAATGGTATTACCATCGCAAATTAAATCAACAGCTTCTTGTGCTGACACCAATTTATTTTTCACAATCCACACCTCTATCTGCGTTAGAAAATTCGTAAAGACTTTTAGTTCCCATTAGTATCGTACTGATAGAAGCCTTGCCCGGACTTTCGACCCAAGTGACCGGCTTCAACTTTTTTGACAAGGAGAGGGCAGGGCCGATATTTCGGGTCCTTAAAGCCTGTATAAAGCCCTTCCATAGTTGCCAATAACGTATCCAAACCTACATAATCAGCCAGTGCGATGGGCCCCATGGGATGATTTGCGCCCAAGCGCATTGCCGCGTCTACAGTCTCTGGGGCATTACCTTCCATCACCATAAAAATAGCTTCATTTACTAACGGGATAAGCAGTCTGTTTACAATGAAACCTGGATAATCATAACAGTGGACCGGTGTTTTTCCAATATCCTTAATAAACTGCCCGATTTCCTCAACAGTCTCCTTACTAGTTGCCAAACCGGGTATGATCTCTACCAGCCCCATCAAGGGAGCCGGGTAAAAAAAGTGAGCACCAATGACCTTTTGTGGACACGTGGTAACAGCAGCAATAGCAGTGATAGACAAACCAGAAGTATTGGTCACCAATATGCAGTTCGGCTGAACCAATTTGCTGACCTGAGAAAAAATGGTTTGTTTTAAATTGATGTCTTCCGGAATAGCCTCTATCAGCAGGTCCACATCAGAAACTGCTTTCAGTTCTTGAGTGATGCTAATATTACTTAGGGTTTTGACCTTATGATTATTATCAATTTTCTGTTTTGAAACCTGTTTGGATAAAACTTTTTCGATTCTATCCATCCCATTCTCTAACTGTTGGACCGAAACATCTTGCCAAATAACCGGGAACCCAGCCCCGGCAATAACCTGAGTAATTCCGGTACCCATTAAACCGGCACCAATTACTGCTACTTTTTTTATCGCCATCGAAAACACACTCCTACAAGAAATAATTCGATTATTTCTACTTATTGCGTACCATTATCTTCTGAAAACCTCTTTGCACTACTGTTCCCTGCTGGTTGATAACCTGGACATCAAAAGTCACAATTCCTCGATCGGGCTTGCTCTTACTTTGAATTTTTTCTGCAACAGCTAAACTTACGTGAATAGTATCACCGAAATATACAGGCGCAGTAAATTTCCATTCATCCACTTCTAAAAAAGCAATTCCCGTCCCGTCAAATAGTCCCAGGCGGAACATAAGTCCGTGACTGATACCCAGTACGAGCAGGCCATGAGCAATCCTTTGTTTGAAGGGTGTTTCCTGCCCAAAGGTTTCACTTGTATGCAATTCATTATAATCTCCCGACGTCGCTGCAAACATCACCACATCAGTTTCTGTAATGGTTCGGGTCGGCGAAGTAAATTTACTGCCTATGTCAAACTCATTAAAAAATATACCTGGCATTGCCATCCCTCCGACAAGATCCCGCGCGTAGCTATTAGAAGCCTAAGTATGCTTCCTTGACGCCCGGATTATTTAATAAGTCATTACTATTACCCGACAGCATTACGCTGCCGTTTTCCAATACATAACCCCTATCTGCCAATGAAAGGGCAACGGGAACGTTTTGTTCAACAACTATCATGGTCATGGACGATTGAGCATGAACCTCCGCAAGTTTTTCATACATTTGTTCCACAATGATCGGTGCCAACCCCGAAGACGGTTCGTCAAGCATCAATAGTTTAGGCTTCAGCATCAAGCCTCGTGCGACCGCCAGCATCTGCTGCTCACCCCCACTGAGAGTTCCTGCCAATTGATGTTGCCTCTCCTCCAATTTGGGGAATAGACTGAACATATACTCCAAACTTTGACTGCGGTCTTTTTTGGCACTGGGAAGATATGAACCCATAATTAAGTTGTCCAGCACAGATAGCGCCGAAAAAACCCTCCGCCCCTCGGGAACATGAGCGATGCCTTCGGCAGCCACATTGTAAGGTTCCATTCCTACAATGTTTTTGTTATTGAATGTAATTGACCCCTCACTTGGTTTGAGAAGTCCTGAAATGATCTTTAACAAAGTGGTTTTTCCTGCCCCGTTGCCGCCTACTATGGCAATACAGTCCCCGCCTTTAACAGATATCGATATGCCTTGAAGCGCCTTAATAGCTCCATATGAAACGTGCATGTTATTAACAGTTAGCAACATAATCACCAAACCCCTTTCCTAGATAAGCCTCAATAACGGATGGGGTACTCATGACATCTGCAGGTTTACCCTCGGTGAGCTTAGCACCAAAGTTTAATACCAATACTCGGTTGGAAATGCTGGTTATTACTTTCATTACGTGTTCTACCACCACTAATGTTATCCCCATGGCGCTTACACGATGGACAAGCTTTAAAGCTTCATCAACTTCTTGTGCATTCAAACCCGCCATTACTTCATCCAACAGCAATAACTTAGGTTTTGTGGCTAATGCCCTGGCAAATTCCAAACGACGCTGGTCGATGATGGAAAGTGACCTTGCAACGACATTTATTTTATCCGCCAAACCAACAAACTCTACTTCTTGCTCGGCGATCTTCTTAGCTTCCATTAAATGCATGGTGCGTAAAAAGGCACCGGTGGTCACGTTTTCCCAAACAGTCATATCTCCGAACGGCCTGGTAACCTGAAAAGTACGTCCGATTCCCTGTTGGGCTACAAAATCCGGTGTTCGGCCGGTTATCGACTTACCATCAAACAGCACTTCGCCTGCAGTGGATTTATAGTAACCGGTAATACAATTGAACGTTGTTGTTTTTCCGGAGCCATTAGGACCTATGACTCCTAATATTTCACCCTTGAAAACATCAAAGCTCAGGTTATCCACAGCTTTTAGACCATCAAAATGTTTACTTAATCCCTTAACAGATAAGATTGGCGTACTCAATTTCGATCACTGCTCCTTTCCAGGCGATTAATCAGTTTTTGGTATAACCGGTTAATCGGAACAATTAGCCCATTAGGGATTACAATTATTGCAACAATCAAAATTAATCCATACAATGCATAATTCGCACCTGGCAGAACGTTTCCTAAAAACATGTTGGTTAATTCGGCTATTGGCTTGACAACGATTGCCCCTACAACCGGTCCCATCACAGTTCCCAAACCACCTACGATTGCAACTAAAGCTATTTCTACCGACATATGGGTGCTAAACATGGAGAACGGTTCAATAAAGTAAACGTATTGGGCATAGAAACTTCCTAAGATAGCCGTTAGAAAAGCGCTGATGCCCAAAGCAAGGTGTTTTGCCATTGCAATATTTATCCCAATGGCCATCGCAGCTTGTTCATCCTGACCTATAGCAGTCCAATAATATCCGATCCTTGACTTACCTAATCGTTGGACAAGGAGAATTATCAGAACCAACGCCAGCAGAAAAATGTAATAGTAAGGCACCTTACTTGAAAACTGAAACATGGCCAACGAACCGTCATTAAAGGGTACCGAAAGTCCTTCCGCTCCTCCGGTAAGACCACGAAATTTTTGGAAAAGTAACATCATTACATATGAATAAGCAATAGTAAATACTGCAAAGTAATGCCCCTTCATACGAAATACACTCATGCCCATAAGAATTCCAATTAACACCGCAAACACTCCACCAAAAAACATGCCTATCCATGGTGAAATATTAAACTTGATCTGCAGTAAAGTAGTTGTGTATGCGCCAATACCAAAAAATATTGAATGCCCTAGCGAAACCTGCCTAGCATAACCACCGACGATATTCCAGGCAATACCAGCAGCCCCAAATAAAATCACTAAATTAATCAGGCCTAAATAGTAAGAGTTTGTTACAATCAACGGAACCAAAAGCGCCAAAGCCAGGCCTAATATTGGCAAATAATTCCGGGGATTCAAAATCATTGCATTACCTGCAGTGTTTTTAATCTCCTGCCGTGATGTTTTGACGTTCTTCATCTAAGCTACCCCCTTTGAGAACAGACCCTG
The DNA here is from genome assembly GCA_016278515.1 of Bacillota bacterium. GTDB lineage: Bacteria > Bacillota > JADQBR01 > JADQBR01 > JADQBR01 > JADQBR01. The sequence goes on from JADQBR010000007.1 coordinate 34,413, forward strand.
GGGTTTGATAGTAAGCAGAACAATGAAAATGATAAATGCGAGCAAAAGCCCTGAATCCGCACCGACATACTGCACCCCAAAAGCCTCGGCAACTCCTATTAACAAACCGCCGACAAAGGCTCCTTTAAGATTACCCAGGCCTCCCAAAATTACAGTAATATAAGCCATCAAGCCAAAACTCACGCCCACTGTAGGAAAAACGTAAAAAAAGGTGCTGATGGCAGTACCCGCAGCGCCCGTAATGGCCGCCGAAATGCCTGCTGCGATCATAAAAATCTTATCGGTGTTAATGCCCATCAATTTAGCGGTTTCTCTATCCAATTGAGACGCTTTCATGGCTTTACCCATATCTGTTCTCGTAAGAAAAAGCCAAAGAATTATTGACAATAAAATGGCAATAAAAAAAGCAATTAGTCGTGAAATCTGGATAGTCACGCCGCCAATATTCCATACAATCTCATTGTAAACAACTTGGATAGTACGGTAATTAGCTGAAAAGGCCATTAGTGCAACGTTTTGTAACAATATCTGAAGTCCTACCGTCAAAAATATTTGAGTCAATGGTGAAGCATCGATTACTCTTTTAAATAAATATTTCATCAGTAAGGCCCCGGTCAAAAACATTACCGGAATACTAATAATTAAAGTTATCAGGGGGTCGACACCCGAGAAGACCCAGATCCAATAAGTGGTATACATGCCCAGCATCAAAAATTCACCATGCGCAAAGTTCACAATATCCACTACCCCGAAAAGCAAAGAAAGGCCCACGCTAACAAGAGCATATACACCGCCTATCAATAACCCACTGACAATAATTTGTGGAACTATTTCCGCCATAAATGCACCACCCTAGAAGATGTTTTAGTGATTAGGAGGGAAACAAGTTCCCTCCTTGTCATTTGCAATCTTACTTCCTGAATTCTGACGTAGCATCCTGAGCAGGGTAAATAGTCTTGGGTTCGCCATCCTGCCACTGAATTATTACCGGGTGTACATTCTTATTCCAACCTGTTTCATCAAACTCAATGTTACCGCCCGGCATAATTCCACCGGCCATTCCATCTTCAACAATCAATTCGGCAATAGCATCACGAATCGCAGTAGGGTCTGTCGAAGCTGCCTTTTCAATACCGTGGGCGATAACCCAGGTAGCAGCATAAGCTTCGCCGGAATGTTCCGTTAAAAATTCGCCATACTTTTCTTTATACCTGGTGGCAACATCCTCAATTCCTGGCTTATTAACATCCTTGTTCCAGGAAGCAACAGAAACAACACCATCAGCATCGGCACCTAAGGCATCGCGAAATTCCGGCATTAGGTAGCCAGCCCCGCCGCCAACGGTTATTATATCCACACCCATTAGCTTAGTCGTCTTTTGGATGAGAATGGCATCAGTCAAATATGAGACGGGGAACAAGATTGTAGCCCCAGATCCTTTGATCTTGTTGATCAACGGGGTCGCATCGGTAAAGCCGGCTTGATAGGGTTCATTAAGAACGATGTCAAAGCCCAATTCTTCAGCAGTTTTCTTTAAGCCTTCTGCCGTGGACGAACCGTAGGTAGTGTCTTCAAAAATAATAGCCGCTTTAGGCTGGACACCCATGTCGTCTACCAGACTTTCTTTTGCAAACCTTACTTGTGTTTCCCCAAACATTGATCCCTTGGGAGAAACCTGGAAGAAATATTTAAATCCACGGCTGGACAGTTTATCGGAAATTGACGCCGTAACAAAAGGAATTTTGGCTCTTTCAGCAATTTCAGAAGTTACCATGGACAAGGAACTGGAGTAGTCACCAGTTAAAGCTGATACTTTTTTCGTTTGAATTAAACGTTCAGAAGCCGACTTGGTGCTCTCAGGAGTGCTTCCCGGGTCGGTTATTTCCAACTTGATTTTAGCTCCTCCTAAAGATTTAATTCCGCCGGCAGCGTTGATATCTTCCGCAGCCAACTTCACTGCGTCTTGTGCGGCCCCACCCAAACGTGCTAAATTACCTGAAGTGGGATATAAAACGCCAACAACAACTTCATCCACCTTGTTCTCGCTACCCTGCTGTTTTTCGCCTGAGGACTTATCCTCCGATTTACCTTGGTCAGAACTGCCACATCCTGTTAATGACAGCATCACTACCAAAAGTACTAGTGACAAAATTACTAACAGTTTTTTATTCATTTATTAACCTCCCGTATGATACTTACTAGATGTTTCCTTCCTCAACCCACAACCTGCTGCATTGATAGAGACTTGGGCATCACCCCTTTTCTTAAATTTTAGACATTTTCTAATTTTCAAATATTTTCAAAGACATAACTTTTAGGTCTTCACTAATAATTGGCATGAAATCCATCTTATCTAAAATATCTTTTTTAACGTCAACTCCCGGTGCAACTTCCGTCAAGGTCAGGCCACTTTTTGTTAGACTAAATACCGCCCGTTCGGTAATAAACAAAACAGTCTGTCCTGAAGCCGCTGCGTTATATCCGTTGAATGTTATTTGGTTAACTTTATCAACAAATTTTCGGTGTTTGCCTTCTTTTTTCACTGCTAGCTTCCCACCGGCAAAGGCTATCTCCAGCCCCCCTGACGTGAAGGTGAAACAAAACACTACCTTTTTGGCTGGCTGAGTAATATCAATAAAACCGCCGCAACCTACGGAACGACTGCCAAACTTGCTAACATTCACATTACCGTTATTATCGACCTCCGCCACACCCATGAATGTAGCATCAACACCCCAACCGTTGTAATAATCAAATTGAGACGGCTTGTCAATGATTGCTTCCGGATTCTTAGCAACACCAAAATCCCAGCCCCCTAAGGTGACACCGCCTATAATGCCATTTTCTATTGTCAAATAGATTTGGTCAGCAAGCCCTTCTTTTTCAATTACAGGACCAATGGCGTTCCCGGGAATACCTACTCCCAGATTCACCACATTACCCTGTTTTATCTCTTTCACTGCCCGGCGGCCGATATACTTCAAAGCAAGGTCCTTATGATCCGCTTCAGAATTATCGGGCGGATTAAGCGGAGTCTTTACACGCCCAGAAAAAACAGCACTTTCAAATACGGAATGAGTAACACGGTGGTGCTTTTCCTTGTTTTGGGAAACCACCACGGCGTCAACAAATATCCCCGGAAGTACCACCCTGGCAGGATCCAATGTTCCGGCTTTGGCGATGTTTTTTACTTGAATAATGACTTTACCCCCGCATTTCTTGGCAGCCATTGCAGCAGGAAGCATAGAAAGCTTTGCAGCTTCGTCTTCAATAGTAATATTTCCGTTTTCGTCCGCAGTTGTACCACGGCCGATATATAGGTCTATAGGAAATGCTTTGTAAAAAAGATGCCGTTCTCCATCAATTTCCATTTCAGAAATCAGTTTATACTGAGAATTTGCAGCCGCTTCATTTAACGCACCGCCATCCTGTTGAGGGTCAATAAAGGTCCCAATGCCTATTTTGCTAAGTATCCCGGGTCGGTTTGCCGCTATTGCACGGTATAGGTTAACAATCTGCCCCATTGGCAAACAAATCCCTTCAACTAACTCTGCTTGTATCAGGTGGTACAGCCCAGGACACATACCCCAATGAGACCCTATTATCCTTTTGATTAATGGGGTAGCAGCTAAATAATCTATACCTTCCCCCATTTTACTTTGACCCGCAGCATGAACTAATGTTAAATCTCTGGGATGCCCAGTCTTATCAAAACTTTCCCGTAAAGCCAAATATATTTCCTCGGCGACCCCTAAGAGGGTAAAGCCCGTTGTGACAACCGTACTGCCATCCTTAATCCATTTAACTGCTGCCGCAGGAGTAATAATGGCTGGGCCTTTTTTATAGGTCAAAGAACCATTCCCCCTCCAACATTAATCACTTCTCCAGTAATGTAGGAAGCCTGTTCGGAAGCCAGAAATGCAATACAGTTTGCCACATCTTCCGGTTGACCCGCTCTGCCCATAGGGATCTTTGAAACCATTAAATCCCATACTTTTTCAGGAACCCCACGGGTCATGTCGGTGTCAATGAACCCTGGGCAAATTGCGTTAACAGTAATATTTTTTCTACCAAGTTCCCTGGCTGCAGTTTTAGTCAGACCAACAACCCCGGCTTTCGATGCTGCGTAATTGGCCTGTCCGATATTACCCAACCAACTTGCTGACGAAATGTTTATTATCCTTCCGCTCTCTCTGTCTCGCATATGTTGGACAGCGGGCCGCATGCAATTGAAAGTTCCAGTCAAATTCACTGAAATAACCTCATCCCACTTTTGGTCAGACATCTTATGCATCATAGCATCCCTGTTAATACCGGCGTTATTAACTAAAATATCCAGTCGACCGTGCTTTTCGATTATTTGTTCAATAGCACTTTGTGCAGCAACAGCATCCGCAACATTCACTACCATTGCCTCAGCATTTAGGCTGCTTCCAACAAATTCCTGAACCGCAGCATCTAAAATTTCTTTATTTACGTCAAACAAAACTACTGTGGCACCTAAAGTCCCTAGTTTTTTCGCTATTCCTTTTCCCAACCCCCGGGCAGCACCTGTAACAATAGCAACTTTTCCTGTTAAATCGATCACAGTTAAATTCCTCCTTTGGGCATCATACCGCTTCAAAAATCGTTGTAATTCCCTGACCGCCGCCAATACACATGGTAACTAATCCGCGCTTAGCTTGTCGTCTCTGCATTTCATGCATTAATTTCACAGTTAAGATAACACCGGTGGCACCAACCGGGTGTCCCAGGGCGATTGCACCGCCATTAACATTTACCTTCTCTAAAGGAATGTCTAAATCGCGAATTACTGCAACAGATTGCGATGCAAAAGCCTCATTTAGTTCAATCAAATCTATTTCATCAATAGTAAGACCAGTCAACTCCAATGCTTTTTTAGTAGCGGGCGCAGGAGCAAAACCCATAATATCAGGATGAATACCGGCCGTAGCGTATCCAACCACTTTTAAAATTGGTTTTAATCCTAGTTCTTCAGCTTTTTCCCGGCTCATCATAACTACTGCTGCCGCCCCGTCGTTTACACCTGACGAGTTTGCTGCCGTTACCGAGCCGCCTTCCTTAAATGCAGGACGCAGCTTAGCTAATTTGTCTAGGGACAAACCGGAGCGAGGATGCTCATCAGTATTAAATAACTTAGTCGACTTTCGTTCTTTTACTTCTACAGGAATAATTTCGTCTATAAATCTACCGGCTTCGATCGCTGCCAATGCTCTTTCCTGGCTCATCAACGCATACTTATCCTGGTCCTCGCGGGAAATATTGAACTGCTCGGCAACATTTTCCGCAGTGATACCATTGGGATACGGCCCCATTGGCCAAGTTAAAATGGTGAGCAAACCGTCTTCAAATTGATCGTGACCAAACCGATAGCCAAAACGTGCTTTTCTTACGTAGTACGGTAAACCATTCATGTTTTCAGTTCCGGCCGCCACAACCACCTCTGCAGCCCCACACTGAATTTGCTGTACTGCATTATTGATGGCCTGTAAACCTGAACCGCATTGTCGATTCACGGAATAGGCGGTCGTTTCCAGGGGCAGGCCGCCCTTTAATGAACACATCCTACCCAAAAAACCGCTTTCAGCAACTTGACCAACACAGCCGACTATAGCCTCATCTACTTGTTCCGGAGCGATGCCAGCCCGTTTTACAGCCTCTTTAATAACAAGACCACCGAGATCCGACTCATGTACATCTTTTAGACTCCCACCCATAGTTCCCACAGCTGTTCTTGCTCCACTTACAATCACTACTTCTTTCAAATTGAGTCCCCCTTAAAATAATTATTATTGCACTTTATTACCGCCACCAATTGAATCAATCCAAATATATATACGCTACCACCTCCTATTAGCGAAACGTTTAGATATCAGTTGCAAAATAATGCATTTTTATGGCACGGTTCTTTAGATGAATTGAAACGTTTAGATGGCTTTTAAAAATAAATACCGAATTTTGTCATAAGGCCTTTTCAAACAAAACGTTTAGATATTGAGATATTCAACACCTTTTTATTTTCTCCTGCTTTAGTTTAGCCAATTTAATGAATTATTTGAATTATTTTTGTTTAGTACTAAATCTTTTGCAAATTGGCTCCACAACTATCTCGAATTATTAATCTTGGTTTTGACAAAACGTCATACGATTTAATGTCCTTACTATCTGTTTTACCGGATATACGATCAATTAACATTTCGGCTCCAATATATCCTATCTGATATTTGGGCATATGCATTGTAGTCAAAGGAACTTTAAAGTGAGCACTAAATTCAATGTCATCGCATCCAACTACCGCAATATCTTCCGGTACCCTGTAACCAGAATGGAGAAGAGCGTTTATTACACCAAATGCCATCAAGTCATTAGCACAGAAAATAGCTTCAGGCAACGGTTGGGCGGAAATATTCTCCTTAAAAATTTTATAAGCCCGTTTTTGAGAATATGCAGCATAAAACTGATACTCCTTTTTTATTTCTAAACCTTTAGACTGCATTGCCTCTTTGAAACCTATTTCCCGTTCGTAACTTGTATATTTACCGGGCGAATGCCCCATAAAAGCAATTTTTTTATACCCTTGTTTAATTAAATGATTTGTAACCACCAAACCGGCCAGGCGCCAGTCACCACCAACAAAAGGCCCATAATAATCCCTAGGCTTACGGTTTATTAGTACAAATGGGATTTTTTCCTTTTGCAACTGCTCCAGGACCTCTTTATTTTCATCCTCCACAAAACCGGCTAGAACTCCACCAACTCTGTTTTCCATTAATGAATTTAATACAGACCTCTCGATATGTGGATCTTCCATGGTGGTACTTAAGAATATGTTGAACCCCGCTTCCCTGGCAGATTCTTCGGCGCCGTAAACCATTGCGGGATAAAATGGATTTGTAATGTCAGGTACAAGTACACCTATTACTTTAATTTTTTTTGTTTTAAGTCCGCGAGCAACAAGGTTAGGATGGTAATCTAGCTTTTTAATTGATTCTAACACCCGTTTTTTTAATTCTTCGCTAACAAAAGTAGTCCCGTTAATTACTGCAGAAACTGTAGCAATAGAAACTTCTGCTTCCTCCGCGACATCTTTGATTGTCGTCACGCCAATCACCCCTAAATATATTTCCTTGTTCCAAACATTCAGCTACACCTGTTGAACTCGCAAGGAATCTGTTACTGTCACAACAGTCTTTAAAACAATTAAACGTTTAGATACTTAGTTGGTATCATTCTTCATCTTTCCTAGAAATCCTACTGGTATGTTACAAAAATTTCAAAACATTAAAGAAAAATAAAACTACGCACCTTTTGACAAGCGTAGTTTCTTTTAGAGCATTTGCAATGTGTTTTATTTATTTTAACCTATTTCTTCTACAGTTACAAAATAATCCTCATTTGCAATTCGAAACTTTAACTGTCTAACCTTCCTCTGGCGGCTTTCATTGAACAAGGCTTTTATATTATTGATTACTTTTTCCTGCCGGTCCAGTGCTTTATGGGCTTCTTCCAGAGTGACGCTCCTGAAACGTATGTTATCTCCCGGTTTAAGCTGGGCAACCTTATTGAGATCTGTCGAAATAACTGTAGCAACTTTGGCATAGCCCCCTGTGGCTTGTTTATCCGACAACATAATAATGGGCTGTCCTTCACCCGGAACCTGAATGGCGCCGAGAGGGATGCCGTCAGTAATAATATCTGCACCGTTCTTATGCTTAATAATCGGCCCTTTTAGCCGATAACCCATTCTATCGGATTGGGGAGTAATTTCATAAATTGAGTTAAGAAATACCTCAATACTGCTCTGAAAAAACAAATCATCCTGGGGACCAAGTATAACCCGCAGCTCTTGTTCCGTATCAAATGAAGGGATTAATTCCTTTGGCAACAAGCATCCTGCTAAATTATCCAAATTATGGGGGCTGTTCACTTTAAGTTCGTCAGCTACAGCCAATTTGCGGCCCTTGAACCCCCCTACTGCTGCCTTTAAATATGTGGACCTACTACCAAGGACTTTAGGAACATCTAATCCCCCGGCAAAAGCAATATAGCCTCTAAAACCTTCTCCTACTATACCGCAGTTGATTATACTGCCCTTTTTTGCAAAAACAGATTGCCACATGGGAATGGGAAAGCTATCTAAACAGGGATTGCATCTCCCACCTGTAACTGCAATTACCGTATCCGCTTCCAGCTCTATCTCAGGTCCTTGAAAAGTAAACTCTATTGCTGCATCACCCTCAAGGTTTCCCACAAGAATATTGGCAGTTCGAAAGGAAAAAAGGTCCATGGCCCCTGCACTGGGCATGCCGTATTTTAGATATCCCTTGATACCCAAATCCTGAACCGTACTCAGCGGTCCCGCATTAATTATCCTAAACATGGTCATTCTTATCCGCCCCTATTATTTCTTTACGCATTACTTCAAATTTACCTGCCGCAACCAGATGTTCTATCTCTTCATATTCTTTTTGGTCTATGGGTATAAATTTCAAGTATTCTCCGGCCTTTAATAAAAACGGTTGACTGCGGTTGGGGTCGAATAACTTAAGGGGTGTTTTACCGATAATTCTCCACCCGCCGGGACTTTGAATAGGGTAAATACCTGTTTGGGACCCGGCAATGCCGACACTGCCTGCGGGCGTTTTGGTTCTGGGCACTTCCAGCCGCGGGGTAGCAATTTCTTCTGCCAAACCGCCTAGATAGGGAAATCCCGGTGTAAAGCCCAACATATAAATTAAGTACTCTCTTTCAGAATGTACTTTTATGACCGTTTCTCGCGATAACCCATTATATTGGGCGACATATTCCAAATCCGGGCCGAAATCACCACCATATAATGTAGGTATCTCTACAACCACAGTCCGATGTACCACTGAACTCTCAATATTACCTGCAAGATCTATCAAGGTCTGCTTCAGGTGAGATCCTGAAATGATCAAAGGGTTATAAAAAATGAGAAGAGAGCGGTACGCCGGCACTACCTCTTCAATCCCCTTTACAGAACAACTTTCTACGGCAGCAGCCATATCTTGAACCTTTTGATTTACTTTCTCGGAAATTTCATTTTCAAACTCAACGACAAGAGCTCGGTCACCGGCATTTTTATACTGTATCACATAACCAACCTCCATCACCTTTTCCAAAAACCCAGGTTACTTCAATGATTTAACTAAAACATCAGCCTCTTTTAGGGCTTTTCTTATATATTTTACTAATTCTACCGCTTCCTGGTTATCTCCATGTACACAAATACTATCAGCCTTTAAGCTGATCTCATCACCGTCCAAGGTTGTCACCTTTCCTCGCAGAACCATATCCAGTACTCTTGATGCCGCTTGTTCTTTATCATGAATCAACGACCCGGGGATTGATCGCGAAACTAGGGTTCCTTCGGTTGTATAGGCGCGGTCTCCAAACACTTCACTTGCTGTACGAAGGCCCACCTCTTCTCCAGCACGTATAAGCTGGGAACCGGCTAGTCCCATGAGAATAAGTTCATCATCAACAGCATGAACCCCTTCCGCTATGGCCCTAGCCAGTTGGTAATCCTTAGCTGCCATATTATACAAAGCACCATGGGGCTTAACATGCTGCATCCTACCGCCCTCAGCCTTAATAAAACCGTTCAAAGCACTAACCTGATATATTATATAGGCTTTGGCTTCATCGGCTGTTATTATCATATTACGCCTTCCAAACCCCATTAGGTCAGGAAATCCGGGGTGGGCACCTACAGCCACCTTATTTTCCATAGCTTGTCTGACTGTTTTTTCCATAACCAGAGGATCACCGGCATGGAAACCGCAGGCAATATTGACTGAAGTTACAAACTTGAGAACAAAATCGTCATTGCCAATTTTATAACTACCAAAACTTTCACCTAAATCACTGTTTAAGTCTACTTGAAGCAATGTTACTTCCCCCTCACTAAGAAGTTTCTTCTCTTTTTACTTATCTTATCATCAAATTAGGCAGTTTAAGTACCAATTCGGGGTAGATGGTAATGACTACTACAACGAGCAATATAATCAAGAAAGATGGTAATGCGTACAAAGCAATCCTAAATACATCTTCATCAACCAACCCGTTAATTACAAAAAGGTTAAATCCTACCGGAGGCGTAATCTGGGCAACTTCAATCATAATAACCAGATATATCCCGAACCAAAGCGGGTCGAAACCTGCAGCAGTAATCAAAGGTAACGCCAACGGGAGGCTCATTACTATCATAGAAAAGCCATCAAGCATGCAGCCTAATATTATATACATAATTGATAAGATCACAATTAATTGATACTTCGAAAGCGCCAGCGTACCAATAAATTCTGTCAATTTTGACGGAATACCCAAATATCCTACGGATACGGATAAGAATGATGCGCCAACCACAATTAACATAATCATAGAGCTGGTTTTAATAGCACCTGAAACAGCTTCCCAAAAAGCATCCTTATCCAGACTACGAGAAATTATGGCAAAGAACAGTGACCCAAGCACCCCAACGGAAGCTGCCTCAGTCGGGGTGGCCCACCCGGCATAAATGCTTCCTAATACCATCACGATTAACAATATTACCGGCAGTAACAGCGGTATTGATTTAATACGCTCATTCCAAGTATAACTTTCACCCGGTGGTGCAAGTTGAGGATTTATAATACAGCGCACCATCGTATAACCACTGAAAGCTGCCGCAAGAATCATTCCCGGAATAATTCCGGCAATAAACAATTTACCGATGCTGACTTCCGCCACAATTCCGTAAACAAGCATCATCATACTTGGCGGTATTAAAAAGCCCAAGGTCCCGGCTCCTGCTAAGGATCCGAGGCAAAGAGATTTGTCGTATTTCCGTTTAAACAATTCCGGCAGTGTGATTTTGCCTACGGTAGCCGTAGTTGCGGCAGATGACCCGCTAACCGCTGCAAACAAACTACATGCTACAATGTTTACATGGATTAAACGGCCGGGTAAATAACTCATCCAAGGAGAAAGTCCTTTAAATAGGTTTTCAGAGATTTTACTGCGAAATAGGATTTCCCCCATGAATATAAACAATGGAAGTGCCATCATAGTTGAACTGGCTGTGTTGTTCCATAAAATGTTGGATAAAATCGCAAAAGGCGGGCTGCCCGTAAAAAATACGAACCCCGCAATACCAACCAGGAACAGAGAAATGCCAACCCATACGGTGCTTCCTAGAAAAAAAATTAGAAAACCTAATAACGTTAAAGAAATAATGGAAAAACTCAAGGCTAGTATCCCCCCTCGTAAAATAATTTTCCTTAGTTTGTTCTCTAACTAACGTCCTAGAGCCTCAGACTCAATTTCCTCATCCTCAATAACGCCCGAGCGAAGCTTAACTATCGAACGAAGCAATTCTGCAACAAATTGGAGTGTAACGAGAAAGGATCCCAGGGGCATTACGAATTGAGGAATGGCAAGGTATGTTTCTGAAATCTGCATAGAACGACTTTGAGAAATTACGGAGTCCCAGAAAAAACTGCCCGTGGTTCTTGTAATAATAGCAAAAATTACTAAACCGATAGTAAATGCATACATATCAAGAAAAATACGAGCCTTTCCTTTAAGTGCTTTTTGTAGAAAGACCATACGAATATGGCCTTTTTCTTTTAAAGTATAAGCTAGCCCCAGAAAAGTAATGGCTACCATGAGGTACCCAGTATACTCTTCAGTAATATAAAGTGTTTTATCGAAAAAGGCACGAATAATAACCTCTGTTAGTACTAAGGTCACACCAATAAGCATCAAATAACCTGCAATCCTGCCAAAGATTTCGGAAATACGATCCAGGTTTTCAACAATTTTCTCCATGCTTTTCCCCCTTTCTAGATGCAAATAGGCAACCGACAATAAACTTCTGCCGGTTGCCGTTTTCACCTATTAATATATTAACGACCAACCTCTTGTTTAAATTTATCAACGATTTCTTGTGCTTCTGCAGGTGCGTCTTTCAACCATTCTTGGCGAATTTCTTCCGTTACTGCAGACAATTCATTCAGGAAGTCTTGATTGGGCTGAAGCGTTACAATTCCGTTTTCGTTAACTATACCTTCTTTTTCTTGGTCCAACTTAGCAACGTCTTCCCACATTTTAGCTTCCATGTCTTGTCCGGCCTTAACCAGAGCGTCCTGAGTCTCTTTATCCAATTTATTGAATTCATCAAGGTTAACAGTTACCATGTCTGTTGCCATGGTAACGCTAGCAGGCACATAATATTCCAATACTTCCCAGAATTTTGCATCTACCGCTGTAGGAGTAGAAGTTAAAACTGAGTCAATAACACCAGTAGCCAATGAAGAGTATACTTCACTAAATGGAAGCGGGTAAGGTGTACCGCCGGCAGCTTCTACAACAAGCGCACCATTTTTATCATAAGTACGCATCTTTAAACCTTCCATATCAGCCAATGATTTCACTTCGTCTTTTGTCCAAAATCCTGCGGCAGGCCAAGGGGCGATGTATAAAATCTTTTGTCCCCATTTCTCTTCTGCAACTTTATCAAAATAAGGACGAGCGATATCATTCAATATCTTACCTTCTTCAAAATTTTGAACAAGGAATGGCAGTGTAACTACTCCAAAAATAGGTTCGTCTCCGGCTACGCCGCTGGTAAGCATATCAGATACCGGTACCAACCCGTCGCGAACCACCTTCAACAGTTCCGGACCCTCATAACCAAGTGCCCCACCGGTTTGAACAGACAATTCAACCATTCCATCGGTAGCCTCATTAACCTTGTCCGCAAATTCCTGCAACCCAACACTATGGTGATTGTTTGGCGGCCAAACGGAGTTGGCTACCCACTGAACCGGTTCTGAAGACTTATTTTCTTCCGCTGGCTGATTGCTGCTGTTGCACCCTGTTGCTGCTAAAACCAAAGCAAATAGCAATATGGCAATAAAGCTTAATTTTTTAATCAAAATATTTAACCTCCCTAGAATATGCTTACATTTTTTATTGGGTTGCCATCCCATATTTTGAGCATTTGTCCCCTCCTCGTATAATCATTTGGAACAGTCATTTATAAAAGCAACTTTTATGCCAAAGTAGGTCTAACCCTATAATACTATCTGGCTAAGCGCCGGAACGCGATAAAAACACCCTTTCAATTACTTTTTTAGGGTGTTTTTATTAATTAAATTAATTTAATTAATTGTTCGTAATCAAACGGTTCGTGCGTAATCGCACAGCTATATCGCACAAACTCAACTTGTCAATTTATATTTTTCCAGTCTTCTCAACAAGGCATATCTGCTGATGCCCAAAATTGCAGCTGCTTCACTCTTGTTTCCCTTACTTGATTGCAAGGCTTTCTCTATATAAAGCTTCTCTAAATTACCAACTTCTGTTTCCAAACAAAAACCCTCTTTACGTAGATCATTTGTCACTTTGTCCCCAACTGCAAAGCTTTGGTTACCCAGTTCATTTAGTTTTTCCATTAGCTCCACCGGAAGGTGCTCTATTTTCACTATCTCTTTATCGTTTTCTATGAAAATGGCAATCCTCTCAATTATATTCTTTAACTCTCTGACATTTCCCGGCCACGTATGTTTCTTCAATAATGTCCCTGCAGGGGCGGAAATACCTGTCACGTGTTTCCCCAAGGTTTTTGCATAGTGGTTGAGAAAAAACTCGGCTAATAATATTATATCATCATTGCGTTCTCTTAAAGGCGGTACAAAGACCGGTACGACATTCAAACGGTAGAAAAGGTCCTCTCGAAAGTTTCCCTTTTTCACCTCATCTTCAAGATTTTTGTTTGTTGCCGCAATAATTCTCACGTCTACCTTTCTATTAATTAAACCGCCAACACGCTTAAATTCTCTTTGCTCTAGGAATTTTAACAGTTTCACCTGAGTATTTAAGGGCAACTCCCCTATTTCATCCAAAAATACAGTACCGCTATCGGCAATCTCAAATAACCCTTTTTTGGAGCTGGACGCGCCTGTAAATGCGTTCTTTTCGAAGCCAAAAAGTTCACTTTCTATTAAGTTATGGGGTATTGACCCACAGTTTATATCTACAAATGAGCTTTTCATCCGCCCGCTTTTATCGTGTATTTGCTTGGCAATTAATCCTTTTCCCACCCCCGTTTCACCTAAAACAAGAATGGTAGCATCGCTGTTTTCCTCTAATACATTTAGTTCTTGCACTAACTTTTGCATCTTAGGACTTTCACCAATTATTTTATTATCGCCGAAATGTTCCTGCTGCTGTTTCTTAAGCAATTTTACTTCGTTTTTTAAGTCTTGAGTTTCAAAGGCTTTCTTGATAGAGATATTAAATTCGTCCAGATCAAAAGGCTTTTCAATATAATCATAGGCACCTTTTTTGATGGCAGTAACTGCTGACTGAGTATCCCCGTATGCTGTTATCATAATTACCACAACTTCAGAATCATAAGACTTAATTGTTTCAAGGAGGGAAATCCCATTAATATCAGGTAGCCTAACATCTAAAACAACCAAGTGAGGGTTTTGTTTTTCAATTTCATCCAAAACCGTCGACCCATGTGAGTAGGTATATACTGCATGTCCCTGATCCGTTAAAGCTTCTCTAAGGGATAATCTGATAGTTTCCTCGTCATCAACAACAAAAATCCGTTTTCGCATTTTACATAGCCTCCTCAACGAGAGGGAGTTTGATAGTAAACTTCGTCCCTTCTCTTAATTGGCTGGTTACTTTGATATCACCATTATTCTGAACAACGAGTCTTTTAACAACCGATAAACCTAAACCCGTGCCCTCGGAATCCGTTGTGAAGAACGGATCAAAAATTCTATCAATAATTTCCGGGGAAATGCCCCTGCCCGTATCGGCAATTACCAATGTAAAATATGGTTCTTCTTCCTGTCTTCCGCCTTCTATTGTCAGCTGCCCACCTTGATCCATAGCTTTTAAGGAATTAATGATTAGATTAACTAATATCTGCTTAAACTGATCTTTATCAATTCTAGCATAATAATTTGTTTTGGTTATACGTTCTCTGAGTAACACATTAGAATTCTTAATGTGTTCTCCCATCAGTTCTGCGGCTTCTTTTGTTAAGGAAGTTATTTCTATTATTTCCAACCTAGGTTCTTTGGGTTTAGCAAAGTTCAATATGTCTGAAACAAGTTTATTTACCCTATCTATTTCAGACACAATTTTGTCCAAAAACATTACTGACGATTGATTATCCTTTAACCTGCTCATTAACACTTGGGCACTTGTTTTCATGCCTGCCAGCGGATTGCGAATTTCATGCGCCAACCCTGCTGCAAGCTGTCCCAGGGACGTTAATTTGTCTATTTGTTCCATCTTTTCCTCAAATTCTTTTCTTTTTGTAATGTCGTTAAAGCTGCATAGTGCGCCGTTAATACTTCCTTTTTCGTTTGTCAGTAATGAAGTATTAATTTCAATTACTTTTTCTCCGCCACCGCTAAAGTTAAACTTATGCAAATCATTTATTTGTTCACCCGTATTTAAGGCTCTTTGAGACAACTGGAGGATATAGTCGTGAATGTCTTGGTTAAACTGCTCTCCATCCCTCATAATATTTTCCGCCGCTCTGTTAATGGAGCTGACCTGGCCGGCGTTATCGATGGTTATGATACCAGTAGTTGTGCTTCTCAAAATATCTTCGTTTACTTCTTTTAATTCTTTAAGTTGTTCGGTGTTTTGTTCAATTTTACTGAGCATATTGTTAAATGCATCGGCCAATATCCCGATCTCGTCTGTCCTTTTTAAGTTTAACTGTTTGTTAAAGTGCCCAGTGGAGGTGCTGTTACAGGCCTCCACAAGTTTTTTAATGGGCTTTGATAAGTTATGGGCAATACCGATAGTCAATTCTACAGCAATAATTGCAAATATAATGGCAACAAAAATGGTATACTTTTGAATTTCTAGCAATGATGAACTAACTGAATTTATCACAATGCCCGTCCCTACATACCAGCCTCTAGGATAAACTTGCTTAAAAATAAATAAAAATCTATCATCGCCAGAATCCACCCTTACCTGGTAAAAGCCGTTATCCTCCTTAGTTTCTTTAAGCTTATCAAGAAGAACTAAGTTATCCTTCATTTGTTACTATTCAGAGGTAAGAATAAAGATAAACAAAGGGGAAGCACCAGTAAGGTTATGAAAAAGAAATGAATACAAAAAAACGGCACGCCAAAATAGAACCCAATCTGTCTACAGGCTTTGAAGGGTTCTGTTTTTTATGATTGCCGCAGAAAATTTTACAGATGTTCCGATCACCCACTGTCGTTGTGGTGTTGGAAATCAAATGTGGGAAGGATTCCATTGAAAATATCATTAATCGACACATATACATTGGCACCCTGTTTTTTGAGCGTTGAGATAAGGCTGGCAATTTTCGCGTAATTTTTGGCACCTTCCTCGGAGCGAAAACAACCTGCAACCTTCAACTTGCCTTTGAAGAAGCGAGCACTGCGTTCAGAACCGTTATTGTCATTATCCTGCATCTCGGATAATACGAATTATCCGAGTAGTTTTGTTATCCGAGAAGATTTAGCGAAACGTCAATATTGTCTTATATCCAGCTAAAAACTTCTCGGATAACTATTGGCTTATTTAACCTTTTGTCTTCCGTAAAAATGACAAAAGCTCCGGCTGACCTTTTTTGAGCGGGGTATCCTTTGAAATATCAATACTGATGTCCCGATCCTTCAAATATCTGTTGGCAATCTCCGGTGTCACCGAGGTATATATCATTGTAGTTGCGATTGAAGCATGCCCAAGGAACGCTTTAACAACCGCGATCGATTCTCCGCACTCTAACATGTGGACTGCGATCGAGTGTCTGAAGCTATGCGGCGAATACCTGTCCTGACGAAACATGGACGGATAAGCTTTTTTAGCAATCAAAACGTATTTTTTGACCACCTCCTCGACACAGGATATACTCATCTTTTCATGCGTTTGGGTTGGGAAGACATGGCGTAGCCTATCACGCTCGCCATAGATGTCAAACCCCCTGCAGTCGACAATATAGTTGTGCAGAATCTTAGCGCAGTTGCCGGGGAGCGTCACGGTCCTAGCTTTTCGGCCCTTGCCGACAAGCCGCAGCTTGGTAGTCTTGCCGAACATTATGTCGTTTACTGTCAGGTCACAAATCTCTTGAGCCCTCGCGCCGCTGGAATAGAGGACGCTCATCAGCGCGATATTCCTTTGGCCGATTCGCCTGGCTGTATTCGGAAGTTTTAACAGGATGCTAACCTCGTCCCTGGTAAAATACTTGATCTCGCTTGTCTTTGGCACCCTTTTCGGGGGGATCCCAGCGATATCGGAATAAAACGAAATGGTTTCGCCCGAGAATCTCCTGGCTGCATATTTAGCGAAAGACATGATGGCCGCTCGGCGCTGGTTACGCGTCTTTATGCCGCAGGTTCTCGTCTCCTCCAGCCACTGCAGGAACCCAAGTATCGAGTCCCCGTCCAAATCGCCGAACGATACCTTGTCAGCCGTCAAGCCTTTCTCCGACTCCATGAACTCAAACAGGAGGGCGAAAGCGTATTGGTAGGATGTTATGGTGTTTCTGCTTGCACCTTTTACGGTCGGCAAGTACGACTCGAAATACTCCGCCAGTAGCCCCAAGAGGCTTACGACTCTCTTTCTCATACGAATGTCACCCCCGGGAACAGGTGGTCTATATAGCGCTCGACCCTTTGGTGTGATCTCGTATAATACGTATAGTCGGTTTTGAGGTATTTCTCGGTCTCCGTTATCCCGGCATGCCCTAGGTAGGTGGACACGAAAGGCACGCTTTCCTCGAACGGCCTCCCCTCGGACTCCGATTTCAAGAAAGATTGGACCGTGAACAAATGCCTGAAGCAGTGCAGGCATGGCCCGCGCTCATAAGGCGTTTTGCGGGTATAATAGATACCCGCAGCCTGCAAGATCAGGCCAAACCATGAGCGGAAAAATGTCTTGCTATGTGGCAAACCTGGACTGTTCGAGCTTTCGAAGACATACTCGCGGCAACGTCCTTTTGACTGCGCCATCATTTTATAGGATTTCAGCAGCTCGCAAAGGGATGCGTCGATAGGTATGGCGCGGCTCTTTGAGTTTTTCGCCTTTAGGGCATGGATGACGCCGTTTTCTAGGTCTATATTGCTCCAAGCCAGGGAGAACGCTTCCCCGGAACGCATCCCGGTGCAATAGAGGACGCGTATCAATAGAGGGATTTGGTACCCTGCATCGAGCGAGGCGACCGGTATGAGGACCCCGATGTTATCGGCGACCTCTATTATTCTGGAAAATTCCTCGTCAGAGAAAATATAGGGAACATAATCCCGCGCCGGGAAGGGCGGATCCGGTATAGCCGCTTGGTACCCAAGCAAGACCAGGTATTTTGAAAAGCCCTTAATGTGTGCCAGAAGGTTTTTCTTGGACTGCGGCTTGATACTCTTGTCGGCTAGCCATCGTACAAGGGTATCATCCTGAAGGCATTTTTCGGATACCTCGTGACTCGCCAGATAGTCGTCCAGATCGTAAAGGGTATACCGCACATCACTGAAGTGTTTTTCCGACGCGCATTCGGAAAGCACGCATAGGTAGCCTTTTATCTCGTTAGCGAACACGCTGCGTAAGGTTTTGACCATCATCGCCCACCCCACATATAAGGCGCCAGCATTCCCGCGAACAGTCCTGTAGGCGTGGGCACCGTAAGGGAGCAGGACCGCAGTGCCTCGACATCGAGCCGCACATAGTTTTTTAGCGCGCCGTCCGAATCGTGGCCGAGGATTTTCCCCACCACGGTATAGGGCACTTTTTCTAATATAAGTTCACTTGCAAGGGTCATGCGCAGGGAGTGGGGCCCATGCTTTTTCCCCGCGGTAGGTATTCCAGCCTTTTTGAATTGCCGTCCCACTAAAGTCTTGACAGCGGAAGCCTTGATGCCCGTAAAAGGTGCTATATCCCTTAAAAACAGGAACGGTTCGCTGCTTTCGGAACGGGCATTGATTAGATAGCATTGGAGCGCACTCTCTATCTCTGGCAACAACTCGAACTTCTGCGGGACGGAAGTCTTTTTTTGCACGAAGCTTAGCGTCTTGGTTTGGAAGTTCACGTCCGCTAGCTTGAGGTTGGCTATATCGCTTGACCTCATCCCAAATCTGGCAGCCAGCAAAACGATGGCGTAATTGCGTTGCCCTAAACCAGTCGATCTATCGATGCTTGATAACAGCTTTTCTATCTCAGGCTTTGAGTATGTCGACGGTAACGGTTGCGGTCGTCTTGTGGTTGGGATCGCTACGGATAGGTCTGTTCCATGAATCCCTGATTTATGCAAAAAATTTAGAAAACTTCGGCAAAATGTCGCCCAGCATGATTTATTGTTATTGCTGTCGATAAACGCCCCATAGATATGGGCAGCCGTCACGTCCGACAGGTTTTTGACGCCCTGCAAATTTAGGTAATTGAGTAATTGGGTGCAATAATGGACGCTTTGCTTTATCGTGGACTCGCTCCGTTCGAGTTTCCCCAAGTGCCCTATGTACCCATGGAGTTTTTCGGCGAACTGTTTAGGGCATTGCGCTTTCTTTGTCTCCATATGCAATATTTCGAATTTCCCTAAAGAATAGTCGTTCAACCTACATACGACAGTCCTCATCAAACGTTGGTTCCCTTTGCGATATTTGGCTTTGGTTTCGGCTAAAACCCTATCGCCAATCTCGCCGGAGTAGCCGGTTAAGCCGTGGTCGACGATAAACCTCTCGATCTTGTTCAATGCCCAAGAGTAATCGATCAATGTCCTCTTGCTGTAGCCTAACGACTTCAAGTTTTGACTAAAGCCTTCGCGAAGCTTGAGCCAGCAGGCCACATTGTCACTCTTTTGTTCCATACATAGCATCTCCTCGTATAATTGCTAGCCAAGAAGGCCGCATATATAAGGATAACTATTCTATTCATAGATACAATAGTTATCCGAGAAGTTTTTAGCTGGATATAAGACAATATTGACGTTTCGCTAAATCTTCTCGGATAACAAAACTACTCGGATAATTGTCAAAAGGCACCTCAAAATTGGTGAGAAAGCGCAGATGCTCCTCTTTGTATTCCTCGAGCCGGGCTAAGAGAAGGCGTTCGTCATTGAAATACGAGATGTTTTTCTTGTTTTCCGTCGCAGCTTTGTATTGAGCCTTCCCAGCCTCAAGGATTTCATCATAACGAGCTAAGATGGCGTTCAGTTCATTTTCATCCATAGAGCTCCGACCCAGATCCAGATAATGCTTTTTCAGTTTATTTGCATCCCGTAAAAGCGTCGCCAGATCCGTTGCCCACTGATGTTTCATGATTTCAATGACGGCCTTTAGGTAGCGCAGGATATGGGCATTGCATTCAGCATGGGTCATCAATTTGTAGCCGTAGTAAGATTTGAAGTGGTCGTGCACAAGGATGCCGGTGAACAAATCCAGAATATCCATATCGTCACTACAAAGGTCGCCGCGCCTTTTATTGAACCCGAACAACGTGTACTGGCTATTGGAAAACACCTGTATCCAGTTCAGCTTCCCATTGACACGACAGCCGGTCTCGTCAGCCCCCAGGACATTGCATTGGATGAGCCGCTGTTTAATGATTTCAAGAGGCTGCTCTATTTTTTCAGCAAGGTTTTTCTGAAAATTCACCACTGTACCTTCCGATAAATGCAAAACACCGCCGCTTATTCCATTTAAGATATCGACCGTCTTGTTGATTGTTACGTTCCCGTAGTTACCCAGAAGTGCGATAAGCGTTTTCACATTGCTGCCGTATTGCACAGGATTGACAAACCCCTCGGAAAACTCGCCAAGATGGATCTTCCCGCAATGTTCGCACCGGCCGCTGTACACCCTTTCTTCAACAACGTCCACCACAACTCTGACGTCCGCCACCTGTTTAGGAGTGTATTCGTCTCCGCATTGAATTACACCGCCGCACGAGCATTTGGCTTTCGGTTTCTTTTCAATAATTTTAGTAGGGTTCTGGAAAAACTCAATGGTACGACCGGGATGTCCAAATTGCCCGCCCGGCTTTTTGCCGCTTTGCTGGCGAAGGCTTTTTGCCTTCGCTTTTCGGAACCCGTCTGTTGATGGCGGCTTGCTGGAATTGCCGCTGTCTTTTTTGAGCATGGCCTTGAATTTATCTCTCTGGTCACGCAGTGCCGCGACTTCATCCGTGAGTTTTTCGATCTTCTTGTCTTTGGCAAATACTATCCCCATCAACTCATCAACCTTTTTCTCGCGCTCCGCTATGTACTGCTGCAGCATCTTGATCTGGCCGTCTTTGGTACGAAATTCTTTTGAAAGGGAGTTGATCTTTTCTTGTAGCAATTCTTCGGCCATTTCCTTTTTAACCGATAAATTTGCCAGTCTACTTCTCAAATCTTTGACCTGTCTTTTTAACATCTCTATTGTCATTTTGCACCCCAGTATCCGCCTTTTTCATAGCGGTCAAAAAATTCGCTTCTTTTTTCCCGTTCGCTGATACAGCGTACCGGGCACATCTCGCAGGCCGACAGCAGGTTGTCCCATGCCTCCCCGGCTACATCAATAAAAACCTTGTTTTGACGCTGTGTGTTTTTGGGGTAATAACCTGCAATATATTCTTCGTCTATGATAACTCTAAATTCCCGCGAATTTTGTATCTATGATTCCAAAGAGACCGAGAATGCTTCTAAGATTTCTCTTTGTGCTTTGGTTACCTCGGAATTCATATGACCATATTTACCAGAAAACCTGATTT
>JADQBR010000008.1 GCA_016278515.1 Bacillota bacterium
GCAAAGTTTGTCCTTGATGGTAATCTGCACCATACCATACCCCTCCTTTAATTACTGTTAGAAACATCGGGCTTACGTCTAGTTGTCTTGTCCCAATCAGCGATACTTTCGCTGGCACCGATGCTGTATTCTCAAAGCACTTTCTACCGCCTGCTGCACTGCTAAGTAGCCCGTTGTTTGTCCGTCAAACACAGACACGCCATCCTTCTGAGACACTATCTCTTGTTCAGCTTTACTCTCAATAAGTATGTAAGTTTCAAAAGGCGTTGAAAAAACTCCAACACCTCTTTTTGCAAAAAATCTCAATTCTTTGTACGGCTAAATTACCCCTTTACTCTTCAGTTCCGCTAGTTTTTCTTTCGAGAAACCAAGATACTTTTGATAGACTGTTTCATTATCTTCGCCCAATCCACGGCCACTGTGCTTTATCTTACCAGGTGTTCTAGAAAATCTTGATACGATATTAGGCATAGTAACGTCACCGAAATCTTTGTCCTTAACTTTAACCAAAGACTGGCGGAAAGCAAAGTGTGGGTCTTGAAAAATTTGACTCATGTCGTACATAGGGCCAATTATTGCCCCTGATTTATTAAATGTGCTTATCACATCATCCATGTCATGTTCTGCAATCCACGAGCCAACAATTGAATCAAGTTCTACAACATTCTCCAACCGAGACTTATTGTCCTTGAAGCGAGGATCTGTAATTAATTCTTCTTTGCCTATGGCACGAAATACATTTTCTGCTATGGGCTGAGCACTGGCCGAAAGTGCCACCCATTTTCCGTCTCTAGTTAAATAAGAATTGCGCGGCGCTGCAGAGTCACTGCGATTTCCTTTACGGTGAGCAACTAATCCCAACTGATCATATTCAAGAATTTGGAATTCCATTAAACGCATTAGCGGTTCATATAGGCAGATATCAATGAACTGTCCTTTGCTACTACCTAGGATATCACGTTCATAAACCGCTGTTAAAACAGAAAGAGCACCGAATATACTACATACTCCGTCGGCCAGTGGCAATGACGGCAGTGTTGGCGCCCCATCTGGTAAACCCGTAGAAGCTGCAAAACCACTCATTGCCTCTGCAATCGTCCCAAATCCCCCTCGTTTAGCATAAGGCCCGTCTTGGCCAAAACCGGTGGTACGCAACATTATTAGCCTTGGATTAATTTTAGTTAAAACATCCCAACCTATATTCCATTTTTCCAATGTTCCGGGACGAAAGTTTTCAATCAATATATCGCATTCTTTAATTAATTCTTTGAAAATTTCCTGCCCTTCAGGGACACTAAGTTTTAATGTGACAGTTTCCTTATTCCTCCCTATAGTCTTCCAGAAAAGGGGTATTCCATTTTTAGAACGCCCGAAACGGCGGGAATGGTCACCAAATTCAGGATGCTCGATTTTAATCACTTCAGCACCGAAATCGGCTAAATAAGTTGCTGCCCACGGCGCTGCCATCATGGTGGCTATGTCTAATACTTTTAAACCTTCTAATGGCAGATGTGTATTATCTTCTAGTTCTATAGTAGCATTACCTTCCCTTGGTTTTTTTTCCATCAATGAACACCATCTCCTATCAATTCTATTAAGAGGACACTTTCCGTGATGAATCCCCTCCCGTTTTACGCATACCTTGTACAAAAGGTATTACGAGAGAAACAAGCGCTATCAGCATCAGCGCCAATGCAATTGGTCTCGTAAAGAAAATTGAAAAACTGCCATCAGAAAGAATTAAAGACTGCCTTAACGAGCTTTCTGCAAGTGGGGCCAGTACCACGGCCAGTATGAAAGGTCCGCCTGGGTAACTTAGTTTTTTCATGAAGTAACCTATAACTCCAAACAGAAGCGCTACCCAAATATCAAAAGTGCCATAATTTAAACTAAATGCACCCACTACGCAAATTAACGTTACCAAAGGGCTTAAATAATTTTGTGACACCCGAATGGCGTTGACAAAGAAGGGTATCAATACAATATTAGCAATTAAAAGCATAAAGTTTGCCACAAACAGACTGGCAATAATTGTCCATACCACATCCGGGGCTTCTGTAAAAATGAGCGGACCTGGTCGCAGCCCAAATACAATCAAAGCGCCCAGAAGAACTGCAGTTCCCCCTGAACCGGGTACCCCCAAAGCAAGTAACGGCACCAGCGCTCCCCCCACTGAAGCATTGTTAGCAGATTCTGGAGCAGCCACCCCTTCTATGGCTCCTTTCCCAAACTTATCCGGATCCTTAGACATATTTTTCTCGCTGGAATATGCAATAAAAGTTGCCACTGTCCCTCCCGCGCCGGGTAGTATTCCCACAAGGGTGCCAATAATGGACCCTCGACCGGTAGCAGGTAATACTTTGCGAATGTCTGACCAAGTGGGAAAAAGTTCCTTGAACCGCAAAGTAACCTTCCCGAAATCCAAACGAACAGCTGTTTCTATGTTTATTAATACTTCACCCAGCCCGTATACGCCAATGATAATAGCTACGAAATCCACGCCTTCAATTAATTCGGGAAATGGTGCAAACCGGACGAAGCCGGATACCGCATCAGAGCCCACCATAGCAACCACAACTCCTAAAAATGTCATTGCTAGGGCCTTTAACAAGGACTTACCAGCCATGCTGGAGATGGTTGCTAACCCCATAACCATTAAAGCAAAATACTCGGCCGGGCCAAAGTGAATGGTCCAACGTGCCACTGTAGGTGCTCCTATAGCTAGAACAATCATAGCAACTATGCCACCGAGAAAAGAGGCAATAGCAGAAATGCCCATGGCAACTCCGCCTTTACCCTGCAGCATTAGCGGATAGCCATCTGTCGCGGTCATTATTGCCGGTGCGTCACCCGGTACATTAATTAAAATTGCCGTAATCCTGCCCCCAAACATGGTACCCAGGTATATACTGGTAAGAAGTGCTAATGCACTTGTAGGAGACATACCAAAAGTAAGCGGCAGCAGCAGAGCAATTCCGGCAGAGGGACCCAGACCAGGAAGAGCACCCACCAAGGTACCGATAATGCTCCCCCCCGTGATTAGAAGCAAATTTTGCCAGCTAAAAATGATGTCAAAACCCATAAGGAGATTTTGCCAGATATCCAAAAAATTACCCCCTTTTTCTGTTAGATACCTAATATGGTTTTAGTAAGTGCTATAAAGCAACCCGCCCGGTAGCGGAATATTTAGCCACCATTGAAAGATAAAGTAGCTAATCACTGTTGCCGCCACTGCTACTCCTGCAGCAGAGCGCCATTTATGTCCATCCAAATATTTTGACACAATACCACAAAAAACAGCCATTGCTAGCAGCAACCCTGCACGTTCTAGAACAAGTACTGCAATCATCAACAAGACAAAATATGACAGAATGCGTTTTAGTCCCTCTGAAGTAATAAACTCTTTAGTCGCTTGCGTAAACTTGAACGATTTAACAATCAGACCCAGAGAAACCGCCAACAAAATAATCGCGCTCCACATAGGCAAAAAGCCCGGTCCTGGGCCAAACTCAGTGAAATAAGGCATCTGTAAGCTGCCATAGATTATATACGCAGACAGTGTAGCAAGAAATATCGCAAAAATTTGTTCTGCTCTTTTCAAAAATATCACCCCTTTAAAAGTGGGTTATTAAAGAATCTTCTTGGCATCCACGCCGTTAATGGAAAGTGCTCTGGCCTTAACTTCATCTTTAGCCCTTATTAACTCGGCTCTGACTAACAGCTTCTTGGCCCTTTCCACGATAGGAATGTCTATCATCTTTCCGTCCATAGAAGCGGATGCACGCCCATCTTTAACGGCTTGCTCAAATAAATCTACCATCTTTTGAGCGTAGGCAACTTTCTCCGGATCAGGTGAAAAACTGGAATTCAGAACCCGCACTTGAGCCGGATGAATACAACTAGCTCCCTTATAGCCTTGTATCGCAGCCTGCTTAGCATTGTTAGCAAGGCCTTTGAGGTCCGCAAAATCTGCCATGCTGGCAATTAAACCAAGTGGCTGAATACCTGCCGCTACGACAGCCATAATCACTTGGGATTTCGCCCACAAAGTTTCGGAACCGACGGGAGTGGGCATTACGCCCAAGTCATAGGTGAAGTCTTCAACACCCAATGTCAAACTTACGATACGACTAACTGCTTTTGCTATTTGGTTTGCTTTAACCAGACCGCTACAGGTTTCAATCAGCACTCCTATTTGAATAGACCCAGCCTCTAAGCCCCGCTCCATTTCCAAAAATGAAATTACCGCGTCCGCCGCAATAATATCCTCGGCAGTCTCAACTTTGGGAAGCACGATGCCGGTTAGACCCGGATAAATGCAAGCTTGAAGATCTTTAATGGTTTCACCAAAAGGCTGATTAACCCTTACTAAAACATCACTGCCACCTTTAGCAGCAGTTAAGATTGCTTGCTGGGTAACTTTTCTGGCATTTTCTTTTTCTGAAGGTGGTATGGAATCTTCCAAATCCAGCTGAACGGCATCAGCACCCCGCCTCCATGAGGCATCCACAAACTTAGGCACGTTTACTGGTGTGATTAAAACAGAACGCCGCACCAAACTATCAGTAAGTTTTAGTCTATCGAACTTTTCATGCATCATAAATTCATCTCTCCCATACAAATTAGCGTGCGCTTTATTGGGAAGGCCCCGGCAAGACCGCCGGGACCCTTATCTTAAACAACCGAACTGATACCCTTATTCAATAATACCTAACTCCCTCAGCTTATCTTCATAAACCTCATTCATTTCGCCCAGATATTGAGTAAACTCTTCACTTCCCATGAATTTCTCTTTTACGAAATACTTGTCCAAATAATCTGTTTTCCATGAATCACTTTCACTCAGCTTACGCAGGTTATCTTCCCACCATTTAACTGCTTCCTTCGGCATATCGGGCGGACCGACAATGCCTCGAAATAAGGTCCACTCTAAATCAATCCCGCTTTCCTTTAAAGTAGGCACATCCGGTAAAGCAGGCAGACGTTCGTTCGTACTAACCGCCAACGCTTTTAAGTCGCCGCTCTTAACATATTCCAGAGCACCACTAACGTTATTCATGGTACCTTGAATGTGATTGCCCAGAAGCGCAGTAGTTACAGCCCCGTCACCATCAAAGGGAACATAATCAAACTTGGTACCCGTCTTCTCTACGATTTGCATCAACAGCAGTTGCTCCCCGCCGGCAGCCGCCGTGCCGCCAAATTTTAGCGTTTTACCCGAATAATTAAGTAACTCTTCCATAGTATTAAATTCTGAATCCGAACGCACCATCACCACATATGGGTCTAATCCTAGTAAGGCAATAGGAGAAAAATCCTTGTAGTTCACGTCTATACCACCCCTAAGAGGAGTAGTTAAAAAGGTGGAGGTTTGTGACCCAATATAATGCGGCTCTCCTTTTTTACCTGCTAAGTAACCTAAGCCAACCGCCCCGCTGCCGCCAGGCTTATTAACAACGGTAATTGGCGTTGTAATGATGTTCTCTTTAGTCAAAACAGCCTGCATGGTTCTTAATAAAGTATCATGACCGCCCCCAGGTCCGTAGGAAGCCACAAATTCTAAATTGCGGCTAGGCTCCCACCCTTGTGCTTCACTACTTTCATTACTTGCATTGGAGTTATCCGCTTCTTGAGTATTCTGTGCTGCATCACCTTCAGGTTCATTAGAAGAACATCCGACAATAGCAACTGTTAATACTAAAAGTACTAACATCAATAATGCTAACGTTCTCTTTTTCATGTTTATAACCCCCTATATTCTTTTTCATTTGAGTACCGGCAAAAACCAGAAACTAGTTCTTCTAAGCACCTCCACCTCCTTCTTTTTCTATTTCAAGCTAGCTCCACCCCCATTACTTTCCTGTGTCCGCAATTTCTTGAAGAATACGGGCTGCACGCACCACGTTAAAGATAGCGCAGTGGCAGGGTCGGGCCAGTTCTTCTGCAGCTTTCCGGGGGTCTTTGCCCCGTTTTATATCCTCCACCATGGCTCGAACGGCATTAGCCGCCACCATGCCATGTCCGCACATAGTAGTTACAGACAGCACCCTTTCTTCAGGAAGTTTCTCGGTTTTACCCCAAATGCCCAAAGAAAAGTTTGCCGTATGAGGCTGCAAGCCAACTTTATGGCAACATTCTTTTGTTGTTTCCAAAAGACCGGAGATGACCACGGATAAACCTAGCTCCTCTTCTTTCAATTCCTGCAAAATCTTTGTTATTTCCCCTTGATTCGTAAATACTCCGTTAAAAGTAGATGGTGCGTCAGGCACCCCATCAATTATTTCCTGAGCGCTTTTCATGTAAAGGTTCCGTACCTTTAGGCCTCCTAAGTTGACTGGATTATGGTGATTTAGTAAGGCCAAGTGTCTCTTAACTTTAGGCGCCGAACCTTCATCATTTATGCCCTTAGACGGCATGGACATGACAACAAAATCGTCCTGTAAGTCTTCTTTGGGACCAAGACGGTGCAAACTATGGGTCATTATGCCAACACCTTCCCTTCCGATATTTTACCTAAACCCACGTTAGTTTTGGTACTGGGTGCAGGATTGAACCCCTCGTGCCTTGCAACTTCCAGTGTAGGACTAAAGCAATTTTCATCCAGACGGGCTATCATATCCAAGCTAAATACAGTATCTATCTCTTGGGAAACCTGCTTAACAGCACGTAGCACTTCCGTAAGTTTTTCCTCAGGAATAAGAAATTCCACTATTGCAGATAACACTTTTTCCTGCAGTACATCTGATCGGATATCACCGGTTTGTACATTCATCAGCTCAGTGACCGGGTTTTTCGGTTCAAACTGCACTCCAAGCGCCGCCACTGCCCGAGAAACTTTCTGAACGTCATAAAAATAAGCACCGGTGCTGGGACGACCGAGTTCGATAGCTATCCCTACCTGCCCGAAGTCAAATCTTCCAGTTACATCGTTAGTTTTCATTTCTTCCGTTCCACGTCCGGTAATGCCTGTTCCCGGATGCTTAGACAAAGGATTGCTGAAAACACTGCGAATAGCCCTGGACCCTGTCAATTTCTGTTGATAAATTGCTCCCGTGGGACACTCCCAACCCTCAATACAAATTCCGCATTCGACACATACTTCCAAATCCACCTGACATACGTCTTCATCGTTCAACGAGATTGCTCCCATAGGACACGTGGAAACGCAATCCTCACAGCCAATACAAGTTTCAATATAGATTTGCAGAATTATTACCCCCTTTTTCTTAGTAAAATATAGCTTTGAGAACTGTTAGAACATTTATCTAAGAACTCTCGCTTTTAATTACCTGTTGTATGGATTTCAAATGTTTGCGTAATACTTTTTTTGCTGTAGCTGCATCACGATTCTTAATGGCTAAGAAAATTTCCATATGTTCCTGAGGCATCTGTACAGACCTGGATGCTGTTCCCAATACTTTCTGCCTGGTCTCTGCCATCAGCTCAAGGTTATAGCGCATAATATTATAAAATGCATTATTATGGCTTGCCTCTGCCAGTGCCAGATGGAATTTATTATCGTTGACATAAACATCAGCACTTTGCTCCAACGCTTCCTTGATAGAAGCCAAATCTTCTTCGCCGGCCCGTTCCAAAACAAGATCTATAATCCTCATTTCTATGACTTCACGCATTTCCAACAAGTCAAGCAGATCCGCTTTCCCAAGTGCTTCAATTATTTCTCTCACATTAACTTTAGTCTTAAAAAACCTTCCGCCTCCCATTTTGGATACAATCATTCCATTAACTTCTAAAATTCTAAAAGCTTCTCTGATGACCGCTCGGCTGATTCCCAGTCTTTCTGCCAAGTTCCTTTCTGTTGGCAGCCTATCTCCCGATTGAAGGCCATTGCTATCAATAATTTCTTCGATCTGCAGTATAACATTTTTGTATAAACGTTTTTCTGATTTTCTGCTCTCATTCATTTAATGGCCTCTCAGACAGTGAGTGTTTTCTTAATCCTCACTAGATGTTAGTTGCACTAATCCAGGTGATAAGCGTCGGCTAGCTATCAGCAAACTAATTGGGTTACCCAATTTATTCTACTGTTTTATCCATAATCCTTCTTATTTGTAAAAAATTACATTTTTTTATTATCTTAATAGTTTCATCGTTGTCACTATAACCAAGATTATATATAAGGCATAGTCCTTTTAATGATAAAAAAACAAACTTACCATAAACTTAATTGGAGTAAGTTTGTTCTGATTGTAAACAGCTATATCATAAACTAAAAACGCTTGCTATGCATGCACCCCATTTTTACATTATTTTCTGATCCAACTCTTCCTGCAACCAAATGCTATCCACAGAAATGTGGGTTTACCATAGCGTTGCTCCTTCATCAGCAGCACTCACTATTTTACTATAGACTTTTAAAAAGCCTTTTACTTCTTTCTGAGGCTTTTCCCAATTTTTTAAGCGCTGTGCTATTTCCTCTGGTGACACTTCCAATGTTAACGTTCTATTCGGAATATCCACGGTTATTATGTCACCATCTTCAACAATGGCTAAAGGACCTCCGTCGGCTGCTTCAGGAGTCACATAACCAACGCAAGGGCCTCTTGTAGCGCCTGAATATCTTCCATCCGTTATCATAGCAACCGAGTCACCGAATCCCATACCAACCAGCAATGCAGCTGGTATAGACAGTTCACGCATGCCAGGACCACCTTTGGGGCCTTCATAACGAATGACCAACACTTCACCATGACGCACTTTTCCTTCAAGCAGCATATCCCTAACCTCTTCTTCAGAATTTGCCACCCGCGCCGGTCCAGCATGCACCATCATCTTTGGTGAAACACCACTTTGTTTTACTACAGCCCCACGAGGGGCCAAATTCCCTTTCAATACTGCTAGCCCACCTTCAGAAGCTAGAGGATTATCAAGAGTTTTAATTACATCTGTTTTACTGTATTCAATCTGACTCAACTGTTCACCAATGGTTTGCCCTGTTACAGTTACTACGGATGTATCGAGTTGAGGTGCTAATATTTTTAATAATGCCTGCACTCCGCCTGCTTTATGAAAGTCACTCAACGTATAAGGGGAAGCTGGTTTAAATTTAGCTAGCAACGGCGTCTCTTTACTCAGCTTGTCAAAAAGGTCTAGTGGAATTGTTATTGCTTGTTGTTTAGCAATTGCCGGAATATGCAGTACTGCATTAGAAGAGCCTCCAACTGCTAAGGTATATTTAATAATATTTTCATAATTATTTTTTGTCATTATTTGGGATGGTTTTAAGTCCTCTTTCACCATATCAACAATCCGCTCTCCCGATTGCTTGGTTAATCGTTTCCTTTCTGCAGCAACAGCACTCAATGTGCCACATCCAGGCAAAGATAAACCCATAGCTTCAACTATGGTACTCATAGTGTTAGCAGTTCCCATCATGCCACAAGCGCCACAGGTTTGACATGTCCGGTCCTCAATTTCTTTAAATTCCTTTTCGTCAATTTCGCCAGCTTTATATCTTCCCATGGCCTCTTTGACATCACTCAATACAAATTTGTACCCGTTCAATTCGAGAGACTCCATCGGGCCACCGGTTACAAAGATAGTTGGTATATCCAAACTAGCCGCGGCCATAAGCATGCCTGGAACAATTTTGTCACAGGAACACAACATTACTAATCCGTCAAATCTGTTGGCCTCAACACTTAACTCTACGGAAGCAGCAATTATATCTCTACTGGGAAGAACATAATGCATACCCTTTCCTTGGGCTATCCCATCGCAAAGAGCTATAGTATTAAACTCAACTGGTGTTCCACCGGCAGCCCTTACGCCATCTTTTACATAATGACTTAATTCCCGCAAATGTATATGTCCGGGATTTGCTTCTGTCCATGAATTAGCTATCCCAATTAATGGTTTTTTTATATCGTTATCTGTAAACCCCATGCCTTTGTATAAACTTCGGGGATATGCTCCCGCCAACCCTTCAAACATCTCGGAACTTCTCCTTTGTCTCATATAAACCTCCATTCCGCCGCTACCGCTGGCGGCACAAATAGTAATGAAAAATGGTGTGCGGTTTCCACCACTTGGTTATAATTTATTCTAAGGAGAAGATATACTACAAAGCACGGCTGGGTGAGTCGTAGATTACTTCTCAGTTCAAAACAGTATATTAACCAGTATAAGACTTTTCTCGTAGCCACACTTATTACTTCACAAGTGATTACCCCCTCTTATAATACATTTTTGATTAATATAGTTGCTTGTGACACAAAGACTCCTTCCTACCCAAGTTTTGTCTAATCTGTAGTGGGCCCTTTTTTGTAAGGATCCATAGAATAAGCAGGGGTAACTACATTCCCTACCGGCCCAATTGTCAGCACCAGGGCTAATATTAATATTTTAGTTATTACACCTTGTGTCGTCTGATTCAAATTTATGCTACCTCCTCTGACATTTTCCAACACTATTCTTCATTACCACAAATTGTTCCTGTCTTTTCCTTTAATACAAATCATTGGTCAGGTTAAAACTAATCCGGAGGAAGGATATTAAGGAGATATGTCAAAACTAGTATGAATGTAAAATTTTCCAAGCTTAGGTAGGAGGAATGTTTAAATGAGTGGAATAAATAAGGAAGTTTTTCGGCAGTACGACATCCGCGGCTTAGTGGGTGAAGAATTAAGTGATGAATTCGTCAATCTGTTAGGTAAAGCTATGGGTACATATTTACTACGCAAGGGCTTTCAGGAAGCCATTATTGGCCGAGATAATCGAGAAAGTTCTCCGGTTATTCGTGACCAATTGGTTGACGGCATTAGGTCCACGGGCTGTAATGTAATAGATATCGGTGAAGTGATCACCCCGATTTTTTATTACGCCAGAGTGCTTTATGATATTCCCGGCGGGGCCATGATTACCGGCAGTCATAATCCATCGGAGTATAATGGTTTTAAGATTGCCGCCGACCGTGGGCCAGGCACAATCTATGGAGAGGAAATTCTCAAATT
This sequence comes from Bacillota bacterium, assembly GCA_016278515.1. Classification (GTDB taxonomy): domain Bacteria; phylum Bacillota; class JADQBR01; order JADQBR01; family JADQBR01; genus JADQBR01. The sequence continues at coordinate 10,974 of JADQBR010000008.1, forward strand.
ATATGAATTAATGCAGGCCTTAGACTTTGAAAATGGTTCAGGCAGCCTGACGGAAAAAGATCCGGTGGATGCATATATCGACATGCTGTGCGACAAGGTTACCCTTGGGCCAAAGAGGCTAAAAGTAGTTGTAGACTGCGGAAACGGTACGGCCAGTAACTTTGCCGTGGCTTTTTTAGAGAAGTTGAACTGCGATGTAGTGCCTTTATATTGCACTTCCGACCCTTCTTTTCCAAACCATCATCCGGACCCGATCAAAACCAGTAATTTAACTGATTTGATTGCTAAAGTGAAGGAAGAGAAAGCGGATGTGGGCGTTGCCTATGATGGTGATGCAGATAGAATTGGTGCTGTGGACGAAAAAGGCAGTATCATCTGGGGTGACACCTTGATGATCCTTTATTGGCGGGAGATTATTAAGAAGTATCCTGGCGCCGACGTCATTATCGAAGTTAAATGCTCCCAATCACTGGAGGATGAAGTTAAACGGCTGGGGGGGAATCCAATATTTTATAAGACGGGCCATTCCTTGATTAAGGCCAAGATGAAGGAACTGGGTGCAGTTTTTACCGGTGAAATGAGCGGTCATATGTTTTTTGCCGATGAGTTTTTCGGTTTTGACGATGCCCTTTATGCCACGGCGCGGCTGCTCCGCATCCTCTCTCACGAAGATAAGACTTTCTCGGAACTGCTGGCGGATGTACCAAAGTATTACGCCACGCCAGAGACAAGGATAGGCTGCCCGGACAGTCAAAAGTTTGACATTGTTGACCAATTGGTGGAAGAATTTAAAAAGGATTATGAAGTAATAGATATCGACGGGGCCCGGGTACTATTTCCAGGCGGCTGGGGCCTAATCCGCTGCAGCAATACCCAGCCGGTCATCGTTGCCCGCTGTGAAGGGAAAACCGAAGAAGACTTAAAAACCATCACCACCATCGTCAAAGACAAACTACTCCAATTCCCAGAAATTAACAACTTCAACTGGGGAGATTGAAAAATTCAAATGATGCCGATGGTGGCTTGGGCGATGCTGAGGGCGTGGCCGTTGATGCGCAGCAGGTTGTTTATTAAGTCCATGTGGACGGAGCTAGTCTCAAGCGTCTTTTCGTTTTGCTGCAGGCGGTTGAAATGGGAATAACGGAGGCTTTTTTCCATCTTTGCCACTTCAGGATTTAAGCGGATAACTTGTCTTGCCAGATCTTCATCTTCTTTTTCAAAAGCTTCAACTGCGTTTTCGAAGTTCCGCTTGATTGATTGATGCATCATACTTAACTCCTGCCAGCCTTCGGTACTAAGCTGCATCCCCTGCTGATCCATCTTTTCGGCAATCTGAATCATACTCATCATGACATCTCCTGCATGCTCCATATCATTGCAGACATAAAGGAGGCGAACCTGCTGTTCGGATTGTCCTTCGGACAAATTTCTTTGGGAAATGCGGGCCAGGTAGCGGGTGACGGACTTATATAAAAAATCTATGGTTAATTCTGATTCTCTTATCTTGTTTTTGACAGATTCCTCACCGGTTTTAACCAAATCTAATAGCTCAGGCAGCATCCCATCTCTGATGATTTTAGCCATGCGTAATACTTCATTCTTGGCCTGATTAATAGCTAATTCGGGGACATCCAACACTTCGTCATCTAGATAATGGGCTCTCCGCTCCATCTTTTCCGTATCTGGTAAAATACGCTTAACCAGAGAGCCAAATTGTGTGGTAAATGGCAAAAAAATCAACAGATTGACTATGTTGAAAATCGAATGGCTGTTTGCAATTTGTCGTTGGACGTTGTCCGAAGTCATTGCTACTAACTCGGTAAATAAACCGACAAAGGGAAGGAAAATCAAAACGCCAATGCTCTTAAATATTAGGTGGGCTAACGCTACCCTTTTAGCAGCCCTGGAAGAGGCCATGCTGGATAGTAATGCTGTCGCCGTAGTGCCAATATTAGCACCTAATACCATGGGAATGGCAGCATTAAAATCAATAACTCCTTGGCTGGTTAAGGACATGGCCAAAGCTATTGAAGCCGCACTGCTCTGAACTACTGCCGTAAACAACGCTGCAACAATGATTGCTAATAATGGGTTAGACGTAACACTTACTAATAAATCCACAAACCCGGGAAAAGAGCGTAGCGGACTCATGCTGCTGGACATTAAGGACATACCATAGAAAACAAAGCCAAACCCCAGCACCGCCTGACCAATGTGCTTTAGTTGAGGACGTTTAGCAAATAAATAAATTGGTATGCCAAAAGCGATTATAAAAAGCGCATAGTCAGTCACTTTAAAAGCTATTAATTGCACCGTTAAAGTCGTACCTATGGCAGAACCGAGAATTACTCCCAAGGCTTGACCTAGACTCATCATTCCGGCATTGACCAAGCCAACTAGTAAAACCGTGGCAGCACTACTGCTCTGCAATAAGACGGTTAAAACGATACCAACAAAAACAGCCAGCAAACGGTTACTAGTTAAACTGGCTAAAATATATTTCATCCTGTGGGCCGAGGCTTTCTGTAATCCATCGGAGGTTAACTCTATTCCGTAAACAAAAATACCCAAGCCTCCCATGAGGCCCATCATTAACATTACTAGGTCCATGTACAACTCCCCTTGAAAGACACTGAACTCTTAAGAAAATAAAGCTATTCTTGATGAACTCTTTCGAATGGGCGGCGTTCACCAGTAGTCATGTAAATAGTCATCTCTGCAATGTTTACCGCGTGGTCCCCTATCCGTTCGAGATATCTAGCCACCAAGGATAGGTAGCTGGCTTGACCTATCAGACTGCTGTCCTTTTTCATAAACTCTATTAGTTCATCATAAAGATACTCAAATAGTTTATCTACTTGATCATCATCCCTATCTATTTCTAAGGCTTTATCTGCGTCTCTTTCAGTAAAGGCTTCGAGGCTCTTAGTTACCATAGCCTGGGCCAACTCAGCCATCCGCGGGATATCTACCAATGGTTTAAAATATTGTCCCTTTTCTTTTAACCGCAAGGAGACTTGTGCAATATTAACGGCAAAATCCCCGATTCTCTCTAACTCCTTAATGATGCGCAGAACGCTGGCTAAGGTGCGTAAATCATCAGCCATCGGTTGCTGAAGAGAAATTAGTTCCAATGCCTTCTCTTCAATCTCATAATCCATATCATCAATTTCATTATCCATATCCATTACCTGTTGGCACTTACATTGATCCTGGTTTTTCAAGCCTTCCATAGCTAATTCAAGTATCCTATTAACCTTGTCACCCATACTTAAAATATCCTGCTGTAAAGACTGGATTGCTCGGTCATATGCGTTCATGCGTTTTATCATGCTATATCTTACCTCTCTACATTATATTATTATCCTGGGTTGATATTCAAATAACGCCCCGGATCAGCAACGGGGCTTTAGTATCACTCAAACTCTTTAGATTCATAAATGTAACCATATTTCAAAGCTATTATGTAAAAGCCCTAAGGGTCTATCGTTTTTAGAGTGTATAAACACATACATCATAAGGCCAAATGTTCATGTAAAGCGAAACTCGCATCAGGTGGGGTTTTATACCTGATGTTTAGTTAAGCAGATCAAGGAACTAGCGCTATTTATCCTTACATCGAGGATATTAGTGGCTATTAGTTATCGGATAACATCCAGCTATTACAATATTATAGCAGAAAAAACGCTAATAAAATAGTAACAAAAGGCAAACGGTTAAACCTCATCCGTTTTCTTAACAATTTCACCCTGTACAGTAAAATAATTTTAAAATTAATTCATAGTTTATTGACATATGCTCAAAATAACTAATATAATGATAGTGAGCATATGACCATAATAAGAGGGGGTTGCAAATGAGATTATTCAAGTGTCAGTCCTGTGGTTTTGAGTTTGAAGCAGCTTACGGCAGTGGTTCTTGTCAAGAACTCTCATGTCCGAAATGCCAGGAACAAATTGCCTACCGCGTCAACCCAGGTCCAAAACGTTCATCACAGGGGAAATATCAAGGTCGTCAAAGGAGGCTCCGTTGTCAAAATGAAACTAGCGGTTTCAGCAAAAGGTCCCAAGCTAGAAGATCCCGTTGACCCGCGATTTGGCCGTGCAAAATGGATTATTGTTTACGATGATGAAACAGGTAATTTTGAGCCGCTTGATAATGCAGTGAATTATAACGCAGCAGAAGGTGCAGGTATCAAGGTTGCTGAACTGGTACTTAATAACCACTGCCAGGCCGTAATAACCGGCTATCTTGGCCCTAAGGCGTTTAGAGTGCTAAGTGCCGCTGATATTAGAGGTTATGTTAACGCCAAGGGCTCTGTCAAAGAAGCTATCGAAGCTTTTAAAAATGAACAACTACCGGAAACCAGCGAACCTACAGTTAAAGGGCATTGGTAAAAAATAATTATACTTGAAAGGACGAAATAATGATGAAAAAAAGAATTGCAGTACCATCTATGTCTCCTGGCGGATTAGAGGCTCAACGATCAGGGCATTTCGGCCGCTGCGACGTATTTACTCTCGTGGATATCGAGGATAATGAAATCAAAGAAATTAGCAGTGTAGAAAATGTGGAACATGAACAAGGTGGATGCTTAAGACCAGTTGAACTGCTGCTGATGCAGGGTGTTAAAGCTATTGTAGTTGGCGGCATGGGATATAATCCTTTAATGGGCTTCCGTTCAGCCGGCATCGACGTACTTATTGGAACAGGCACAACCGTACAAGAAGCTGTAGATGCGTATCTAGCTGGGAATGTGCCGCAAATGACAGATAACCATGTCTGTGGTGGGCACTAAACATGTATAAAATCGCCATTGCCAGTGGTAAAGGGGGCACAGGTAAGACTTCCGTTGCAGTAAATCTTGTTAATAGATACCAAAAGCAAATACAATATGTCGACGTAGATGTTGAAGAACCTAACGGCCATATTTATTTAAAGCCGCATTGGCATGTAAAAAAATCTGCGCTTGTTGATGTCCCGGAAATTGACGATCACTGGTGCACGCTCTGTGGTAAATGCAAGGATGCGTGTCAATTTAACGCATTAGCAGTAATACCCGACAAGGGCGTAATGGTGTTTCCTGAACTCTGCCATGGTTGCGGCGCATGTTTGTTGGCCTGTCCTCAAAAAGCCATTTCTGATACAAGCAGATTAATTGGTAAGGTCTGTCTGGGTGTTTCAGACGTGAAAAATAGCATTAAAATAGTTCAAGGGGTAATTAATGAAGGCGAAGCGAAGTCCCCTCCTTTAATTAAGGCTACCAAAAAAGAAATTTCTGATGATACTATAGCCATCATAGACGCACCGCCGGGCACTTCCTGTCCAGTAGTGGATTCTGTAAAAGGCGCAGATCTGGTAGTATTAGTAACTGAACCTACTCCAATGGGACTTAACGACTTAAAGCTTGCTGCTACAATGAGCATAAAAATGGGCCTTCCCATTGCGGCGATTATTAACAAAACTGACATTACTGATTTTCCTGATACAGAACACTATCTAAAAGAAGGCGGAATTCCAATTTTAATGAAACTACCTTTTAACAGGAACCTTGCCGAAGCTAGTGCTGCAGGAGAATTAATAACCGCCAGTTCTAAGTTGTTCCAAGGATATTTTGATCAATGTTGGGAGAACCTATTAGGCTTATTAGAACAGCAAAAAGGGGTGATTGGCCATGAAACAAATAGCCGTAGTTAGCGGTAAAGGCGGCACCGGTAAAACTACAATCACCTCTCTCCTAGCCCAAACTTTAGACAATAAAATAATGGTAGACTGTGATGTGGACGCCGCCAATTTGCACCTACTATTAAAGCCTAACATCATTCAGTCTACTGACTTTTACAGCGGCAAAAAGGCTGCAGTTAACCCGTTTAAGTGTACAGAGTGCGGCCGTTGTGAGTATGTCTGCCGTTTTGATGCCGTAAATAGGCAGCAGGAAGGCGGCTATAAAATTGATGATTTAAGCTGCAACGGATGCGGAGCTTGCACTATTACTTGTAGATATGAAGCTATTACCTTAGAAAATAACCTAGCCGGCAAATTCTTTATATCTGATACAGAACAAGGTGATTTAGTGCATGCTGCATTGGGCATTGCCGAAGATAATTCCGGCAAATTAGTGGCCCGGATTCGGGAGGAAGCATTTGTTCTTGCAGATGAAAAAGGCATTGACCTAATACTTATCGACGGACCGCCGGGAATTGGCTGCCCCGTTATTTCCTCTATCACGGGCGTTGATTTATTACTGATTGTAACTGAACCATCTTTAACAGGCCTTCACGATTTAAAAAGACTACTTAAGCTTGCCCAAGGCTTCAAGCTGCCTAGTGTGGTGATAATTAATAAATGCGATCTAAATTCAGACCTATGTTCTCAAGTAGAAGCCTTTTGCAAGGATCAAGGTATCCCTATTATAGCTAGCATCCCCTTTGAAAAAGAGCTGGTGAGCATTGCCCACGAAAAGGATGTTGTTTTCCAGACAAAAGCTTTTAACATAATAAAAGATAGCCAAAAAGAGCTTATAAGCCGGCTGAATTTGTAATGGTTGGTGGAGAAGTATATAATATTAGTAAAAACTGTGTGGGAGAGTGACCATGCCAAGACCAACCAAATGCCGCAAGGTAAGTGAAATTCCAAAAGAATGTTATTTTAAACCTGCGGGCATTCCAATGTCTGAGCTAGAGGAAATAAATCTCCTGATAGAAGAGCTGGAGGCCATTAGACTAAAAGACTTGGAAGGCTTAAATCAGGAAGAATGTGCCCTGCGCATGCATATATCGCGACCTACTTTTCAACGTGTTCTTACTAAAGCCAGGGAAAAAATCGCAATTGCTCTGGTTCAGGTAAAAGCCATAAAAGTGGAGGGCGGCAATTTTCACATGACAGATGGTTTTCTAAAATGTAATAATTGCAAACGCTGGATTAAGGAACATAAGAATAATTGTCCCAAATGCGGGCATAATTTCGAAGAAAAATCTTAATAAGAGATAATCAAGAGAACTACAATTAATTAGTAGTTCTCTTTTTTGTGCCGTCTTTAGAGAAAGATTGATGCATTGTATTCGGACTTAAACTGTTAATTTTTGTCCAGCTTGTTAATTTGTAGCAGGGGACTTTGAAACTCTACTTGGCCTTTAATATTTGTTGGTTACAATACATGCTGAGGGTCTCCTGTTTTAACTATTCGACCTTCATTTAGCACTATTACTCTATCAGCAATAACCTGAGCGTCCTCTTTATCATGGGTTACAAAAACACAAGTAGTCTTAGCTTGCTTTAAAATCTTTTTTAATTGTTTCCTTATTTTTGTCTGTAAGTTTGCATCTAAATTACTAAAAGGCTCATCAAGGAGTAATAATGCAGGTTTAGGGGCTAATGCTCTAGCTAAAGCTACCCTTTGCTGTTGCCCGCCGCTTAACTCATATGGGTACCTATGCGCATATTCTTCTAGACCGGTCAAATTTAATACTTGCTTTAATCTATCATCTTTTTCTGCTTTAGTCAGTTTCTTTAATCCGAATTTTATATTCTTGGCAACCGTCATATGGGGAAAAAGTGCATAGTCTTGAAAAACCATACCGACACCCCGTTTTTCCGGTGGTAAAAATGTATTTCTATCTACTACAGTACGATTATCTATCTTAATCAATCCACTAGTAGGCACTTCCAGCCCTGCTATTAATCTAAGAACGGTACTCTTTCCACTACCGCTTTCTCCTAAGATTGATATTATTTCTCCCTGTTCAATGGAAAAGTTAAAATCTTGGACTGCTGCTTCCCGGGAGTTTTTATATCTAAAGCTTAGGCTTTTAATATCAACATACATTAGGCCTCCCCCTCTCCTAATTTATGAAAAAAATAAATTGATGCTGTACTAATAATGATAATAATAATGGAAGGTATCGCGGCCTCGTAAATCATTTCATTATTGGCATATTCAAATGCCTTAGTAGCTAAAGTATTAAAATTAAAGGGACGCAATATTATTGTCAGCGGCAGTTCTTTTAGTATATCGATAAAGACTAGAATGAATCCGCTGACAATCGCAGGTCTTAACATGGTAAAATCTACTTTAAAAAAGGTTTGCGTTACATTCATTCCTAAAGTTCTAGATGCTTCAAAGAAAGTCTTGCCTACTTTTTCGAACCCCGCTTGGATGGAGTTATAACCGATTGCCAAGAATCTGATGATATAGGCAAATATCAGCATGAAAATACTAGTGGTTAATATTAACTTACTTGGCTGGTCATTAATCAATCTATAAAGCCAAGACATGTTCTTATCAATACTCACGAAAAAAACTATTACTCCCATCGCAATTACTGCTCCCGGGATGGAATACCCTAAAGTTGTAACTTTAGAATATATTTTCGCGGTTACCCCTTCACTGATACGACAATAGTTAGCAATCACTACAGCAATGACAACAATCATCACGGAGGCGCTTAGCGCCACAGACAAAGAATTGACCATTAACTCCCAAAATTCTATATTTAAGATCTTTTTGTAAGTAAGTGCACTCCAATGGACTAGCTGCAGCAGGGGAACCATAAAACCGAAACTAAAAATTATTAGACAGTATCCTAGCGCTCCTATGGCTTGGATACCTGTTAGTTTTTGAGGCTTTATCGGCGTAACTTTTGAAGTTGTGTAACTATATTTTTTTCTCCCCCTAAAAAAGTTTTCCAACAGCAGGATTGCAAATACTAAAAACATTAGCATGGCGGACAGCTTAATTGCTGAATCTGTATCTCCCATAGCAAACCATGTCTTAAAAATCGCAGTACTAAATGTTGGAATGCCAAAGTACTTGACTAAACCAAAATCATTTAATACTTCCAATATAACTAGACTGACACCACCGACAATTGCGGTTCTTGATATTGGCAATATAATGTAAAAAAAGATCTCCAAGGAATTTCTTCCCAGTAACCTGCTATTTTCTACTAGTGCTGCAGACTGCTTTTCCAAAAATGATCTAGTAATAATATAAACATAGGGGTATAGAAACATGGTAAAAATAAATATTGCCCCTTGTATGGACATGATGTCAAAATATGCTTGGTTAACTTTAATATCTAATGAATTACGCAAAAAAGATTGTAAGACTCCTGTGTAATTGAACAGCCCATTATATGTGTAAGCTGCAATGTATGGTGGGATGGCAAGGGGTAGTACTAATCCCCATTTAAAAAAGTTTTTTAATGGAAAGTCATAAATAGAAATTATCCAAGAGAGACTGGTCCCAATAAACACAGTAAATATTCCCGTAAATATAGTTAATATTAAGGAGTTGATAATATAATCCTTTAAGAGATAGTCCTTAATATGCTGCCAGTTTTCATTGCCCTCCTGAAAGGCATTTAGCAAGATATTAACATTTGGCGCAATAATAAGGAGGATGAAGATTAAACTTAACAGCGCCCAAATATTCAAGTTAGATGCTAGTTTATTAACTGTTTTCAACTATTGCGCCTCCTTATGCCGGTTTTTAAAGTCCGGCAATATTGATCTTAATAAACTATGTATGAAAAGGCAGCCTTAGAGGCTGCCTTTTGGGGTATTACTTCCAGCCTATCTCATTGAATATCTTCATCGCTTCCTCGTTATACTCACCCAACTTGGATAATTGGAGGCTTTGGGGCTTAAAATCTCCCCAGGACTTTATAAGATCAGAAGGTTCAACTTTAGAGTTTGCCGGGTATTCATAGTTGGCTTGAGCAAAAAGTTCTTGTGCTTGTTCACCAGTTAAAAATTCTATCAGCTTAACAGCATTTTCTTTATTTTTTGCGTGCTTTGTGAGCCCGATACCACTAACATTAATATGGGTTCCGGTAGTATCTTGGTTGGGAAAAAATACTCCTACACTTTTAGCCACTTTTACCTCTTCCGGGTTAGATGAATTTAACATATTACCAATGTAGTAAGTATTCATAATTGCAATATCACCTATACCAGCGGCGACAGCTGTTGCCTGGGCCCGGTCGTTACCTTTAGGATCTCTTGCCATGTTAACTGATACCCCTTTTGCCCACTCCTTAGCTGCATCCCTGCCGTTTAATTCGATAAAAGACGCTAGCAGAGACTGGTTGTAAATATTAGAAGAAGACCTGACCAGTATCTTACCGTTCCACTTTGGATTAATTAAGTCTTCGTAAGTAGATAGTTCAGAGGGGTTTACCCTATCTTTTGAGTACACAATAACCCTGCCCCTGACTGTTAATCCAACCCAATGATTATCTTTATCCCTCAAGTTCTCGGGAATATTGTTAGATACAACTTCACTTTCAATAGACTGGAGCAACCCCTGTTCTTTTGCTCTAGATAGTCTACCTGCATCAGCAGTTATCAGCAAATCAGCTTCTGTGTCTTGGCCTTCCGTAGCAAGCCTTTCAATTAGTTCGTCTGCCCCACCCTTAACAACATTTACTTCTATGCCTGTCTCATCAGTAAACGCGTCAAACAACTGTTGGTCCGCATCATAATGCCTATTAGTGTAAAGGTTAACGACCCCTTTTTCAGCATTGCCTTCCGGCTCTGAATCGTTAAGAGCATTTTCCTGGCTGTCGGCATTACTCTGCTGATCGCCTGTACAACCTGCCAAAAGACCTACAGATAGTAGTACTACGAGAATTAGGATTGTGAGAGAAAAAAGTTTTTTCATGCTATGACCTCCTTTAATGTATCCACAAATGAGAAATATTATCATTTGTGGGGTAAAAAATAAACAAGCCTTATATAGATAATAATTGAAAACTATTATCATGTCAATAGTTATTTTTATCTTTTGTTTATTGAGAAAATTAATACTTATAATGCCTTGGCATAAAACTGTTTAAACAAGGATATGCCCCCTGCGGGTATAGCAAAACTCTTAGCAACTTGTTGCTTTAGAGTTTTGGATATGCTCCTTGCGGGTATAGCAAAACTCTTAGCAACTTGTTGCTTTAGAGTTTTGGATATGCTCCTTGCGGGTACCCCAAATTCAAGATTCGCCCCAGATTTTTAGGGTGACTTTAGGTGGGATGATGCCGCAGATCTGGGCGTGGGCAAAGTAGCGCAGTAAGGCTTTGCGGCAGGATTGATCAAATTTAGTTTGTGATGACGCGAAATACTGCTCAATTATTTCGCCTGATAGGTTATAGCGTTCTTTTGCTTTCTCCACTAAACGGTAAATATTTTTCATCCCTAACTCCATGGAAGCCTGCAGTGCCTTGGCTATGAGTTCCAGTTGCACCGGATTACGTGCGGCATAATCCTCCCGGGCAAGCCATAATGCAGCTACGAATGGCTCTTTAGTAAAGTCCTGCCACAGTTTACCCAGCTCCAATAGATGATATGAAGTGTACTGCTCTTTAGCAATCAATGCACTGTCTGCATCCAGCAAGGCAGCGTCTGCCTGTTCCAGCATTTTTTCTAAATTAGGTTCTAGCCAAACGTAATTTACATCAACTTCATAATAATGATCCATCAGGATATGAAGCAGGGCCTTAGTTCCTTCGGCGGCATTAGAAATAGCAATAGTTTTTCCCTGCAGTTGGCTTACGGGCACTTTACTGAATAACAGTAAATCCGCGGCCGCTCCTATATTAGTCAGGGAAAGGTCAGGAAGAATTACGCACTGGTTAAAATGTTCTGCATATTCGATAGGCGGCAGAGGAGCGATGTCGATCTCACCAGCCAAAAACTTGTCATGCAAACCTTTGTAGCTGTCTTTAATGAGATTTACCCCCATCAAAATATCACCGGATTCTATCGCTTCAATTAACGGCATATAATCCAAGTTGTCGACAATTCCTAGGTTTAGGTTTTCCCCCATTGAGCTTCTCTCCCTTTTAACTGAATACATTTCTTGAATTGTTTTTATTTTTCTCACTATTCTATTTACTTTCTCTATTCTATTTTGAGCTTCTAGAATCCTTTGGTAAATGATGGTCTAACAGCGGTAAGTAAAAGAACGGCCCAAGGGGCCGTTCTCATTTAGAGGGATTATTGATATCTTGTTGAAATTGTTTGCTGCGGTTGATATTGCTGATACTGTTGACCTAACTGCTGCTGGGGCTGTTGCTGGGAATACTGCTGCATCTGCGGCTGAAACTGTTGAGATTGTTGTTGCTGCTGTACTTGACTTGTCAGTTGCTGGGAAATCGAGCTTAACTGCTGTAAATCCTGAGCTGCTTTGCTGGCTAACTGCTGTAATTGCTGCAATTGCTGGCCGGCTTGCTGTTCTCTTTGCTGAATTTGCTGTAGTTGATTAGCATTCTGTTTTTCTTGCTGCTGCATTTGGCTGGACATTTGGTTTAGTTGACCCAATTCTTGCTGAAATCTCTGGATTAATTGGTTCAATTGTTCTTGTTGCTGCTGTTGCATTTAGTGGAAATCCTCCTCTTTAAAAAGTAGTCTGCTGCTCTAAAGACGTATAAGAAACAAGCCTTTCCGAGCATACAATACTAGCATTTGCCATATTAGACGGGAAGATACATGTAATGATTTACCAATGATGCCTCTAACCTACCATAAACTTTTCCGTTTTGTAGTAACTTAATATATCGTCGATTGCCAACGCCAACAGCTTCCGCTCAGAACCATCTGGCAGACCGTAAGTGCATGCTTTGGCTTGCTTTAAATACTTGTCAGGAGATATTTTCTTATAACCGCTATGCAGCAGTCCCCATGCGGTACCGAAATTCCTGCCAAAAGCATAGGCAGTTTCTTGCATCTCACCTAACTCCCCTGCGAGTTGAGCACCTATTCTGCAGGCCTCCCCCAGCAAGATGCCATACTCTTTTTCCGCCACTGCAATAAAATCATTATTGCCGGCCTTTCCATTTTCTATTTTTTCTTTCTTAATAATGCCGCCTTCATGTATCTGACAAATAGATGCTGCTAATGGTTTTAACTGATCCACGGCTTGATATTTGCTGAGATAAAAAAAGAAGTTGCTGTATAAGTAATCCCCAATTAAAACGGGAAATTGAGGCTGTTTTCCATCATAGCTATGTACAAAGGTAGCATATCGGATAAACTGAATTACACAGGCCATAGGAACTGACTTCTTTGCGCCAACGATGCCGAACATCCGGGAAAATAGCAGGAGCATTGCCGGGTATAAATACTTGTCCACTCTATCCAATTCCAGGGATACAAACCGAGAAACGCGGCCTGACCGAAGTTGGAATTCCCGTTCCATCATGCTTTCCATTTGTTGTAAATCGGGCTGCATTGTTTCTATAAATTGAAACATATACAAATTCCTCCCCACAACCTGCGCCTAGTCGCCTAATCAAGGGCAGGTTTTACCTCATTCATAGTTATATTCGTGGCTGAGAGAAAAATTCCTGCTAAAATACATTGAGTGCAAATAACGTAGACTAAAGGCTACCTTTCCAATCTTATCACAAAGTATCAAGGCAGCTCATGCCTTTCGACTTAAATAGATATCCCATATATTTAAAGACCTTACGTTTTTCGATTTTTTTCGAAAACGTAAGGTCTCATTGAAATACTGTACTTTTATTATGGGGTAAAATAAATATCCCTCCTATAAATTCACCGCACAGTCAGGAGCGTGTTCGGCCATACTGATACCCCGTTTAACTTCTTGAGCATTTATATGTTGAGCTCCAAACATTTCTTTGAGGTAATTTACTGCGTCCCACGGATTCACTCTGTCTCCACATGTAAAAACATCTACTGCAGCGTACCCTAATTCGGGCCAGGTATGAATTGCTAAGTGTGATTCAGAAATCACTACTACTCCGCTGACTCCTTGGGGACTAAATTTGTGAAAGGTATACTCTCTCACTTCGGCTCCTGCTTCCAGAGCCGCGTTTACCATAGTTTCTTCCACTTTCTTAAGGTCATTTAAAAGAATAAAATCACATCCGTAAATCTCAGCCAATATGTGTCGTCCCAATGCATTCAATTATCATTCCTCCTCATTGTCCGTTATACTCAAGCGACATATTTCATAACAATACAATTTTAAAGTCTGGCAAATTAATTGTCAATAAAAATATCTTCCTTAATTAATTTTTATTTCATTAATGGGCATATCTAAGCATTTGGGTTTCCGCTAAGAGTCTGCTTTTATGCTCACTGCTACATAGAGAAGAGGGGCTGCTGCAAAAATCATCATAGTTGCAGCGGCTACAATACCGGAATCGTTGGCAACCAGTGCAACTCCGCTGCCCACCGTAACCGCAACCAATCCTCGATAAAAGTAAGGGTATTTATTTGCAATACGTCTCAGTATTCCCACAGGCCGCAGGGATAAAACGATAATGGTAATTAAGATGGCCAAAAAGACCCTGCTCCAAATGGTCCACTTAATCAGCTTAATATTCATATTAATTTTTCTCATGGCAATTTCTGCCAATACCTCTGGACCGTTGGATAAGACCAGCCCTATTGTCCTGCCAAAATGCGATTGGGCACTGGTCGGTCTCGCCAAATCATAAAGGCCTAAGGCCAAAACCGCTGTCAAGCTGACTAAGGCTAAAATAAGCATCCAACGATAGTTAATCCTTTGGCGCCAGATACCGAATATGGCCACGGAGAATGCTGCCAATGATGCCAGTGTACCACCGAAATTGGTTCCAAGCTGTGGAGCAGCAATTATACCCACTATGAACAAGTAGAGGGCGGCCAAGCTCAATAGACCCCCACTACTTACCTTGCCAACCCGCTGTAATAATGAAGTGGTACCTACTATCACCGCACCTACCAACACACCCATATATTCATTCCCAATTCCGTAATAGCGCGCCCCTGCCATAGCATCATAACCTAAGGTGGATTGTTTCATCAACGATGCTCCAAAAATGAGATCTCCGGCAATCAATAATCCCGTCAGTAAAGAGAGCAGAATAATTCCATCCAATTCATGAGCAGAAAGCCTTGAGGCTAGTATCACCAAGCCTGACACCAACAGTGTTATGGTTAAGCCGTAGCTTATTATATTGCCTACGGTTAATAAAGAGACTGCAAGCAGACTGAAAGGAACCGCCATTAATGCCAGTAAAAGCGGCCTCAGCCAGCGTCGAATGGGAATAGGAAGCAGTAATGCTGCCAAAGTTAAGAATATGATTACTATTTGTGAAAATACATAGCTTTTTACAAGTAGCGGTCTTATATTATAAACAAAAACTGCCTTTTCGTTCAGCTGTGCCAACCATTCCAGTTTATTGCTGCCGGGAACTGCGGTGAGCAGGCGACCGGTAAAACCTCCGGGAGGCGAAACATTCAACCATTCCAAGAAACTTGCCGTTATATCCGTATTGACCACAATTCCACGTCTACGGGTGGTGCCGCTGGTGAGGATGCCTTCTAACTGCTGTCCCCTGATAACCAATGGCGTAAAATAATTTTTGGATTTTTGCGAAGCTGTTGAAGGTCGGGGAGACATTACCACCAATGTGTGATTTTTTAATTTAGGCTGTTCCAGCAGCCGGCCGATATATTTATCAATTCTTTTAAGGGCCTGTTTTCTTTCCTCCCTCCATACAACGGGCAGTACCTCATCCTTCATTATTTCTAACCGGGTTAGATCTCCTGTCTCTACTAGGAGCAGGTCCTCTTGACTAAACCGGAGAGTTGCCTGATAAACTTTAGAAAAATCTGTACGCCATAACAAAGTGCTGCCGCCGGTGACTAGTTCCTTTCCCACCATTCCATTCTCAACCCGTCCCCATTTATCCATAACCATAGCGACTGCTTCCCGATGATATTCCCCCGGAAGATCTGCATTGCCGATAATAGCAGCGGACAAACCGGCTTGTTTGAGGGTCTCACCCAGCAATCCTGGGATAGAGCCGGTCTTATATCGCTGATTAAGCTCAAGGTTGGGCTGCACCGGCAGATAAACAATACCACCATCGGGTGCTTTTTTGCTAGTGCGAGAAGTATAAACTTTGTCCGCGTCAATATTTCCAACCTGCTCCTTAGTTTCAAAAGCCATGCCGCTTTCTTTGTGCCCGACCGAGGGCCTTCCGGCCCCTAATGTCATGAATACATGCTCCCGGTCATAGCGAGACGCCGTCTTCGGATTCATCAACCCAAGGGCATTTTTTTCAGCCAAAACATATAAATTCGGCATTTTTGTTGCATTAATATCATTTATGGTTAGTCCTTCTACGGAAATAACAATAATTTGCGAAGTTTCTTGAGCATAAGCTTGGGGAGGCAGCAACCCGCATAAAAGCAATAATAAGAATGGCAAAAAAAAATTTCTCAATTTAAACGGATAATTCACATTATTCATTCCTTGCTAACTTCTGCTTAATCAGGCCTTCGTATACGGACTGGGTGGCAGATACCATTTTGTTTACGGAAAAACGTTTTTCCACATCCTGCCTTGCTTGAAGTCCCAGAATTTCAGCAAAAAAAGGCCGCTCCAGGATAGTAACAATTGTTTTTGCTAACGCCGCAGGTTCATTAGGCGGCACCAACATACCGGTTTTGCCGTGTCTTAACAATTCCGGTAACCCCCCAACTTTACTGGCCACAATAGGCCGTCTGGCGGCCATAGCCTCCAGTGCACCTATAGATAGCCCTTCGGATATTGAAGGAATGACGAAAATATTTATTAATGGAAGCAGCTTTGGAACATCAAAGCGAAAGCCGGCAAAGAGGACTTTCTTCAGACCCAGAGACACAGCTTCCTGTTCCAAGCTTAAGCGGGCAGGTCCGTCTCCCACAATTAAAAACTGGACATTGGGGATATGTTCTTGCACTATTTTGGCGGCTTTCAAAAAGCAGGATACTCCTTTTTGTGGAATCAGCCTAGCCACAACCCCAACCACCGGTGCATACTTTTCTAGACCCAATTCACGTTTCTTTCGAGTTACTTCAGTTATTTGATTAAACTTGTTCAAATTTATTCCATTATATATGGTAGTTACCCGTTGATCCGGGAAACGCTCAACCCTTTTAATTTCGTTACCTAATGCTTCAGAGACAGCAATTGCATAGTCCGTGTGCCTTGCTAACAAACGCTGTATCATGGCGAAACTGTTTCTTTTCCACAATGGATGTTCTTCACCATAAATGAAATTATGAAAGGTAGCGATACTTATTGGCACACCGGCTCGGCGGCCTGCCAAACGGCCTACTAAACCAGCCTTTGCCCCATGAGTATGTATGATTTTCACCGCGTGCTGCCTCAGCAATTTAATTAATTGCATAATCACCTGAACATCCTGAAAAGGGTTGAAACTACCTTTTAAGGCCAAGGAGCAAGTGTGTATTCCCATGTTTTGCAGCTGTTTCATTATATCACCGTAATCAGGTCCACAAACCATCAGGTTATATCGCTGCCGATCAAAGTTCTCTGCTAAAGTTAAGACATGCTCCTTCATTCCCCCTTCAGCGGGTCTTAGAACATGCATTACATTTATCTGATTCATTAAGCCTCATCGCTCCTGCAGCGTATTATCTTTCATTAGCTTTACCCTTTCAAACTAAACTAATGCATAAGCAGAGCAAAAGCATTAAAAAGCCGGAGCTTTTCGCTCCGGCTTTGAATACACATTCTGTTTCCACTGTCAACCATTGTTGTTTGTCAGTTTCTCCATTTGACTACTACCGTTCTTGTAAATTTTGCCGGTAGCAATTAACTTCTCAACCTCGTGGTCAGGAACAAGTTCTTTGACGGTTATTGTCAATTCTTCCGCCAGTCTCCGTTCGAAAGGTTGTTTTAACATACCCTCTTCCGTTGTAGAAATGACCCTGACAGTAGGGTTGAGAGGTAAACCTGTCGGTGTTTCCACGACCCCGGCAATTTCTCCATTGCTTAATCTTATGTAAGAGCCGCTAGGGTAGACTGCTACTCTTTTATAAAAGCATTGAATTACCTTAAAATCAAATTGACTACCGGCCCCATTCATGATAATCCCAAGCCCCTTGTCTGGCTGCATTGACTTCCTATAAACCCGATCTGACGTAACCGCATCAAAAACGTCGGCTACGGCTGCTATTTTTGAATAAATCGATATCTTGTCTTCACTATAACCATTTGGATAACCGCTGCCGTCATATCTTTCATGATGCTCCAGCACTACCTGAGATGCACCGTCACCTATTCCTTTTAGGCTGGAAATAATACTGCAACCATCACGAGGGTGCTTCTGCACCTCCTGAAACTCCTGTTCAGTCAGTCTTCCAGGTTTATTAAGAATATGTATGGGAACAACTACCTTACCAACGTCATGCAGCATCGCACCCATGCCCAATTCCATCAGTTGGTCTCTCCTCAATCCCAATTCCTTTCCTGTCAATAACGATAAAATACAGACATTGACCGAATGATTAAAGGTATAATTGTCTATGGTGTTAATGTCACTTAACTGAGCCATACTAAAGGGGTTATCCATAATATCTTCTATCATCTTAGTAATTACGTCCTTAAATTCTTCACCTTTCTTATCTGGCAATTTGTTCGCCCTGCTTGACATAACTTGGTGTACCAATGTATTTGCCATAACTCTTGTTTGTTCTGTTATAACCTCATCTATTTCAATATCGGAAAGCAGCCCATCATCTACATATATGGCCGGAAAGCCCAATTGCTTTAACCGTTTAACCATAACACTGGATACTCCAACGCCAGGGCGAATAAGAATACTTCCATTAGCAGAGTAGATGCATTTTGCCACTTTCATTCCTTGCTTCACCTTACTAATAGGAACGCGTCGCATCAATACCACCTTGACCTTTCGATTTCTCAGTAATTTCTCAGTAATTTTGCATTTCTCTTTTCTTTCTTTGCATATGTCATAATTCCTTTTTTAAAAGGACAATTAGTCGAAAAAAGAACTTTGAGATAATAAAAATTCAACTTGAGAACCGTTAGCAAAACTCTTAGCAACTTGTTGCTCTAGAGTTTTGGATATGCCCCCTGCGGGTACCCCAAATTCAACTTCTTTTGAATAAGGAGTTGAGGGTTGTTTTGGCGCTGCCGAAGGCTGCATTAAGAAAGCCTTTGTTATGGGAGATGATGTTTTCCAATGCATCCGCCACGTAATCAAGATCCTCGTAGGATACGGTCAGAGGCGGTTCCAGCCTGATCACATTGGGATTATTAAGGGTGAAGCCGCTGATTATTCTATGTTTGTTTAACATTTCTCCCTGTACTAGTGCGCCGGTAAACTCCTGGGCCAGCTTGTCAACCATGCCGCCGGACAGTTTGTTTGCCAGGTTTGCCTGCTGGGGATGAAATTCCAGGCCAATCATTAAACCGCGGCCTCGTACCGCTTTTAAAATAGGGTATTTTCCCACCATTGGCAGCAATTTATTTAGCAGGTGCTGTCCTTTTTCCCGGGACTGGTGCGCCAATTCTTCCTCTACCAAAATTGATATTGTCTCCAAACCTGCTGCCGCCGCGCGGGTATTTCCACCAAAGGTAGATGTATGGAGCAGGTATTTGTCTGTCGTACCGTAAGCCTTGTTCCACAGGTCTTTGGTAGTACTAAAAGAACCGATAGGCATCACCCCGCCGCTAAGGGCCTTTGCCAGGCAGATAATATCCGGCACTACCTTGTCATGCTCGCATGCAAAGTTATAGCCCGTCCGCCCTAAACCGGTCTGAATTTCGTCTAAAATGAGAAGCGCCTGGTATTTATTGCATAATTGGCGCACCTGGGGTAGATAATCTGCTGGAGGCAAAATAACGCCTCCCTCGCCCTGTATAGGCTCCAGTATCACTGCTGCCACGTCTTTGGCAGCAAGGGCTTTTTCCATAGACTCAAGATCTCCATAGGGTACCTGTTCAACTTGTGGTACTAACGGCTGGAAAGGCCGCTGATAGCTTTCCTTACCGGTGACTGATAAAGCTCCCATGGATTTGCCGTGAAATGCTCCCAAGGTGGAAATTAACTTTTCTTTGCCAGTTGCTATTCGGGCCAGCTTCAAAGCGCCCTCAACGGCTTCCGCCCCGCTGTTGCAGAAAAAACTATGTTCTAACTCCCCGGGCATAATCTCAGCTAGATTATGGGCCAAGGCCGCAGCCACAGCATTTGTATTTACCTGCAGATAATTTGGCAGCTGATTAACCTTATTAACAGCTTCAATCACCCTAGGGTGATTATGACCTAAGGACAAAGCTCCGAATGCCCCGAGGAAATCCAAATATTTCTCTCCCTTGTCATCCCACACATAAACGCCCTCCGCTTTCACAAAGCGTCTATCATAGCTTAATAAGGTAAGCATCTGCACAAAAACAGGGTTTAAATGATTTTTGTATTCCTGCCTGGTTTTCTTAACATCCCAAGCCAATGCTTGGTCTAATGACACCAAATTCATCTTAAAATCACACCTCTCCTATAAGTTTGCCAAAATAAATAAAACATTTATAATATATCCCTTATCAGGAAAATAATTCCTAAAGTTGAATTGGGGGCACCCGCAAGGAGCATATCCCGGGTTTTACGGACTTCAAAGGCGGAAGCGATTGCGAACAGCGAAAGCTGCTGCTTCGGCGCGGTTGCTGAGGCCCAACTTAGCTAGGACATTGCTGACGTAGTTTTTGATGGTTTTATAACCAAGGAATAGCTCTTGGGCAATTTCTTTATTGGTTTTTCCTTCCGCTATTAAAAGCAGAATACTTTTTTCAGTATCGTTCAGCTTATGAAGCCCTGGCTGCTCTAATTGTTCCGGGTGCCGAAGCATTTCTAAAACCTGGTGGGTCAGTGCCGGGTCCAAAATAGTTTCTCCGGAATGCACCTTGACAATCGACTCTGCCAATTTGGATTTTCCGATCTGCTTTAAGACATAACCGCTGGCTCCAGCCAGGATGGAAGCAACAACGGCTTCGTCCTCGGAATAAGAAGACAGCATCAATACGTTGATACTTTTATCATATGCCTTAATATCTCTGCAAGCCTCAATACCATTGCCTTCCGGAAATCTGACATCCATAAGAACTACTTCCGGATGAAACTTTTTTGCCTTTTCCAGTGATTCTTCAGGATTTGCCGCTTCTCCTACCAGTTCTAAATTGGACTGTGCCTTGATAATGAAGCTTAAGCCCAACCTCACCATTTCATGGTCGTCAACTATCATAACCCTTATTTTATCAGTCATCTCTGTCACCTTCCGTTGGGATTGTAATCTTCACTGTTGTTCCCTTGCCTGTTTCACTAGCAATTTCAATCTGCCCATTTAACTCTTTTACCCGTTCTTTCATACTACGCAGTCCCTGTTTTCCCCACTTGTAAGTTTCGGAAACATTAAACCCTCTGCCATTATCCTTGACAACTACTTCTATATAACTCTTCTTAACCATAACTTCTAACCATACCTTTTTAGCCATAGCATGTTTACGAATATTATTAAGAGCCTCTCGCACAATATAGTAAAGCTGAGTTCGCTGATTAGGGGTCAGCATAAATGTGGCTTCTTCCCGATATACATACTCAGGAAATGTGTCGGTTGTCGCCCTAAATTCCTGAACCAGACCCTGCAGGTCTACTCTTAAAGATGTCTCTCTAAAGTGCAAATGCCGTAAATTCATAATATATGCCCTGATGTTGGTGATAGTTTCAGCCAGATGTTCGACAGCGTAATCCAAGTGCTCTTTAGCCCACGCAGTCTCCCCCTCGTCAACTTGACTTTGAGCCAGCTCAAGCCTGAGACCCATACCATAAAGAGATTGAATGGTACCGTCATGGATTTCTCGACTGATTCGTTCCCTTTCTTTTAAGATCGCTTCTCCTTTTTCCGCCTCTTCAATCCGGCGCCTTCGCTCAATGTCGAATAATTCCAGACTGCGCATAATGTTGATACCCATGAAAATACCAGCAGCCAATCGAAAAATAAGAATAGGTATTCCGGTAGTAGAAGTGAAATTATCATAGTTAAAAACATTAGCCGGGAAAAAGTTAGCACTTTCAACCACTAACCCGGTAAGCAACCCGAAAATAACTAGAAACAGAGCACTCCAACGCATGGCTCGGGTTAAGCGCGGTATTCCCAAATGCTCTAGATCATCTGCCTGCTTGAGAAAGGCAAAGGCACTGACAAGACCTGCTGGAAGACCTAACATATAGCGAGACAATGCAGAAGCCGCAACCAACCATTCTGTAAACTCTGAATGATTGGATTTTAAGACAGTAATCGAAATGCCTGCCCAAATCAATAACAAACAGGCGGGAATAACATAATGTACCGGCCATTTAAGCAGTCGTGCAAAGGCTACTTTCAATCCAAAGACCAACAGCAGCAAAAATGACAGACCTAGCAGGGCGTGAAAAGTAGTAAGTAATAATAAATGAAAATTGGCTGTCCAAGGGTGATGACTGGGGACAAAGCCTGCTGCCGCCCAATATGCTATTCCATGTATGAATGCAAAAGCAGTAAAGAGTCTAATATCCCGGCTCCAACCAAAATCACTTTGCCGCGAATTTTTCATAGAAATAGCAAACCCTATTAAAAAGTACACCAAACCATAAATAAAGAATATCAATTCATTTTCTGGAGTTAATATATTGCTTATGAAAGTCATCTTAAGTCTCCATTTCAGTTATTAGACCATTTAAGACAAATTCTACAAAAGTAAAAATAATTCCTGTTAAGTTCAGCTAATAAAAAAAGGAGCCGATCTCTCAGCTCCTGCTTCCTTACATCAAGAATAATACTGCGAACACTGTACTGACAAACAGTCCCGATAAAACAGGAATTAAGTTCTTGCGTACCAAATCCAGTACCGGCACCCCGGATATACCAGCTACGGCTACCAAAGAGCTCCAGGCCACCAGAGTTCCACCACCAAACCAGATACTGCCCATTTGTCCTACGGCAGCTAATGTAGCAGTAACATTAGTATCGCCGCCAGACATAGCAGCTGCCAGTGTACCTACTACAGGCAGTCCTGAAAACCCTGAGCCGTCTAATCCGGTAATTGCGCCTAAGCCAAGCAGACCAAACGCGGCAAAAAACCCTGTAGGCGGAATTACCTCAGCAACAATTTCACCCACGTCAAAGAGAAAACCCGGAGCACCCTCTCCCAAAATAATGGGTGATGTCTCGCCATTTCCTAAGAAGAAAAATCCAGCAATGGGGATAATAGGACCCATGACTTTAAATGCAAATACCAATCCCTCGGCAATGTAATCAGCAATTGTGTCAAAGCCGACAATACCGTCGGTTAAGAGGGCTGCAAATATCATCAGCAGTATGGCCACGCCGCCTAGCAGTGCTGATGCATCCCCTCCCTTAATGTCAAAAGCAAATAGAGATATTACGACAGCCAGCATGGAAATTGCCAGTGCCCAAACTAGTATTTTGCCTTTGCCCGAATCAGTGGTCTTGTTTGGATCACTGTCAGTAATACCTTCGTTACTATTCATATATTCATCTATTTCTTTACTGCCAAATGCCGCAATTTCTTTTCGATTAAGAATCCAAGCTAGTGTCAATGCAATAACCCCGGATATTACCGCCAACAGACCACCCTTATAGGTAATCATTTCAATAGGTACACCGGCGGAACCGGCTGTTAAACCTGGTGCTCCTTGAATAATAACGTCACCAGCCAATGTCATGCCCTGACCTGCCAAGGCCAAAGCCACGGCACCCATCATTGGCGGCAAACCCGCACGTACTGCAGGCGGCAGCAACAATGCCCCAATCAACGGTACCGCTGGAGTAGGCCAGAAAAACAGTGAAATCAAAACGGTACCTGCAATAATAACACAATAACTTATTAATGGTGAACCCATAAGCTTACGCATTGGCTCAACCATCATCTTATCGGCACCAACTGCGGTGAGGGATTTTAAGAGTGCCACCATCAGACCGATAATAAGAAAGATACTAAATAACTCTTTAGCTGCCACAAGACTGGCATTAAAGACTACCTGAACACCGCCAACAACGCTTCCCAAGTAATACCATCCTATTAGGAAAGTAAAAAAGACACAGGGAATAACTACATTGCGGCGAAAAATCATAGTGAGTACAACTAAAAGAACACCAATTACATACATCCAATGTGATACTGTTAACATAATGCACCTCCCAAAGAATTTCTTGAACAATTTTTAGTATGCAGTAAGCATGGTAAAATTATTCTCTATTAAGCTTAATATTTAGGAGGCGGCTAAGAAACATAACAATCAAAAAACCACCATATTAAATGGCGGCCGTTTCTAAATCTCTATTGTCTAATTTTTTCAGCAGTTCCAAATATATTTGATCAACCGAAGTCTCCATTACATCCACGACCGGTATCCTTAATTTCATGTTTAAAGCTTCTTTTAATTTATTTTTATCCACAAACGCGGAAGAATAACTTTGGTCTTTAAATGAATAGGCAGGGTAGAATGGATTAAAAGTAATTAATAATAGTGGAAGCTTATTTACCACCCTAATAGCTAAACCCAAATCGTTAGCCCGGTTGATTAATTGACTAACTTCTATGGGATTGCCTCCTACCAAAATTTTTATGGAGTCTTGGACAATTAAAGTTTTCCCAAATAGTTTTTCACCGCAAATGTCCAAAAACTTCTTAAAGCTGCCATAGTCAACTACACCAGGAATAACAATATTTTTTGTATCAGCTTTGATTTTTTCCGACAGCTGTTCAGAAACACTTATGGCTGCCAATGAGTTGGTAGTTAGATAATCCTCACTACCCTGTTTGGAGACTATCGTTATGCCATCTTGTTTAACCTTTTTCGCCACAATACCCACGGCCTTAGGCAGATTTAGAATTGTATCCAGAGAACCGGTTTCTAAAGCTAATCTTTCTATATCCGTATTGCGGGCTGCTCCGGTTGCTATGACAATTCCCTGAGTACGCACCATAGGGGCAATACGATTTAAAGCACCATCCACAATAAATACATCTACACCGTACCCAGCAATTTTTTCTATAACTTTAGTTAAATTGGACCCTTTGTTTGGACCGGCGATAACCACCGTGCCGGGTTCAATTACTTTGGCTATACACATTTTGCCCAGGGGAATACGGATATCATCTAACGGCTCTACTATTTCCAGTTTAGCAGTACCCCAGGGTATGCACTTTTTTGCGGTAACAACTAAACTCCCCTCGGCCATTGTAATACGAGGCTTCGGTAAACCGGTGACGTTATCTAAATTCTCACCGTCATAACCAATACTGGTTAAGGCGACCTGATGTCCGACTCTGTCGGCAGCAGCCAATAAAGCCATAGTAGTTGTTGTTTTACCTGTGTTTTTAGCAGTCCCAGCTATGCCCAAAACATACATATGTATTTTGCTCCTTTACAATAGAAATATAAGTTAAAAGAATGTGCAAAAGCCCCCTATGGAGCCAGGGGGCAAATGCAATAAATAACTAGACTATTAGATGATGCCAGCGTACTTGGCAATAATCTCCATTAGTTTAACTAATGCTTTAACGCCATAACGTACTCTGTCTTCAATAATCTGACCATTTTGGTCTGTAGTACCAAGACCAGGTGACATGTATATGTTACCGTCATAAGCAACTGTTGGGATAACGCCCATCTGCTTAAGACCAACCTGTAATAAGTGGCTTCCGCCGTACATATCTTCAATGGAGAAGATAGGCAGACCCATCTTGCCATCTTTCCAAGTCTTTTCGTAGTTCACTTCTACAGCTGTGCTGTTATAAGACTTGCTGATGATAATACCTTCTTTTAATGTTGGATGAATTTGTGCAAATTCTTCTTCAACAATCTTATACATATCATCAACAGGCTTAGTAAGAACTTCAGGCTTATCCTTCAATACTCTTAATGCTTGAACGGCACCTGCAAGAGCTTCTTTACCAGGATCCTGAGTTACATACGCTGCTTTGCCGTATGAGTTAGGAGTTCCCCAACGCTCACCATGCATACCTAATGCACGACGAATGGGAACCATGTATTCTTCTTTACCGATAATCAAACCACACAACGGAGAACCGGTAGCTTTATCCATACTATAAATCATAACATCGGCACCAGTTTTTCTTGGGTCAGTACCTACGAAAGGAAGTCCCCATGCGTTATCAGTTACGTATGGTACGTTGTACTTATGAGCAACGTCTGCTGCTAATTTTTGCAGTAATGGAGTTCCGTCTGCATCTTTTTCACCGTAACCATAACCAGGAGTCTCATAACCTAAGCCTGTAATACCTGTTAAGTTAGCAGCATGAATGGCAGCAGCTTCTTCAATTTTCTTAGCAGAAGCTTTAGCATCTACCTCGGCAAGCATTGGTACCGGGTGATACTTAATACCATGAACATCATACTTTGCACCTTCTAATGGAACAATCACCGTATCAGTATTGTTCTGTCTCTTACCATAGAAACCTAATTCACCAGTAGTAGATCCTCTATCGGCAAAGATATCCTTATAACGGGGAGGAACCGGACGACCGTAGGATCCTTGATGGTGTAAGTGTTTCTCGTATGGAGCAATATAACGAGCTCTATAGTTGTCACCACGGCCAAGATTTGGTGGTGTAAACAGGCTGTCAAAAGTTACCCACAAACCTGCTTCACAGGTGTTTGTTGGAGCTACATCGTACTCGTCGCCATATACTTCCTTAACCAATTCACGCATTTGCTCGACATAAACTGCAAGCGGTACTACTTTTCTAGCTTCCGCTTCGCCGGCAGCTAAGATGTCATCTCTTAAGGGTGCCGGGCAGCCGGAAATAGCACCAGTTAAACCAAAAGTACCTCTAATTTCTGCCGGAATACCAATTTCATCGGCAGCTTTACGGGCCTCTGCATAAATCTCAGCAGTTTTTGCATGTAAATCTTTATACATTTGAAATTTAAATTTATACTTGGACATTCTAGTCACTCCTTTTTATTTAAAACTTTATATGAACAGTAGCTTGTCATTACACTAAATTATCAAGTTACTATTATTTTAATTTTACTATCATTTCCACTTCAACTGCAGCATCCATGGGTAATTCGCTGACACCCACTGCGGAGCGAGCATGCTTGCCTGCTTCGCCAAAAACCTCACCTATCAGTTCGGATACACCGTTAACCACCTTAGGCTGAGCGTTGAAACCTTCAGCACTGTTTACAAAACCGGTAACTTTAACAACCTTTTCGATTTTGTCCAAGTCAGCAACAGTTTTAATTGCCGCTAAACAGTTTAATGCACAAATCTTAGCAGCCTCATACCCATCTTCCACACTGAAATCTTTACCTAATTTTCCTTGGTATTTCAGTTCACCGTTAAGCAACGGGATTTGTCCGGCAGTGTAAACATAACCATCCACCTCAACCGCAGGTACATAAGCCGCTAAAGGCATAGCAGCCTCAGGTACATCCAGACCTAGTTCCTTTAATTTCTGTTCAATCATAAAAGACACCTCCTCATTTTTTTGAAAATTGGGAGGTTGGAAAGCTGGAATAACCTGTTTCCAACCTCTAACTAAATATATTTAAAAGGGTATAACCCTTAAAAACCCTATTCTATCGTAATAGTGCCGCGCCCTGAGCGCCCGGGATAAGCTCCGTCCTCTTTGCTGCCCAATATGCCGTCATAAAGTGCCTGAACAAAACATCCTTTGTCCAGAACATTCTGCAGCACCTGCTCGATACCACTGACCAACGTGCTTACCATTTCTTCTGCTTTGACGGTAGGTTGAATACCTGCTGAACCAAAGAAGCGGAAGGCCTCTTTAGTAGCTCTCAGAGTATCTATTCGAGATGAGGCAATAATGGGTCCACCAGAATAAGCCTCATCTGAAGATGCAATGCTAATGGCATCTACATTTAAGGAAGCCGCTAGACTGGCATGTAATGCCGTAGTCATAGCGGACTGAACCCGGTCTTCATCTTGGGTTAAGAAACCAATTGGCGCACCAGGCCAAATTGGCGCATCAATCACCTGACGCAGCGCCATAATTTTAGCTGCATTGAAATCAATGTAATTATCATCCATTCCACCGTTAATCATCATTTCAGGCGAGTAGCAGAACAATGGCTGCAGAACAGTACTAGCACCTAAACGACGGGCCAAATGGTTTACTATCAACATACCGGCAAAAGCTTTATGAGCTGGCACGCCGCAGAGTTCTTCGTTAGTAACAATGTCAAAGGGCATACCGAATTTGGCTGCATATTTTATGGCGGCGATAGCATCCACTGTCATTCTTTCGGGGTCTGTTCCTGCGCCCAGCGAACCGTAGACGATATTGATCTTAGTCATGTCTGCACCTAAGTGACCGGCTAACAGTACTGTCTCGGGGGTGTTTAATCCCCTATGGGCTCTAACCTGCCAAATAGTGGACGGTTGAAGGTGTTTCTTAGTCTGCGCTAAGTTTTCCAACGTGATAATGGAACCGTCCTGTTCGTGGGTAAGATACCCGCTTAAAAAACCTTCGGTCCTAGCTGCCCATGACGGGTCAAAATGAACGGCACCATCGGCGCCCCATGCTTCCGAAGTTTTAATGTGAGCAATGTCCATAAAGGGACAGCCTGTTCCGTACTGAATAAATACTACTGGGTTATCTTTAACATGCTGCAGTTTTTGTGCAGACATGCGTTCTTTGGTTGCCTCAACATAACGTTCAAGAGAATCTATCTCATCCTGACCCAGCGGCCTGCACTTATCAGGTATTTTTCTATCATTGTAAAAATCTTGAACCATCTCGTCACTGTATCCCAAATATTGGCTAAGCAGCTCTAAGTTTTCTGCTTCCCCCTGATTAATGAGCATCTTTTCTCGAATTGCCGCTCTCTTAACAGCCGGTGAAGTTTTACCTTCAGCCCAGTTCATTATCGAATCGACAATCTGGTCTAACATCCGTTCCATACCTTGGTGTTTGTACTGGTATGTATAGCCTTCAGTAAGATTACTTTTCTCTTTTACTGCACTGCTCTTATCAGGCACATACTCTTTATTCTCTATAAATGCCAGTAGTTCTTCGGGCTTTGTTCCGGGCCCAAATCCTGCGTCGAATCCTAACTCTGCCGCTAATTCCGGCCGAACAGCCATGCCGCCGATAGCGAGCTTAACTTTATCTCTAATACCTGCTGCTTCGGCTAAGTCAACAAAGTTTGCCAGAAGATCAGCAACACCGTACCCAAGGGTACGACTAATTAGAATAGTATCTACGTCGTTTCCCATTGCTGTATTAATTATTTCCCCTGCTTTGTAATCAGGAGGCAACAGAATAGTCTCAAAGCCTGCTTCATCTAAGCTGCGCTTCATGATTTTTAAGCCAATATCATGAACCGGATCTAGAGGTGCAAGCAGTATCGGTTTTTGTTGCATTGTTCTACCCCCTCCATTGTACTTTTTCACAGTGCGCTGTCGTGAAACTCTCATGTTTTACTATTAAGCCACCCGTAATTGGCACCGGGTTTATGGACGTAGCCTCTAACCCTTACTCTGGCTCCGGGACCTTGGTACTGAATAAATACAATGTCAGCATCTTGAATTCCCATATCTTTTACCATGCGAATTGCCAGTTCCTTGCCTTCCGATTCACTGGAACAAACCAAAAAAGTTTCGATATCAATAGCATCCATTACATTCTTAAATACTGCACTCATATTAGTCCTCTCTCCTCACTCATTACGGATGAGTATGTAGTGGCATACCCGAACCCTTTAGGGGGGATTGCTAATGTCCGGGGTCGGATACACCGATATATTATATTGTATCTAACACAACAGTTGTAAAATTGTTGGTCAGTTGGTCAGTTGGTCAGTTGGTCAGGATTCCGCTGCCTATTTTTCTACTTTCCAACTTTCTACTTGGGCTGGGCCCGAACCATCCTCATTACTACGCAAACTCATAAATCACGCTGTAGTGCTAGGGGATTTATCTTAAATTTATGCTAAATCTATCCGATAGCTAACCGCCACTAATACAGTTAGGTAATGCCCCCGATTCAAAGGGATAAGTGGCGCTAAGCTCCTGGATAGGCTTAACTAAGCATCAGATGAAAACCCCATCTGATGCAAGTTTTCGCTTTATACCAGCTTTTGATTGTAAATTCCAGTCAATCCGGCCTTTTCAACCCTATCCTTAATTTCATTTACGTCGGTGGTATACAAATTCTCTTTCTGCATGTGCTCAAAATAGACCGAGCCGGAGAATGTATACTTAAACTTTAGGCCTTCTTCAGTGGCCATTTGAGCGCCCACGTAGTCAATCGCATCACCAATTGCTAATTCAGTAGGAATGGTTAAAAGTTCCTTACCTACTGCAAATCTTACTGCGTTACATCCAGCCAATAATCCAGTGACAATAGCCTCAGTATGGCCTACCAAAAGGCCGGCCTTTTCGCCGCCGCAGAACAAGTTATTTACGCCATCTACCTTAAGCTCGTTGTTGCGTGGTGAAAGAGCAAGATAACGCATCGAGTTCCCTATACCGCCAGAATATGGATCTTCGTAACGGGCATTTTCAAAACCGGGAATTTGACGTAAGGTTTCCAACGGATAAAACGGGCTCATTAACTTGGCATGTCCGGTATCAAGCAGTATCACGTTTTCAGCAAATTCTTTGAGAGCATACTGCTGACAAGCTTTTTTGCTAAGTGCATCATCGCCTTTTCGAAGACTCTCCGGGATCGGCACAACGCAAACACCGCTTTCATTAAGCTCCTGTTCAATCTCTTTGGAAAGAGATTCTTTATGCAATTTGCAAGAGCCGCTCATGGCACCGTAAGAACCATCAGCTTTTTTACCCATAAATTCTTTAGCGCCTGCTTTGGCACCCATGCTCACTCTGCCGCCAAACGTTGGGCAACGCAGGACACACATTGCACATCCGTTGCCATACTTGGAGCAATTTCCGGTAGGACCAGCAGTACCAGTGGTTTCAACGAATACGTCGCCTTTGACCACTTGACCGTCCTGCAATACGATGCCGATTATTTTGTCGCCGTCCATTTCGACATCCTTAGCCCTGGCCTGGAGCTTTATTTCAACTCCTGCATTCAAAAGAACTTTTTTAATAGCAGGTTCGATTTTTGCAACATCATAAAGGGTAGCATGCTTATGCCCAGGAAAATCAATGTTTTTATGACGCGCTACTTCGTCAACTGCTTCAAAAATTTCGTTTCCTCCCATTGCAATAGCTTCCTCTGTTGCTGGGAATCGTCCATTATTACGCATAATACCGCCAACTAATCCAGTTCCAAGCAACATGTCAGTTCTTTCCAGCAAAGTCACCTCAGCGCCAGCCTTAACAGCAGACAGTGCAGCTCCCGAGCCAGCCCATCCTCCACCAATGATAACAACTTTAGCCATGATTATTACCTCCCCAAAATTTTTAAAACTAAACTAGTTCCTAAAGGGTTCTCTTTACGCTTTTGGAACATTTATTTAATAAATGAGATACTCATGCCGGTGTCAAAGCCCAACTCAAGCCCTGAAATAAACTTTTCAGACTTAATAACAATGTTTAAATGATTTGGCATATGCGTCTCATCAAAACCCGCAATTTCTCCAATGCACCGTTCATCCCAATATAGCTTGTCCCCTGCAACCAAAACGCCGCCGTTTAATATTTCTACAAATCCACCATAGGCTACCCGGTCAACTTTTTCTCCGGGTTTGGCACCAGTTTCATCCGTAAAAATCAGTTCATGTATGTCATACTTTTTTACTGCCCTGGAAATAGCCGTCATAAGCTTCAATTCACGGTTATCTAGTTTACTATCCAGCACCACCGCCAAGCGGCTGTCTACTGAAACTTTTTTTGCGTAAGGATTACTTTTAAACAATCCCGCTTTGTAAGGATCCTTAGCCATAATATTCCTCCTAACCTCATCATAGATGAGGGGTCTTAGTAAGATATTCGATATTTAGAAAGCATTTCCTGCTGCTATTGATAATTTCTTTCATTAAAAGGAAAAATTTTTTATGAGCAACTTTCGCTCATCATTTGTGATGGGTCTTTAGGAAAGATTTCTCTACTAAATTAGAAATTCCTTCCTTAATGATAACTTTTTTCAGCATTTTTCATTCTTTTTTTCAATTCTTTCCTAATACTTATTCTACTTCTGGATTTAGGCTTTATGATAGTACTTTTCGACATCGGCCATTAGGTTTTCTATATGCCTTACCATAGCCTGATCAGCAGCATCTGGATCACGCTTAACAATAGCCTCTATGATCTTCTTATGATCGATAGCAATTACACTACGTACTTCGGTGCGAATATATTCCAGCACAGGACTTAACTGTCCATTTTCTCGAATTAATTCCATAGCAGCCTGCAATACTTTATTCTTAGCCGCTTGGGCAATATAACGATGAAACTTAACATCTTCTTCTGGAGAAGTACCTACTTCTCCGTAACGTTCTTCCTGAAGTTTTGTGATTCTCGATAGCTCTGCTATTTCCTCATCCGTAGCGTTAAGTGCTGCTAAACGAGCTAATTCCCGTTCGATAGCTCGACGAGCTACCAATAGCTCCAGCAGATTATCATGGCCTTTTTCCTGTAATAAACTTAGCAGTTCCCTGCTCTGCATGTGTCTGTTATTTTCTTTCTTAAGATTTAGTAAATGAGTATCACCCTGATTCGTAAGCTTTCGACCCTGATATCCAACTTTTTCAGTTAATCCCTGCTCGTCCATCTCACTTAGTATTCGACCCACTGTTGCCTCACTTAAATTGATTTCCTTTAGACGCAGTTCCTTACTTAAGGTACCTGCACCAACCGGATCAATTCTATTAGCCATGTTAGAAAGTATTTGATATTCGTATTTCCGGTTCATAGAGGGCCCTCCCAAGTGTTTACTTCAATCATAATATATATTTCACTAAAACCACTTAACAATTAATTAGATTATATTCCAAATCCTGATAATACCATTATTACGAATACGGCATAAACCAACCCAGAGCTAATAAGTACCCGCGGGTTTAACTTACCGCTAAACCGCACCAAAATATATACTGTTGCCGGCATAATAAGAGCCATTATTCCATTAATAAGTGCTGCACCGCTCAATTCCCAAGGAGTTAGAAGCATTCCAATAGCAGGAATGACAGAACTCTGAAAAACCATCGCACCGGTTATGTTTCCTAAAGCCAACGTATCTTTTCCGCGGCGTATCCATGTAACACTGTTAAATTTCTCTGGTAATTCCGTTGCTACCGGCGTAATTAAGACTGATAATATAAACGCTGAAATACCAAAGTGTTCGGCAACTACTTCAATTCCACCGACAAACAGGTTCGCGCCGTAAACAATTGCCGCCATTGCAATGGCCACCTGCAGCAATATCATTGATGTCGCCGGTTCAGCTTTCTTTTTGGCTAAGAATAAGGGATGCAGTTCCTCTTCTTCATCAGCTTCGTCGTCATCGGTAATTGTCTTATATGCATACCAACCGTAAAGGGCAAACAAACTAATTGCAACTACTACCTTTATTGAATGGCTTGGGATAAAAGCTGCCAATATGGCTAGTGTATAGACTTTCAGAAAGAAAGATAGATCTCTTAACATGACTTTTTTATTTATTGTTATTTTGGGAGCCCTCTTGCCGCGGCGGGAAAATACTAAAACGGCAATGCCAGTGACACAGAAGGCTAGTGTTCCAAGCATAAAGGGCGCACCCAAAATTGCACCTGTTCCGATTTCGTGTCCGCTTTCCCCTTCACTAAAAACTATAGCAATGATAGGTACCATTGTCTCAGGCAATGCGGTAGCAACTGCCGCCAAAAGACTTCCAACCGCTCCCTCAGGCAGTCCAAAACGTTTTCCAACCCATTCAATTGCGTTAGTAAAAAGTTCTGCACCAGCCATAATGAAGCCGAAACTCACGACCAGCACCAACGCTGTGATCAATTTATACTACCTCCTTGTATGTCACCCATATCTAATCATGTCAACATTATTTGGGCACTTCTCTTAAAATGCAAAAATAGATGTTCAATTAATAAAACTTAGCTTACGCCAAGTCTTTAGATGCCGGCGAAAGCCTTAATTGCATTTATGCTAATCAGAAAGTTATACTTTCTGATAGTGTAAAAAAGAATATGAGCGGAGGAAGCTATTCCTCCACTCATACTCATATGATTTGAGTTTATTACTACATCATAAAGACGACTGCGATGACAGTTGCCACAAACAATCCTGTTAAGACCGGAATTAAGTTCTTACGAACCAACTCTAAAACAGAA
Organism: Bacillota bacterium; assembly: GCA_016278515.1. Taxonomy (GTDB): domain Bacteria; phylum Bacillota; class JADQBR01; order JADQBR01; family JADQBR01; genus JADQBR01. The sequence continues at coordinate 45,077 of JADQBR010000008.1, forward strand.
ACCCCGCAGATACCAGCTACTGCAACCAAAGAACTCCACGCGACCAATGCGCCGCCGCCGAACCAGATTGCACCTAACTGTCCAATTGAACCAAGGGTAGCTGCTACGTTGGCATTACCGCCAGCCATAGCACCAGCAAGTGTACCAACTACGGGCAGACCGGAGAAACCAGAGCCGTCCAAACCAGTAATTGCACCAAGAATTAATATGCCAAATGCAGCAAAGAAACCAGTAGCCGGAATTGCAGATGCTATTATTTGACCAACGTCAAACAAAAAGCCCGGTGCACCCTCACCTAAAATCACCGGTGCAAAATCATTACTTCCTAAGAAGAAGAAACCGGCAATCGGAATAATTGGGCCCATTACGTTAAAGGCAAATACTAAACCTTCTGCAATATAATCAGCAACACTATCGAAACCGCCAATACCGTCACTAATAATAGCAGCAATAGAGATGACGATAATCGCTACACCACCAAGCAGGGCGGAAGAGTCTCCACCTTTGATGTCAAAGGCAAACATGGAGAAGATAACGGCTGCCATAGAGATGCCTAATATCCAAACCAAAGCTTTTCCTTTTGCAGGATCTTTCGCCTTTCCTTCAACTAATTCATCTTCTGCTGACGCTGCCAATTCACCTTGGTATGCAGCAGAATCAAATTCGCTGATTTCTTTTCTATTCATGTACCAAGCCAGAACGAGAGCAATAATACCAGCAATTAAAGATAAGATTGTTACTTTAGAAGTAACTAACTCAACAGGTACACCTGCTGCTCCAGCTGTAATACCAGGTGCTGCCTGAATTAGAGTATCAGCAGCAAGGGTCATACCTTGACCGGCAAGTGCTAATGCTATTGCAGCCATCATAGGTGGTAGCCCTGCAGCAATAGCCGCTGGAATTAACAACGCACCTAATAGCGGAGCTGCCGGAGTAGGCCAGAAGAATAGCGAAATAATAACAGTTGCAATGACTAAAACGACATAACTGATCAAAGGACCGGACATTAAGCCTTTCATAGGCTTAATAATCATTTCATCAGAGCCTTCTCTTTGCAACGCCTTAAGCAAGGCAACCATTAAACCAATAATTAAGAAAATACTAAAAAGTTCTTTTGCCGCTACCAAACTTGCGTTAAATACTACTTGTACTGCACTTACGGGACTGCCAAGGAAATACCAACCGATACCGAAAGTAAAAAGTACGCAAGGGATAACAACGTTGCGACGGAAAATCATTGTAGCAACAACAACCAGAACGCCAATCACATATAGCCAGTGAGCAGTAGTCATATTGCACCTCCATAGATTTTAAATCTTTAACTCGAATAAGTGCCAGTGATTAAGAAACTAAACGCTTCTTTCTTATACTGTTATCACCTCCCCAAAAAATCTAAAAAGATGGTTCGAAAATCCGCTTAGAAATTACCCAAAATCTCAGATATTTCCCTAAAGTTCTTAGATCTAATAAGCATCTTTTCGAAACTAAAGTTATAAAATAATTTCTAAAACTTTATTAAAAGTAAATCGCCCCTCATCAGTGACGACCTCCTTGCTTTTGTTATTCACCCTTCTATGCAGAGATTCCTGCATAAAGTTAAAAAAATGTCGGATAATTTCATTTTTTTATAGAAGGCAGGGTACTTTCATGATTATATATGGTAATGGCAGATTGTAAGCGCAAGCAAAAGAGACATCCCTTATAAAAAGAATGTCTCTTTGATAATCCGTACGAAAAATATAAAGCTTATTGCTTAACGCCTGCCATTGCAGCTAACTCTTCAACCTTTCTGGCAAACCAAGCCGTGTGTAAATCTTCATCAATTAGATTAGACCACAGCAGATTGAATAAATCCTTGTCGGATACCTTAAGAACCAAGTCTTGATAGTCCGCTATTGCCTTCTGTTCCAGAATTATATCAGACTTTAGCATATTAATAATTCCTGCCCAACCGCTTACCCTTCCGGCAATCACACCGGTTACGGGTGCAGCCACCTCCCCTAACAGCGTCGGCTTGCCACCCAATTTAAATATATAATCGGATATATTATCGACGTGCCCCTGCTCAATTTTAGAAACCCTTTCCAAAAGATTTTTTAAATATATATCATTAACAGTTTTGCTCTGTGTTTGATAAAGTTCCACCTGATTTAACTCTAGACTGTAAAACCAATTTAATTTTTTTATTAGTTGTTGTGTGTTCAAGTCACCAGCTCCTTGAAAAACTATCGAGGCAATTAACCTACGCCAGATTATTATTGTCTATTTTAAAGATTCCCCCAAGAGGGCCTTTATATACAATCTAATTTGAGTTCATAATCTTGAACTCTTTTTACCAACTTACCCCCTTCTTTCTTATCTAGGACATTTTTGGCTTTCCAAATGGGTGTTTTTTGCTGCGAATATCGTATTTATGGGCACCCACATCTCTGTTTTCGTTGAGATGAATAACAATGTTCACAATCCCGAACTCATGGTTCTAATTTTTGAACCATTTTTCTGTCTTTTCAAATAAATCCTAAAATTTAGGATTTATTTTTAGCAACTTAAATGCCAACATACTAGTCTTTTGCCCCATGTGCCCTCTTATTAATTGTAGCCTGGCATACATATTGCTTCATACTTATCTATATGCTAGCGCACTTAGAATTGAAGTGATGGTTGCCACGACTAGATTAATTAATACAGATATTCCGCTGTTTTGTGGTACTGGAATCTTTAATCGATTTTCTTACTGATAGTGATAAAAACAAAATACTTAACAGATAACTTAGGGGTGATCTAGTGGTTATGACGTCGATACCATTTACAAAAATGAACGGCTGCGGCAACGACTTTATTATTATCGATAATAGGACAAGACATCTTCAAGAATCTGACTTGACTGATTTTGCCAAAGCCATCTGCACACAAAACTTCGCCATTGGTGCGGACGGTTTGTTATTATTAACCGAATCTAAAGGAAATGACTTTAAAATGCGATTGTTTAATCCCGATGGCAGCGAAGGTGAAATGTGCGGTAATGGTGCGAGATGCATTGCTTGGTTTGCCTTCGCCAAAGGGGTTGCCGGGAAAACCATGACCTTCGACACCAAAGCGGGGGAAATTAATGCTTATATAATTGAATCAAACCAAGTTAGGCTAACCTTACCCGAAATGATAAAGAGCCAAGAAATCCACACCGGGAATATTTCTGGACAAGATGGAAGCTATAATTATCAGTATAGCAGCCTTTTTTTAGGGGTTCCCCATTGCATCATATTTCTACCAGAAAAGATTTCAACGGAGCAACTCTTTAACATTGGTAGAGAAATTAGATTTAATCATAAGCATTTCCCGAATGGTACTAACGTTAATTTCGTAGAAATTGCTGGAAACAATACCATATCTGTCCGTACTTACGAAAGGGGCGTAGAAAAGGTAACCTTAGCCTGCGGTACAGGGTCTGCTTCCAGTATAGTGGTAGCAGCCTCCAAGCAGTTGGTCACCTCACCGGCAACAGTGCAAACGCTGGGGGGAAACCTTACTATTGATTTTTTGCAGGACGCCACATATATTAAAGCAATTTCTCTACAGGGGCCGGTAAATGTGGTTGCACAAGGGGAATACTATCCTTCCTCATTTAATAGTAACCTTATACACTTAGACAAGGATGGTAGATGATAATTTTAGAATTAACCAAATTTAAAGGGGGTGATCATTAGGGAAGGGTAACTTTATAGCCATCCAACTACTTGACGCTTATGACTGTTTTAAAAAAAGGAGGTAAAAAAATGTTGGGTAAACGATATTCAATTAAAAAAATATTGCTAGTAGCCACAGTTGTCACCTTAGCCTTACTTTTCTCTGGAGTAGCCTTAGCTGCAGATGCAGCTGACAGTAAACCTGATTTTGGTATTCTGTCACTGCTTCCTCCAGTAGTAGCAATTGCATTGGCTATGATCACAAGACAGACTGTCCCTGCACTTTTTGTGGGCGCGTGGGTAGGCGGTACCATGCTTGCCGGCGGAAACCCTATATCGGGTTTTGGTAAAGGTGTAGAATTCGTCTGGAACAGCCTGGGTGACCCTTGGGGAGCAAGAATTGTACTGACCAGTCTGACAATGGGTGGACTCGTAGGTATTATGCGGGTTGGCGGCGGAATTGATGCCGTAGTCCGCTGGATTACCTCAAAAATCAGAAACGCAAAAGGCGCTATGTTAGCTACTTCAGCAGCCGGTCTTATCATTTTCTTTGAAGATTACGTTAACACTGTGGTTGTGGGAACTGCCATGACCCCCATTACCGATAAGTACAGAATATCTAAAGAAAAACTATCATATATAGTCGATTCTACGGCCGCCCCAGTAGCTTGTGTTGCTGGAATTTCATCTTGGATAGCTTTTATGGTGGGCCAAATTGAAACACAATTTACCAGTTTAGGAATATCTTATTCAGGTTACGGTGCTTACTTACAATCTATTCCCTTTATTCTATATAATCTAGCTGCAATTGTCTTGGTTTTTGTTGTATCTGGAAGCGGCCGGGACTTTGGGCCTATGCTCAAGGCAGAAAGAAGAGCTAGGGAAACAGGGAAACTACTCGGTGATGATGCTACACCACTTTTAAATACTGAATCAGACAACTTGGCGCCAGCTGATGATACTCCGGCAAAAATGATGAATTTTATCGTTCCGCTGGTTGTATTGGTAGGGTTAATCTTCTTCCTAATGCTTAATACTGGAGGATGGCCAGGCGTCTCTATCCAAACAGCCATTGGCGCTGCCAGCAGTTCCCACTCTTTGGTTTGGGGATCATTTGGCGCAATTTGGATTACCCTTATCTTCTACAAAATTCAAGGTATTGCTACATGGTCAGCCCTCTTTGAAGGTTACATTGAAGGTATGCGCTCCATCTTCATGGGAACGTTAATCTTAATTTTTGCCTGGACCATAGGCTCTGCTATCAAAGGCGTGGGCACTGCCGACTTCCTAGTGGGGTTAAGTGAAGGCCTCCTCAGCCCGGCTTGGATTCCACTAATCGCATTTATTATTGCGGCTGTGGTTTCATTTAGTACCGGAACTTCTTATGGTACTATGGGAGTTGTTATTCCAATAGTGATACCTTTGGTACATGCAACGTCTGGATTAACTGGGATTGACCCTATGACCTTTATGTTCCCAGCAATTGGTTCGGTTTTTGCTGGTGCGGTCTTCGGAGACCACTGCAGTCCCATTTCTGATACTACAGTTATGTCATCCATGTTCACCGGCTCTGACCACATTGACCACGTCAAAACTCAAGTTCCATATGCACTAGTTGCTGCTTGTGGCGCAGTTGTCGGCTATATTGGTGTAGCCTTAGGCCTGCCGGCAATCATTAACTTAATACTTTCTATAGGCAGTGCAGTTGGACTGTTCTGGATTCTTTCCAAACCCATTGAGGAGAGCACACCAGCCTCAAGTGATGTAAGCAGCAATACGTAAAATACTTAAAAATAAAGTTTAATAGACTCTTTGAGCAGGAGTTTGTTAAAGCACTTCTATTTGGTTGAACTCACTAAAGTTTAGTGAGTTCAACTTTTTTATGCTACCAATAGTATCTCTTTTTGGCACAAGGCAACTAACTATCCAACTGGAGAATAAGCGGCTACTTATAAAAAAGAGTGCTCATTAAGCTTAGTCCGCTATACCAACTCACATCAGATATGGTGCCTATAAGAAAGATAAATTATCTGCTATAATGGGACAAACAGTTAGTTTGATGAGGTGAGGAGAAACTGCTATGCATAATTTAAATAAATACCTATCTGCATGTATAGACAGTATTGAAGAGGGATTAATAACCATTGATAGGACAGGTCAAATAAAGATATGCAACGATAGAGCCTGCCAGTTCTTTGGAATTGACCCGAGAATTGGGCCCGGTCACACCGCCGGAAAAATAAACCCTGCTGATATTGTCATACTTGCCGACAATTGTTTAGGTGCCGATGACGGAAACCTGACTCCACAAAACTTAGGGATAATTGGCGTTAACCCATCCCACATTCGACCAGGCATAGGTATCATAGCAATTGGCAGCTACAATACCGGCGCACCTGCTAATTATAAGATTTCATCCGAGGAAAATGGTGTTGTCCACCTGGAGAAAACCATTGATAATATACCCATATCTGCTGCCATCGACTATAATAATAAAAATTTGGTTATTAAAGTGCAGGAACAACAATATAATTTCTTTTACTCAATTGCAGCCGGTCATCTGGTTATCCTTGATGCTAAGACACTTAACATTAAATTTTACCAATGCAAAGGCTATACCGCCAGAAGAGAAAGCATCAAATCCATTTTAAGTGGTAATACTTACACTCGCAAAGGACCCGGCGCACCTATGCCTAAACTTTTCAATAAACCGGTTCAAGAAATTTTTCCGGATTCAGAAATAATTGATCAGTTAATTAGTGATGCAAAAGGCATCTCCAAAGAAACCGCCGATAAAGAAACCATCGTAAACGGTATACCCATTAGATGCTCTATAGTAAAGGTTAAACAGCAAAATCTAATTATTGGTGCAACCTTAATATTTAAAGACGTGACAGAAATAAAAACATTGTTAAAACAAAGGGACCAAGCTTTGGCCTCAAAGGAATATTTGGAAGAGGAATTAAAAAGAAAAAGAATCCAAACTAATGCTTTAAAAGAAATAATAGGTGAGAGTGATTGCCTAAAACAAACCATTAATTTAGCTATGAAAGCGAGCGATACTAACTCAAACGTGCTGCTTTTAGGCGAAAGCGGGACCGGGAAAAATCTATTTGCAGAGGCTATTCATAAAGCCAGCACACGAAGAAAAGGTCCTTTTGTGTATATAAACTGTTCTTCAATACCCGAGAATCTGATCGAGAGCGAATTATTCGGTTATGAAAAGGGGGCATTTACAGGCGCCCTAGCCTCAGGTAAAATTGGAAAGTTTGCGTTGGCACACCATGGAACTATTTTTTTAGATGAAATAGGAGAACTCTCTATCAATCTCCAGGCTAACTTATTACACTTCCTGCAAAATAAGTCTTTTACCAGAGTAGGAGGTCTAGAACAAATAAACGTTGATGTGAGGGTTATCGCAGCAACTAATAAAGACCTTGAAAAATCGATAGAAAACAATGAATTTAGGGAAGATCTTTATTACCGCATTAACGTGATGGCTATTACTATTCCACCCTTAAGGGACCGCAAAGATGATATTAAGCCTCTGGTAGAGCACCTCCTCCCGAAAATATGTAGAAAATTGTCCAAAAAAGTAAAGAATATAGATCAGGACGCCATCAACATATTAAAAAGTTATCATTGGCGAGGCAATGTAAGAGAACTAGAAAATGTGTTGGAAAGGGCAATAAATCTCGCCTCAGGTTCCACCATTTTTATCAAGGACCTACCCAAAGACGTGATAGAAAATCTGAAGGAACCTGTTTGTGATAATATCGTTGAGGTGATGCACGCAGGACCGGTAAAAGAAACCCTCAGGCAGGTGGAAAAACAACTGCTTTTGAAAGCCCTTGAACTAAGCAAAGGCTCTCGCAAAGAAGCTATGGAACTGTTGCAACTGAAAAAAACAAATTTTTACGGAAAACTGAAAGAACATGGCATAAATACCAGTGAAACTGAAACCATCAGTTAACTCCCTCACTTAATCTCAGCATCAACAGAAATATTTTAAATACGGCTAAGTAGTCGTCACCATTATATGCTACCGTTCTGCAGTCTCTCAAAAAACATCCAGGTATTGCAGAACATACCTTTGCCATTTCAGCCACCGTAAAGGTTACTTCAAGTTGCACTTCACCTTCTGCCTTTGTCGGTGGTAACTGTTTTAGAACGCTCATGGCCTGGGAAACCCCTGCGGTCAATTGGTCCTCTAACACCTTGGCAGGAAGAATTTTTGCCGCATACCGGCCGATAGCATTCTTTACTATGACACCTACAGGTCCGTCCAGTTCTTCTGCTGCGCTTTTTATAGTCGCCTGGTCACCGGAAACAAAAGCAACAGGCACATTGAAGTAACCGGCAACCCGACCGTTGATGCCCATTTCCCCCATCGGCTGACCATTAATCTTAACATCCGACATCCTAAAAGCATAAGTGTGGTCAAATACAGCGCTGCTTGTCCCGGCTCTAGCATGATAACCGACGAGAAACACTCCGTCAAATGTTTCATCAATGCCCTGCATCATACTTAACGGATTATACTGACCCCTGATAAGAGACGCATACGGATAAAGCTCCTCAGCAATTATATTTGTACCGGCATCATGTGCATCGTTAACAACTACTTCCTGTGCTCCGTTGTCAAAAGCAGCTTTTATAATTTGATTAACTTCTTTAGTCATGATTTTTACCGCGCTTTGATACTCGGGACCACCATGTGATATTTGGTTTGGCGATACAATGCTTGAGATACCTTCCATGTCAACCGATATGTAAATTTTCATTTAGCAGCCTCCTCATTAAAAGTTGGTTTAGTTAGTCCTATCCGTGTCCCAACTGCAATTTGTTGTGTATAATACGGACAATATCCTTTACTTTATCAACATCTACAATACAGGACATCCATATTTCTGTAGTGCTTATCATCTGTACGTTGGAGCCCACTTCTGTAATAGCTTGAAATACTTTTCCCATTACCTGAGAGTCGGCCAAATGCCCGGAACCAACTATAGACACTTTGGCGACGTTTTCATTGTAAAAAAAATTCTCGTTTAATGAAACTTCTTCTAGGCCCTGCAGGGCCCGTAGCGCTTTCTGCAAATTGTCCTTGGTAATAACAATACTGACACCGTTAATGTTGTTTCTTGTCGTACTATGGGTAATAATATCCGCGGTAATGCCGTGGGCAACAAGACTATCAAATATTTTATTATATATCAGCATATCATTAGGAAACACATAAAGCAGCAGATTTGCAACATTTAAATCATAAGCTATGCCGCTGATGGAAACCCCTTTTTGTACGGGTTCTGCCCCCTGTACTATTGTACCAGGTTTATGCGTAAAGCTGCTACGCACATGCAGCTTTATATTATGTTTCTTGGCAAATTTTACAGACTGCGGCTGCAGGACGCCTGCGCCAAGACTAGCCAATACCAACATTTCATCATAGGATATGCTTTCTAGCTTACGTGCTTCGGGAACCATCCACGGATCAGTTGTATATATTCCTTCTACATCGGTGAATATTTCACATAAATCGGCATGCACCGCCGCAGCCAGAGCGACAGCAGTTGTATCCGAACCGCCCCGCCCGAGAGTTGTAATAGCGCCTGTGTCACTAATACCTTGAAAACCGGTAACCACGGGAATATGCCCAGCCTCAAGTTCCTTATGCAACCGGGTCGGATTAATTCTGGTAATTCTGGCATCACCGTGACAATCGTCGGTGGCAATACCGACTTGAGAACCGGTCAGAGAGACTGCTTGTTCTCCAAAATCGCTTATTGCCATAGCCAGTAGTGCCGCAGACACCTGCTCCCCCGTAGATAGAAGCACATCCATCTCCCTTGTTGATGGTACGTCGGTTATTTCTCCTGCTAATTTTATCAACTTGTCAGTAGTGTCATCCATGGCTGAAACCACTACCAGTACGCTATTACCTTGTCTCTTTGTTTCTACCACCCTGGCCGCCGCATTGCATATCTTTTGCGTATCTGCTAAGGAAGTTCCTCCAAACTTATGTACCATTAGCATTGTCTTTACCTCTCCCTTTGTGGATTTACTGAACAAGAATTAAATGGTAGGGTTTTCAATCAACCTTCTCCATGTTCATATTACTCAGCGGGAGGGAAAAATGTGAGCTATACCGAGGAGGTAGACAGGTTAAGTTCTACAAGTTCTTTTAAAATACTGCCTAAATCTATGCCATACTTATCTCTATATTGTCAATACTGTTACGTTACTTTAGCAATATAGAGTAGGGAAACCACTCACATGGCTTCCCCCTCATCGAACCGCACGTGCCC
>JADQBR010000132.1 GCA_016278515.1 Bacillota bacterium
ATATTGGGGGTTTTTACAGGATATGGTGGGCATTTAAACTTGCAATTTATATTATTATTTTTGGACTGTGCCAGAGCGGCAAATGATTTGCCGTTTGCTTATAGCTGAACAAAGCATCCTTGCGAAAAGGGCTGGAGATAGAGTTCCCAGTCTTTTTTTCTATTTTGAAAAAGTCGGAGTATAGCTGAGGCGCTATATAAAGTATAGGCAGGTTTTAAAACTATTCTAATTGATTAAGTTTAAAGGGTTTTGCGTACAAAGTTTAAATATATCTGTAAGTTGAGATAACTGGAGAGCAGCTTTTGGAGCTAGAAAAATTTCGGGAGGTGATCTTGTTTTGAATGAAGGTTTTATTGGGATATTTGATTCCGGAATCGGAGGATTTTCGGTTGCGAAAGAATTAATGCATCAGTTACCATATGAAAGACTGCTGTATTTCGGCGATACCGGCCGCAGACCTTATGGCCCTCAATCTTTGACCACCATCAAATCCTATGTAATGGATATTTCTAACTTTTTAATTGATAATAAGGCAAAAATAATTGTAATTGCCTGTAACACCGCCAGTACAGCCGGAGAATTAGAAGCAAGAGTGGCATTTCCTAACGTTCCAGTGATTGGTATGGTTGAGGCCGGGGTTCGGAGCAGCTTGCAGTATAGCACAGGAAAAAAAATTGCTGTTTTGGGGACTAAAGGAACTGTTGAGAGTGGTGTTTTCGAAAGGCGATTTAATGAAATAGACCCTTCTATCGAGGTCATATCTATTGCGACTGAAGACCTGCTTAGAATGGCCGAGCTGGGTGGAGAGGTAGGAGGATTTGCCAAAGAACATATCTATTCTCTGGCTAAAACAGCTGTGGATCAGGCTGTGGACTTTGGTGCTGATGTGTTGTTGTTAGCGTGCACTGACTTTACGTGTATTGATTATATAATGGAGGAAGCAGTGGCGGCGCGAGCAAGAATCGTCGATCCTGCTAAAGAAACGGCTTTGCAAGTTAAACATCTCCTTGAAAAGACCGGCTTTACAAGCAATTCGGAGGCAATACCGGACCACAAATTTTTTATTTCCGGTCAGGATGTCAAAGAATTCAATTCATTTGGCAGTCAATTTCTTGGTTTTAAAATAGCTGCAACTAAGGTTACTTTAGATAAAAACAGGAGGTATCATTATATATGAACAAAAATCATGTTGCTGATCGCATGAAGTCTATCCCTTTTTCCGGGATTAGAAAAGTTTTTGAGGAAGTGAACCAGTTAACATCTCAAGGGAAGGACATAATTAACCTATGCATTGGCCGACCAAACTTTGATACTCCGAAACATATAAAAGAAGCGGCCAAACAGGCTCTGGATCAACAACTGGTACATTACACATCTAACTATGGATTAGAAGAACTCAGGGAAGCAATCTGTCAAAAGTTGCAACGAGATAATTCGCTGTCAGTTAGCCCTTCGGAAGTGATAGTTACTGTTGGTGCCGGTGAGGCAATTTCTATTGCGATGACGGCAGTGCTTGACCCTGGGGATGAAGTAATTATACCAAATCCAACTTGGCCCCACTATCGTGCAGTTGCCAATCTAATAGGGGCAATACCGGTTGATGCACCGTTGAAAGAAGAAAATAATTTCGTTCTGCATCCTGACGATTTACAGAAAATAATTACTCCAAAAACTAAGATGTTGGTGCTAAACACTCCGACTAACCCGGCGGGAAGTATTTATGATGAGGAAGCGTTAAAAGCAATAGCCGATATAGCGATTGAAAACGATATTATAGTTTTGAGTGATGAAATCTATGAATACTTAATATATGAAGGGAAGCACATCAGTACTGCAACACTTCCGGGTATGAAAAATAGGACCATAACAGTTAATGGTTTTTCTAAAGCTTATTCTATGACCGGTTGGCGGTTGGGATATGTTACTGCAGGGCCGGAAATAATGTCGGCAATGATTCGGGTGCATCAGTACACGGTCACGTGTGCTACTTCATTTGCACAGGCAGGTGGTATCGCCGCTCTCACAGGTTCCCAGGAGTGCGTAGTATCTATGCGACAGGCATTTGATTCGCGGCGCAAAATGGTGGTATCTAGACTGGAGTCTATTCCTGGGGTTAGCTGTGCTAACCCTCGCGGGGCATTCTATGCATTTCCCGGCATCAAAGAATTAGGACTTAGTTCTGAAGAGGCTGCAAGACGTTTGTTAGATAACGGCGTGGCAGTAGTACCTGGAACTGCTTTTGGGCCAAATGGGGCAGGCTATTTCCGTATCTCGTTTGCAAGTTCTTACGAAATTCTTGAGCAGGCCATGGATAAAATAGAGGAAACGTTTAAAGGGTGATGGATATGAAAAATATTTCTATTTGCCTGGCAGGCCTGGGCAATGTTGGCAGTCAATTTATCAAGCTTCTACAAGAACGGCAGGATTTAATCAAATCTAAATACGGTTTCGTCCTCGAAATTAACGCTGTGGCTTTGAGGTCCGGTGGAATTATTTCGTCTGCGCCCTTGGACCTTAATCTACTGCTTGAGCTTAGTCATAAGGGAAAATTAGAGCTTTACCCTGGCTGGGGAAGCAACATTAAGGGTTATCAAGTCGTTTCAGAGTCTGCTGTTGACATTTTATTGGACGGGACACCGACAAACTTAAAGACAGGCGAGCCAAGTTTAACATACTTAAAAACTGCTTTAGCAAAAGGGATGCACGTTGTCACCTTAGCCAAAGGCGGGCTGGTTCTGGACTTTAATAATCTCAAGGATTTGGCCAGGAAAAATGGAGTTGAAATAAGGTATTCCGGGGCTACGGCTGCCGCTCTACCTACCATTGATATAGCGAATTACTGCCTAGCCGGTGTCTCTGTTACGGAAATAATGGGTATCTTAAATGGAACATCCAACTATGTTTTGACAAAAATGACTGAAGAAGGAATGACCTTTGAGGCTGCTTTAAAGGAAGCTCAGGTTTTGGGAATTGCTGAACCGCAGCCTGAGCTTGACGTTGGCGGCTGGGACACGGCGGCTAAAATACTGATACTAAGTAATGAAATATTCGGCATCGACTTAACGTTAGAAGATATTTCCGTAACAGGAATAACACATGTTACACTTAGTATGATTGAAGAGGCAAAGAAACAGGGAGAGGTTATTAAGCTAGTTGGGGAGAGCCGATTAGTTCAGGGTGGTCGATCTAAAGACAAACCCAATGTAGAGGTTATGGTTGGTCCACAAACTCTTCCGAATGATCATACGCTTGCCGGTGTTAAGAACACAACAAAAGCGATCTATTTTAATACCGATACTATGGGTGAATTAAGCGTAATTGGGGGTAAATCAGATCCCAGGGCAGCGGCGGCAGCGGCATTAAAAGATATTATAAATCTGGCAAGGTAGTGGAAAGGGGTGTAATATGCTGTTTGAATTATCACGGTCCAGCGGATTGCCGCTTTCCGTACAGCTTCATAATCAAATAAAAATGCTCATTTTAAGTGGTCGCTGGAAAAATGGTAGAAAACTACCTACTGAAAGAGAACTGTCCCAGCGGTTAAAGATCAGCCGCGCTACAGTAACCAAGGTTTACAAAGTATTAGAGCAGGATGGCTATATAAGTTCCCAGCAAGGGCGGGGCACCTTCATATCTTTTGCTATTCCGGCAGACGCAGTTGCTCCTGCTTATTCTATGGTAGAAATGGCTAGTGATATTTGGGACCAGGTAGATTACTGCGGCTTTACCCATATGGAATTCTTGAAGGTTATGTGGGAAACACTCCAGGAAAAAAGAAAGAACCAACTGGAAGAATTGGTAATTACCTTTATTGAATGCAACAGTGAGCTTTTAAATTATAATGCTCAACATATTGAAGAAGCCACTGGTTATGATATTAGCCCAATTTTAATCCAAGATATAAGACGGGCAGACCCGGCCTCGGTACAGCGGGTAAGGCGTGCGGATTTAGTGCTTACTACGGACTTTCATATAAACGAAATAAAAAACCTGCTGGAAGAACAGCGGCCTTTAGTAGATATTTTTGTTGTCCCGGATGTGGAAACTATCGTGGAAATCAGCCGCTTTTTAAGGGGGGCCGAGGTAGCTTTGGTCTGTAACTCCGCCACAGTGGAGGAATGGGTGCAGAAGTGCATTTTGCAGGCAGGCATTAAGGACCTCAAAATAACAGCCACTTTCTCTAGGGATATGGCTGCGGTCGGCGAGTTTCTGAAAGGTAAAAAGTACGTTATCGTTACACCATTGCGCTATAAGGAAGTTCATCCGCTTTGCGACCCTGATGCAGAGGTGGTGGAATTCAATTACCGCCCAGATCAGGGTTCCATTAGGCTGATAGCGCGGTTAGTGGAAGAGATACAACAACAGAAGCAGGAGAAATTGCAAACCGAAACCCCTGATTTTGTGCTATTTGATCAGTAGATTGCGTTAGTGAAACACTTACTAAGAAAGGGGATAACTGTTGATGAAATTGGCTAACACACCGAACAATCCGTCTGGAGCCATGTACAGCCGCAGCGAATTGCAGGCTATTGCGGACGTGCTGGTCAATCATAATGTCGCGGTTCTCCTAAATAGTCCCGGGTAAAGTAAAACCGGGACATTTTTTTACCCTAAAGGGGGCGCCCAAACTGGCATTTGGTTTGGCAAGCTCTTGTGCTATGAATCTATACATTGTTTGCGGTATTGATGAACATATTTTTCGGCGTTCAGACACAGAAATTGATCCAGAACGGCGGTAATCAATAAAAACTGTTTGTTTAGGAATTAGACAACGTGTTAAAAAAAGGAACAAGCTTTGAGAAAGCTGTTGCAGTTAAGGTCCCGTTTTGGCCTTTAGTAGCTGTTCTTTTTTTGGCATAATTATTGCTTATCTAATAGTTTAAAATATTGTGATTTATATGGAAATAATTTTGGCACATTACATCTAGATATAATTTTGGGAGGTGAAAACTCGTTAATGAAAGCGTGTGAGTGAAACATGGTTTAAATTTTTGAAGGAGGTAATTTTAATGGGAGAGAAGAAAGCGGAAATTGGAAAAGTTGCAAACATGGTTGAACCGATGAAACTAGAATTTAGAGAATTTAAAGTTCCGGAGCCTGGTGAAAATTGTTTAGTGGTGAAAGTAATAAGAACGAACGTATGTGGTTCCGAACTACATATATGGAGAGGAAAGCACCCCACGAAAAGGACCGGTGTATTAGGACATGAAATGGTGGGTGTAATTGAAAAGATTGGCCCCGGAGTGACAACAGATTTTGCGGATCAACCAATCAAAGTGGGTGACCGAGTAGCTTCAGCTTATTATAGAACTTGTCTAAAGTGTAAAGCTTGCTTAAGAGGCGACTTCAATAATTGTGAACGAAGTATTGAATTTTGGAACAAAAAGCCAGAAGAATTTCCTCATTTTCATGGCGCATTTGCGTCTCATTACTACATTCATCCAAATCAATACTTTTATAAAGTTCCTGATAATATACCAGATGTTGTCGCGGCAAGTGCAAACTGCGCCCTTTCACAAGTTTATTACGGACTTGATAAAGGGGAACTTGCAACAGGCGAAACCGTTGTTATCCAAGGTGCTGGAGGCTTAGGGTTGAATGCTGTGGCAGTTGCAAAAGAAAGAGGAGCAATAGTGATCATCATCGACGCCCTTAAATCAAGACTTGAAATGGCAAAACAGTTTGGTGCTGATTATACTATTGATTTAACCGAGCACGATACTGTCGAGAAAAGGGCTGAACTTGTACGTTCTTATACCGATGGTGAAGGCGCAGATTTAGGCCTCGAAGTTTCCGGAGTGCCAGAGGCGTTCGGGGAAGGTATTTATCTTATTCGAAACAATGGCAGATACGTCACAATGGGTAATATTTCACCAGGGAAAGTGATTGATTTTGATCCAGGTATCCTTACGAGAAAAGCGATTAGGATCATACCCATATTACGCTATAAGCCATGGTATTTAGCAAAAGCCCTGAAATTTCAATCCGCATGTATAGACAAATATCCTTTTGAAAGCATGATTGATTGTGATTTTTCATTTGAAAATATCGGTGAAGCCCTTGAAAAATCGGCGAGCCGAGAAGTAACGCGGGCCTCGATTGTTATTGATTAGCAGATGAGATACATTGTTAGGCAAACTAGAATATATTTAAAAATTTGGAGGTTAAACTTATGAAGAAAAAAGTAATGGTTTTAACAATGCTGGCATTTATGCTTGTGTTTGCGGCTGCTTGCGGTAATAATACCGAAAGTGCATCAGAGCAAAAACCAAAAGCAACGCCTAGTGAAGAAAAAGAAGTTGCTAAAGACGAACTAAAGTTTCCAGAAAAGCCTGTTACTTTAGTTGTACCTTATGCAGCAGGTGGGGGAACAGATGCAACTGCTAGAGCATTAGCAAAAGCAGCGGAAGAGTTTTTAGGTCAACCAATAGGCGTTGTGAATAAAACTGGTGGAAATGCAATCGTTGGTATGAGTGAAGTTGCAAATGCAAAACCGGATGGATATACACTTTTATTCAACACAAGTGAGATTGTAATTCTTCCACATCAAGGTATGTCACCGATTACTTATGAGGATTTCGCACAGATTGCGCAAATAAATTTTGACCCATCTGCGTTAACGGTACCAGCAGATGCACCATATAACACATTAGAAGAATTTTTGGCTTATGCTAAAGAAAACCCAGGCAAAATTCGCGTTGGCGGTTCTGGTACAGGTGGTATTTGGCATTTAGGGTCGGCATCAATTGAAAAAGTTACTGGTGTTAAGTTGAATTATGTTCCATATGACGGTGGTGCGCCAGCCAAAACTGCATTACTTGGTGGTCATATTGAGGCTGTAACCATTAGTCCAGCAGAAGTTTTGACTCAAGTTAAAGCAGGTGAATTAAAAACATTGGCAGTGCTTGCTACAGACAGATCAGACTCAATGCCTGATGTACCTACGTTTAATGAAGCGGGTTATGATGTTGCCGTCGGTGTTTGGAGAGGAATCGATGCTCCTGCCGGTACGCCAGCTGAAGTCATTGAAAAGCTTCAAGAAGCATTTTTGAAAGCTGCCAAAGAACAAGAATTTATAACCTTTATGGAAAACAATGGTCTTGGGATCGTATTGAAAGGTTCAGAGGATTATCACAAGATGGTTAAAAAAGACAATGATTTTTACAAAGAGTTGCTAGGTGAGCTTGGTTTGTCAAATTAACATTACCATAAATTAAGCATAATTCCATACAGAGAATTGCTGCTGCAATTCTCTGTATTCCTTTTAGAAAAGTTTGAAGTGCAATAGTAAACGAATATGGATGTTACCCCTACACTGATGGGGATTTAACTGAAACCGTCATAAGTATGTGCGTTTGGAGGCTTTGAATAGTGAGCTATTGCTGAATGTGGCAATACACAAAAATGTATTAAGGCTTGCTCCAAACAGATGCCGTTGCGCCAGGTCATTGACAAAGCAAACAGTGCAATGCTAAAGTTTAAGGTAAAGATTGGCTTAAAGCCAAGCAACTATTTTTGGAGGTGACTAGGGAGTTGGAGAAATTTCTAAGAGTTGATATGAATGAATTGCAGGTTTCTTACGAAGAAGTACCAGAGAAGTATCAAAAAGTAGGCGGCAGAAGTTTAATAGCTAAACTGCTGTTGGACGAGGTTGTGCCCACTTGCGACGCACTCGGACCTCATAATAAACTAATCGTGGCAACGGGCTTGTTAGCCGGTACTAGCGTTTCAAGTGCGGGGCGGATATCGGTAGGTGCCAAGAGCCCTTTGACAGGCGGAATTAAGGAAAGTAACGCGGGTGGCATTACCGCCAACAGGCTGGCCCAAATGGGTGTAAAAGCTTTAGTAATTGAAGGGCTGCCGAAGGGTGATGATTGGTATATTGTAGTGATCAATGATCAAGGATGTAAACTGGTACCTGCTGAAGCCTACGTCGGTATGGGGACATACGAATTTTGCACCAAAATCCGGGAAGATTATTCTGATGCTGCGGTGACCTGTATAGGACCGGCCGGTGAAAAACTTTATAATGCTGCAGGGGTAGCCACCATAGACAGAGAAGGTTGGCCGAGTCGCTATAGTGGTCGCGGTGGCATGGGCGCGGTTATGGGTTCGAAAAAGATTAAGGCTATAGTAGTTGAAGGGAAAGGCCGTGTATCATTCGCGAATGAAGAGAAATTCAAGGATGCCCTCAAGGAATATACGGCAATTGTGAAAGATGCTCCAAGTACTGCCGCATATAAGGATTATGGAACGCCTTCCATGGTGCGTATAGTAGATGCATTGGGAGGATTGCCGGTTAATAACTTCAGTAATGGTTCTTTTGACCGGGTGGACGACATCAGTGCCGAAACCCTCAATGACGTAATCACCAGACGCGGTGGTAAGACCTCTCATGCTTGTATGGCGGGGTGTGTAATTGCCTGCTCTAACGTTTACGTAGATGAAGAAGGTGAAACCATTGTGTCGCCTCTCGAATATGAAACCATAGGCTTAATGGGTTCAAATCTTGGCATTTCTGATTTTGACGTCATCGCAAAACTAAACTACCTGTGTAATGATATTGGCTTAGACACTATTGAGACTGGAGCAGCTATTGCTGTGGCTATGGAAAGTGGAGTGGCCGCATTCGGTGATGGCGAGGCAGCGTTAAAAATGGTGGAAGAGATGCGCCAGGGAACAGTATTGGGCAGGGTGCTGGGTGCTGGAACTGCCGTAACTGGTAAAGTGTTTGGAGTGCGCAATGTACCGGTAGTGAAGGGCCAGGCTATGGCAGCATATGACCCTCGGGCTTTAAAAGGAATGGGTGTCACTTATGCCACTTCAGCCATGGGAGCGGATCACACTGCCGGACCGACAGGTAAGGCGAAAGTAGATCATTCAAGTCCCGACGGGGCAGCAGACCTTTCTTTAACCCTGCAGAAAAAGATACCTGTATATGATTGTACAGGCCTTTGTATGTTTACCATCGGTTCCATTGGTGCACATCCTCAGGTAATTATAGACTTACTCAACAGCCGTTTCGGCTGGGATTTGAATGTGGATTGGCTTAATGAAATGAGCCTCGAGACCTTAAAAGACGAATACCGTTTTAATGAACTAGCCGGGTTTACCAAGTTGAGTCATCGTTTACCTGAAGCGTTTACAGAAAGAGAGTTGCCAAATTTAGGTACAGTTTTCGATGTTCCTGATGAAGATATTGACCAAATGATGAAATATAGCTAAGAGACTATATTTTATTAGTTGTAACCAGAGCACCAAATTTTTTAATTGGGAAGGAAACAAAAGCCGTTTACTAGCGACCTTATAAAGGATGGCATAGAGCATTATAAAAGAGACAGTCTGGAAATCCAGACTGTCTCTTTTATAATGCATTCGGCATGGGGATTAACTAGGTGTTAAAAGTCCACTGAGGGGGTTAGTAGTTAATAACCATTACTAATTTACCCTACTTCAGTTTCTGTTTTCAATGGTTCTTGATCCTAATTGAAGTTCTCGAACGTTAGCCGCATGCTCAGTTGGGTGCAATTACACCATGGCGCTATTGATGAAACTTTAATATATCTGTTTAGGAATTAGACAACGTGTTAAAAAAAGGAACAAGCTTTGAGAAAGCTGTTGCAGTTAAGGTCCCGTTTTGGCCTTTAGTAGCTGTTCTTTTTTTGGCATAATTATTGCTTATCTAATAGTTTAAAATATTGTGATTTATATGGAAATAATTTTGGCACATTACATCTAGATATAATTTTGGGAGGTGAAAACTCGTTAATGAAAGCGTGTGAGTGAAACATGGTTTAAATTTTTGAAGGAGGTAATTTTAATGGGAGAGAAGAAAGCGGAAATTGGAAAAGTTGCAAACATGGTTGAACCGATGAAACTAGAATTTAGAGAATTTAAAGTTCCGGAGCCTGGTGAAAATTGTTTAGTGGTGAAAGTAATAAGAACGAACGTATGTGGTTCCGAACTACATATATGGAGAGGAAAGCACCCCACGAAAAGGACCGGTGTATTAGGACATGAAATGGTGGGTGTAATTGAAAAGATTGGCCCCGGAGTGACAACAGATTTTGCGGATCAACCAATCAAAGTGGGTGACCGAGTAGCTTCAGCTTATTATAGAACTTGTCTAAAGTGTAAAGCTTGCTTAAGAGGCGACTTCAATAATTGTGAACGAAGTATTGAATTTTGGAACAAAAAGCCAGAAGAATTTCCTCATTTTCATGGCGCATTTGCGTCTCATTACTACATTCATCCAAATCAATACTTTTATAAAGTTCCTGATAATATACCAGATGTTGTCGCGGCAAGTGCAAACTGCGCCCTTTCACAAGTTTATTACGGACTTGATAAAGGGGAACTTGCAACAGGCGAAACCGTTGTTATCCAAGGTGCTGGAGGCTTAGGGTTGAATGCTGTGGCAGTTGCAAAAGAAAGAGGAGCAATAGTGATCATCATCGACGCCCTTAAATCAAGACTTGAAATGGCAAAACAGTTTGGTGCTGATTATACTATTGATTTAACCGAGCACGATACTGTCGAGAAAAGGGCTGAACTTGTACGTTCTTATACCGATGGTGAAGGCGCAGATTTAGGCCTCGAAGTTTCCGGAGTGCCAGAGGCGTTCGGGGAAGGTATTTATCTTATTCGAAACAATGGCAGATACGTCACAATGGGTAATATTTCACCAGGGAAAGTGATTGATTTTGATCCAGGTATCCTTACGAGAAAAGCGATTAGGATCATACCCATATTACGCTATAAGCCATGGTATTTAGCAAAAGCCCTGAAATTTCAATCCGCATGTATAGACAAATATCCTTTTGAAAGCATGATTGATTGTGATTTTTCATTTGAAAATATCGGTGAAGCCCTTGAAAAATCGGCGAGCCGAGAAGTAACGCGGGCCTCGATTGTTATTGATTAGCAGATGAGATACATTGTTAGGCAAACTAGAATATATTTAAAAATTTGGAGGTTAAACTTATGAAGAAAAAAGTAATGGTTTTAACAATGCTGGCATTTATGCTTGTGTTTGCGGCTGCTTGCGGTAATAATACCGAAAGTGCATCAGAGCAAAAACCAAAAGCAACGCCTAGTGAAGAAAAAGAAGTTGCTAAAGACGAACTAAAGTTTCCAGAAAAGCCTGTTACTTTAGTTGTACCTTATGCAGCAGGTGGGGGAACAGATGCAACTGCTAGAGCATTAGCAAAAGCAGCGGAAGAGTTTTTAGGTCAACCAATAGGCGTTGTGAATAAAACTGGTGGAAATGCAATCGTTGGTATGAGTGAAGTTGCAAATGCAAAACCGGATGGATATACACTTTTATTCAACACAAGTGAGATTGTAATTCTTCCACATCAAGGTATGTCACCGATTACTTATGAGGATTTCGCACAGATTGCGCAAATAAATTTTGACCCATCTGCGTTAACGGTACCAGCAGATGCACCATATAACACATTAGAAGAATTTTTGGCTTATGCTAAAGAAAACCCAGGCAAAATTCGCGTTGGCGGTTCTGGTACAGGTGGTATTTGGCATTTAGGGTCGGCATCAATTGAAAAAGTTACTGGTGTTAAGTTGAATTATGTTCCATATGACGGTGGTGCGCCAGCCAAAACTGCATTACTTGGTGGTCATATTGAGGCTGTAACCATTAGTCCAGCAGAAGTTTTGACTCAAGTTAAAGCAGGTGAATTAAAAACATTGGCAGTGCTTGCTACAGACAGATCAGACTCAATGCCTGATGTACCTACGTTTAATGAAGCGGGTTATGATGTTGCCGTCGGTGTTTGGAGAGGAATCGATGCTCCTGCCGGTACGCCAGCTGAAGTCATTGAAAAGCTTCAAGAAGCATTTTTGAAAGCTGCCAAAGAACAAGAATTTATAACCTTTATGGAAAACAATGGTCTTGGGATCGTATTGAAAGGTTCAGAGGATTATCACAAGATGGTTAAAAAAGACAATGATTTTTACAAAGAGTTGCTAGGTGAGCTTGGTTTGTCAAATTAACATTACCATAAATTAAGCATAATTCCATACAGAGAATTGCTGCTGCAATTCTCTGTATTCCTTTTAACTGAGAAAAGGGGGCTAAACTTTTGAAGAAAGCAAATCAAATCGCTAGTTTGATAGGTATCGCCATTGCAATGTTCTTCTTTGTTCTGACGTTTCAATTCAAGCAGATTGAATATCAAGACACTGGGCCTGCATTAATGCCACGTTTGTATTCGGGGGTTTTAATTGTTCTTGCCCTTATATTATTTTTCAATTCATATAGGACTAAAGAAAAAGTCGAAAAGGGTAATGTAAAAATGGCATTAATTACAATGGCATTGGTGCTCACGATAGTTGTTTTGATACCGATTATTGGGTTTTATATTATTACGCCAATTGTTATCTTTGTATTTTTAAAAATATGCCAACAAACAAACAAAAAGATTTTATTCGGTTTACCAATAGGAGTAGTATTATTTATTTTTGTTTTCTTCCAAAAAATTCTCTCGGTTCCAATTCCGACTGGGATATTCTTTCAATAAAAGAAAGGAGGACTTAATCGATGGAACTATTATTGCAAGGGCTTATGAATGTTTTAGATATTAAAGTGGTTTCTATTTTGTTTTTGTCAGGTGCTGTAGGGATTTTCATCGGTTCCTTGCCAGGTTTAACCGCAACAATGGGTGTTGCCCTTTTATTACCAGTTACATTTGGAATGGAGCCGGTGAAAGGGATATTATTATTAGTTGGTGTTTATTTTGGTGCGATTTACGGGGGCTCTATTTCAGCCATATTACTAAGAACACCAGGAACCCCTTCCTCAGCCGCCACAGCACTTGATGGTTATGAGATGACAAAAAAAGGGTTAGCCTATAAAGCACTAACGGTCTCGACGCTTTCTTCAACAATCGGAGGGATTTTGAGTGTTATTCTTTTAATTTTTATCGCCCCTCAACTAGCGAAATTCGCGTTAAAATTTAGTGCACCCGAAACATTTGCGCTTGCTTTGTTCGGTTTAGCAATAATATCAAGTATTTCTGGGACATCTTTAGTTAAAGGTCTAATGGCGGGCTTTGCAGGACTTCTAATAGCTTCCATTGGAATTGATCCGATTGGAGGTTTTCCCCGATTTACCTTTGGAACGGCTAATTTGATGGGTGGTATTAGCTATATCCCTGTTTTAATCGGTTTGTTCGCGGCTTCCGAGGCATTTCATACAGCGGAAAATGTTTTGATACAGACTAAAACAGTCAGCACTAGTATTAACAAAGTCAAGTTAAAATGGGCTGAGTTTAAAAAGTTGATTATTGTTATTTTAAGGTCAACATTTATTGGGACATTTATTGGGATGATACCCGGTGCAGGGGGAGATATTGCTTCCTTTGTTTCCTATAATGAAGCCAAAAGATGGTCAAAGAACCCAGATGAATTTGGGAAGGGAAACATGGAAGGCGTTTCCGCCTCGGAAGCGGCCAATAACGGCTGTACAGGTGGAGCGATGATACCGCTATTAACTCTTGGTATACCAGGAGATGCAGTAACAGCTGTAATGTTAGGTGCGTTAATGGTTCAAGGGTTACAGCCAGGACCTTTATTGTTTACAAACCATGCTGATATTGTCTATACTTTATTTATTGGTATGTTATTTGCCAATATGCTGATCCTATTTTATGGTATGTTAGGCATTCGTTTATTTGTGAAAATTCTACAAATACATAAGGCTATTTTAACCCCAATTATATTGGTTTTATGTATAGTCGGTTCGTATGCACTCGGAAATAATTTCTTTGACGTATGGGTTATGCTAATTGCTGGAATTATAGGCTATGTGATGAATAAATATAATTTTCCACCTTCGCCTGTTATTCTTGCGCTAATACTGGGCCCGATGATGGAAGCAAGTCTTCGGCGTGCTCTCGTAATATCTAGTGGAGATGTTAGTATATTTTTTACAAGGCCGATATCCGCAACGCTACTGTTATTAGCGATTGGAACTTTATTATATCCAATAATATTAGATTGGAAAAAAACTAGAAAAACAACTACGGATGCGAAGCAATACGATGCAAGTAATATAGATTAACTTTATGGTGAGAACGTTATATTCAATTTTGGGGTTTAGCTTGGTTGACTGTTTAACTATAAATAGGAATATATAAGTGCGAGTTTTCTGTAGACCTCGCATATTTTCGTCTGCTCGGTTATGTCTGCTGAGAAGATTAGACCAATATATTTATAGTAAAGAACAATTCAATAAAATATTAAATTATGGGTTAAAATATTGCAAGAGTCTGATTTCTTCTTTTGAAGTTATTTGTTTTACAAGTAGCTAGGTCATAAATTTCTGTGCAAAGTTTGAGTACTGCCTCAAGCTTTGCATTTTTCTTACTGGCCTGGGTCTTAAAAAGCAGTGCCTTAAAGAAGGCTCCAGTACTTTTTTTAGTGACTTACTTAAATATTTTTTGGCCATTGCTGTCACAGTTTTTTCTAAGAAGTCATAAGCAAGTGATAATCTTCTGGCTTTTTTGATGTTAGGTGTAACATTGGTTGAGTCCATCCTTTGTTCATCTGTTTTAATATTGCTTTTTTAATGAAATGCGGGTTAAGTTTCAAACTGTTCAAACATAACTGATTCTTTATCGGGGTGATCTTTAATGTAGTTAAGAGTCGCTTTCTAAATTCATACAGGGTTCGTTCAGCAATTTATATTTCACCGATATTTTTGTTACCTAATTGAAGTTTCTGAACGTCAGCCGAATGCTCAGTTGGGTGCAATTACATCATGACGCTATTGATGAACCTTGATATATTTGTTTAAAAACTAGACAAAACGTTAACAAAAGGAACAAGCTCTTAGAAATCTGTTGCAGTTAGGGTCCTGTTTTGGCCTTTAATAACTATTCTTTTCTTGGCATAATTATTGCACATCTTATAGTTTGCAATATTGTAATTTCATGGGGGATAGCTCTAGTAAATTACAAAGTTGTAGGTTTTTTCTTTGAGAAATGGTATATATATCATCTAGATATAATTTTGGAAGGTTAAAAATTTGTTAATGAATGCGTGTGAGTGAAACATAATTTAAATTTTCAAAGGCGGTAATTTTAATATGGTTGAACCGATGAAACTTGAACTTAGAGAATTTAAAGTCCCGGAAGTAAACTAAGGATTAACTTACCATTTATACTAAAAGAGTGTTCAGAAAAGTTGAAAAATGGTTTTTTTAAGAAGCCGATATATTAAGATTTGCCAGTCGTTTATAAAGTAAGCAAGATTGGTGGGGAGACCTTGATGAAAGTAAATGAAGCCATAAGCAGCAATACATACATGATGCCGTTATTATTTTAGGTAAAACCATTGGAAGTTGTAGAGACTTAAGTGAATTTTTTGTTAAAGAAATGGTCGTTGGTGAAACATGATAATAGTTATGGGAGGTGATTTGCAACAAATTGATAAATATGTATTGAGAAAAATGGGAGGAGGAAAAAAATGAAAAAGATTCAGACCTTTTTAATGAAGACCAAGATTGTTAGTGGCGAAAATTTGACTAGTCATGTTGGAGAATATGTCAAAGAGTTAAACGGCAAAAACATAATGATTGTAACTGATCCCGGAATAATTAATGCTGGATTATTAAAAAGACTTGAAAAGAACCTGAAGGATATGTCTATTGATTTTACTATTTACAGTGAAGTAGTGTCCAATCCTATTATATCTTCTATTGAAAAAGGGGCGGAGATTGCTAAAGAAGCGAAAACTGATTTGTTTATTGCTTTGGGTGGAGGAAGTTCTATTGACACTGCAAAGGGTATTAATATTTTATTGAGTAATGGTGGCGGTATAAAGAATTATGCTGGTGCTAATAAGGTACAGAAGCCGACCTGCCCCTTAATTGCCATCCCTACGACATGTGGCACAGGTAGTGAAGTAACATGGTCGACAGTCGTTTCAGATCCTGAGCAGGGGTACAAATTTCCCGTTTTAACTACCCATGTAATGCCTGACATCGCTATAATAGACCCGACATTAATGTCATCACTGCCGTCAAAGTTAATTGCTTCTACTGGAATGGATGCCTTGACCCATGCGTTAGAGGCGTATGTTTCCACGAATGCACAGCCTATCAGTGATGCATTAGCCATTCATGCAATAGAATTGATTTCAAACAACCTACGACAAGCTGTGCATTATCAAGAGAATCAAAATTATATTAGTGAAATGGCGATAGCCAGTACAATCGCAGGTATTGCTCTTAATATGCCCATGCTTGGCTTAGTTCACGCTATGGCAACACCCTTGGGTGGAATTTTTAACATTCCCCATGGAATTGCTAACGCAGTTTTGCTCCCTTATGTAATGAAGTTTAATCTTGTAGCTTGTCCTGAAAGATTTGCCAAAATCGCTCAGGTGATGGGAGAAAAAGTAGAAAGGCTAACCACATTGGAAGCAGCGGAGAAGGCATTTAAGGCTGTGCAAAAATTATCATCAGATGTAGGTATTCCTAATAATTTAAAAGATATTGGTATGGACATTAGCAAACTTGAAAAGCTGGCAGAAGATAGTATGAAAAGTGGCAATTGTAACACCAATCCTAGAAAAAATAGTATTGATGAAGTGAAAGCCATCTTTTGCGATGCATACGAAGGCCAATTGTAATAACTTAGAAGGAGCAGCAGGGAATAACAAATCCATTCGGGCAACGACCCTGTCGAAGAGCTTAATCTGGTCTCCACCCATGGTAGGTAGAACGAAGGAAATGTAAGGGCCAGTAAAGGACCCCGTGGGCATGGGAGAGTAAACTCATCAAGGGTTATGTGGAGATTCATTATGCGATCATATTTTTCCACCAAAAGGTATCTCTTGGTTATTGGGACTCTATATTTCCATATTATAACTCCATTTAAGTTCTATCTAGTGGGCGGCTATCGATGAGTATAGGAATTCTAAGAAGAAAAAATTCAATTTATAGAGGGAGAGAAAAAATGATTTTAAAGCATAAAAAAATGTTAGTATTGGTCGGTATTCTTATTTTAATGGTTATTTCTGTAGCAGGGTGTGGTGGTAATACTGCTCCAGAGCAAGAAAGAGGGTCTAATGGCGGTGAGAAAGCCAACCAGTCACCTGAGTTAAAAAACTATGAGATTAAACTTGCGCATAGTTCGCCGGCGGTTAATGACAGGCTCGAAACTGCCTGCCTTGAATTTAAAAATTATGTCGAAGAGAAATCTGGAGGCAGAATTAAGGTTACCACATTTCCCGCCAGCCAATTAGGCGGAGAAAGGGAGCAAATGGAAGGAGTTCAAGTGAGAACGATTGATATGGCAGCGATAACTACGGGTCCCTTCCCCGGCATATTCAAGGATATTATGGTTTTCGATTTACCTTATTTATTCTCTTCACAAAAGGTAGCTTGGGAAGTACTGGACGGCCCGGTAGGACAAGAAATCCTCGAGAGATTGAGGGCGGAAACGGGTATTCGCACATTAATATGGGGGGAAAATGGTTTTAGGAATTTCACCAACGACGTAAGGCCAATCAGAAAACCTGAGGATGTGAAAGGTTTAAAAATTAGAACAATGGAAAATCCAGCGCATATGGCTTTTGTGAAGGCTCTGGGTGGAGATCCGACTCCTATGTCTTTTTCAGAAGTGTATACAGCACTAGCCCAAGGTACTATTGATGGACAAGAGAATCCACTTTCAATAATTATGTCGATGAGATTCTGGGAAGTTCAAAAATATGTTACGCTTGATGGTCACCTTTATAGTCCATATTTATTTATAATTAATGATGATCTATATAATTCCATGGATGAAGAAGCTCAAAAAATAATGGACGACGGAGCGAAAGTATGGCAACAAGTTGAAAGAGATTTAAATACTAAGCAAGGAGACGAAGCTGTAGCAGTACTCAAAAAAGAAGGAATGCAGGTGGAAGAATTATCTATAGAGGAAGTTCAAGCATTTCGTGAAGCAACTAAAACAGTTTATGATGACTTTGGTAAAGAAAATATTGATAATGAGCTCTTAGATAAAGTTCTCGCGGCAGTCAATGAGGCAGAAGAAAAACTAAAATAGGTTCTTAGTGGGAAGTTGGTTAGGAGTTGATATACATCCTCCAATCAACTTCCTATAAGTTTATAATTTTCATTTTAGTTCTTTTCGTACATTGTCTCAAGGATGATATGACTGGAGGGAGAACATGAAGTTTATAAAAAAGCTGGATAAAGTAATGACGTTTTTTGAGGAATACATTATTACTATACTGTTATTTTTAATGACTGTGGTTACATTTTGGGGTGTAATTAATCGTTTTTTTCTTAAAGAATCCCTTCCTTGGTCTGAAGAGTTGGCCAGATACTTGAGTATTTGGGCGGCGCTTATTGGTGCTAGCCTAGGTGTTAAAAAAGGGGTACATATTGGTGTTGAGGCATTTGTGACAGTTTTGCCTGCTAGAATTCAAGAATATGTCTCCGTGGTTACGATTTTTTTAAGCTTAGTTTTTTGCACAGCGATGGCTTATATAGGTTATGACTTTAGTTTAAAGTTAATGGAGACAGAGCAATTATCCGCTGCTATGCGTATTCCAATTGTAATTGCTTACGCGGCAATTCCGGCAGGTACTTTTCTCATGGCAGTTCGCTACGCAATGTTACTTGTGGAAACAGTTTTAAAGGTTAGGCAAAATGTGTCCGGAAGCGGGGGGGGGAATCTTAATGGGTAGTGTATTGCTAATTTCATTAGGTACCCTAATAATTCTAAATGTACCATTAGGAATTGTTATAGGTTTAGCCTCGTTAATAGCTTTAACAGTAAGCCAAGAAATACCACTATTCCTGATCGCTCAACGGATGTTTACGGGTCTTGATTCCTTTCCGCTTATGGCTGTTCCTTTATTTATGATAGCCGGGCGATTTATGGAAAGAGGGGGGATATCTAAAAGACTTATAGACTTAGCCTCTAATATTGTAGGATCGGTTAGCGGTGGTCTTGCACTTGTTTCTGTACTTGCGTGCATGTTTTTTGCCGCAATATCGGGTTCTGCTCCGGCTACGGTGGTAGCTATCGGAGCAATTATGGTCCCGGCCATGGTTGAAGCCGGTTATGATAAGGATTTTTCTGTCGCATTAATGGCTGCGGCCGGAACCATTGGTGTAATAATTCCTCCAAGTATTCCGTTCGTAACCTATGGAGTTACTATGGGTGTGTCAATTGGTCAGCTTTTTATGGCTGGAATAATCCCTGGTGCATTAATGGGCGGGTCATTAATGCTGGTAAGTTATCTGATTGCAAAAAAGAGGGGTTATCGAGGGACTGAAAAACCGACAGTGAAAAGTTTCTTGTTAGCTCTTAAGGAAGCTGTGTGGGGGCTTCTAATGCCTATTATAATCTTAGGAGGGATATACGGAGGAATGTTTACACCAACAGAGTCGGCAGCTGTTGCAAGCGTTTATGCCTTTGTGATAGGAAGATTTGTTTATAAAGAACTATCTTTCAAGGACTTTATAAAAGGGTTTTCTGAAGCGGGCGTAACATCCGCTATGGTTTTGTTTATTATTGGTACGGCTACAGCAATGGGTTGGATAATGACTACTGAGCAAATCCCGGTTAAAATAGCTAATACCCTTTCATCCATAGCTAGCAATGATATGATCTTACTATTATTAATCAACGTTATTTTATTAATTACAGGAACCTTGATGGAACTAAATGCAGCCATAATTATCCTTGGGCCCATATTTTTGCCATTATTAATAGTTACTGATATAAACCTTGTGCATTTTGGCGTGATTATGGTAGTGAATATGACTATTGGCCTCTTAACGCCTCCTTTGGGAATACATCTTTTTATTGCAGGGACGTTGGAAGAGGGCGTATCTTTCAAACAGATTGTTCGGGCCGTAATACCTTTTCTAGCTATTTTACTGTTAGATCTATTTTTGTTGACTTATATTCCAAAGCTTTCTTTAGTTTTGATCGAGTTGTTTGGTTGAGGTAACGCCTGTTGCTTTGGCGGACAGTGTTACAAGTATCTTTGCAGCGTTGGCAATTATGATTACAGTTTATGAGAGAGACGTGGTTGACAGTGGCAGAGGGCAGTCCATTGCCAGTCACTGATAGAAGTCGAAGACTTAAGTAAAATCCAGCTACCGGGCATGTTTGCCAAATTATCTCTTGCTCCGGGATCCGTTATATTTACCGGCCGGACAAAGGTGCGCATAACAAAGAAATATACAAGGGTTTAGGCTTTATCGAGGAAGAGATTGAACAGTTGCCGAAGCCGGAATCATCTAGACCTTCGGTTAATGCTCTTGTAAGAAACTATTTAGGAGGTTACTTGATTATGGTTAGTAAAAATTTCCCTAGAACGGCGGTTATCAAACAAAAATTTCCCGAGCAGGAAATAGACCCGGTTAGTGAATTAGAAAAAGCATACAAGGCTTCACCTTTTGTGCAGCGGGTAAACCCTGGTGATAAGGTTGCAATTACTGCTGGTAGCCGAGGGATAGCTAATAGAGTTCCCTTGTACCAAAAACTGGTTAAACTTGTAAAGGAACAAGGTGGAGAACCCATAATAATAGCTGGGATGGGTACCCATGGTGGTGGGACCCCCGAAGGACGACTTTCGGTATTGGAGAAGTTGGGTATTACTGAAGAAATTGTAGGTGCTCCTGTTATCAGTACACCGAACGTAAAAATTCTAGGGGAAACCCCTTCCGGGTTAAAAGTCCATACGGCGGAGGAAGCAGTGAATAGTGACTGGGTGATTATTGTGGGAAGGGCCAAACCGCATACTTCTTTTTCCGGAACTTTGGAGAGCGGGCTAAACAAAATGATAGCTGTAGGTCTTGGTAAAGTTCCCGGTGCCGGTACGATTCATAGTCAAGGCTCCGCTGGTATGGAGCAGGCTATAAGAGAAATCGGTCAGGTATTCCGGGAAAAAGTGAATGTGTTGTGTGGTGTGCTTTTGGTAGAAAATGCTTTTGGCAACACTGCTCAACTACAGGTAGTGTCTTCGGAGAAGTTTGTTGAGGCCGATGAAGAAGCCCTGAAATTGGCCCGAAAGTTAATGGCTAAACTGCCAGCGGATAATTTGGATATACTTGTTGTGGATGAAATGGGTAAAAATTACAGCGGTACGGGGCTTGACCCAAAAATTATTGGTCGCTTAAGAATTTACGGTGTTATGGAATTAGAAACGCCCTTTATTAAACGCATTGGTATATTAGACATCAACTCGGCATCAGATGGCAACGGTACAGGTGTAGGATTAGCTGATTTCGTCACTGAGAAGCTGGTTACCAAGCTAGACATGGAGAAAACTTATCTAAACTGCGTCACTAGCGGCAATGTGCAGCGGGCTTTTATCCCTGTAAGAGCCAAAAGTGAAGAAAAACTGCTGCAGGCGGCTATAAAAAGTGTTGGTAGTCCTGATCCAGAACAGCTACGATATGTTCGGATTAAAAACACAATGGATCTTACATATGTGGAAGTATCAGAAAATTTACTTGCTGAAATTAAAGATGTGGAAGTAGTGGTAGAGCCCGGTGCCATAGAAGTAAAAGAAAATGGTGACTTAGCAAAAAAATAGTTATAGAAGGGGGTGAATGGATGTTAAATGAGATTAAGAAGAAGGCCCAGCAGATAAAGGCTAAACCGGTTGTAGCTGCCCTTAATAAAAATGGTTTTCTAGCAGAGTATTTTGATTCGCCAGAGGATGCATTGCAGCGAATATTAGAGCTAGTTCCACATGAAGGCACGGTGGGGGTAGGCGGCTCAGTAACTATTCGGGACATAGGAGTAGTGGAGGAGTTAAAAAAGAGATCTGCTCTAACCGTTTATGATCATTGGCAGAAAGGTCTCAGCTCTGAAGATATATTGGAATATCGTTATAAACAAACCCAATCAGATGTGTTTTTAAGCAGCAGCAACGCGGTAACCCAAGACGGGAAAATAGTAAATTGGGATGGGGTCGGTCAGAGGGTAGCATCCATGATCTTTGGTCCCCGTAAAGTGATACTGGTTATGGGGACGAACAAGATCGCACCTGATTTGGACAGTGCTATAAAAAGAGGACAGAAAATAGTCGCACCCATGAACTCCAGGCGGCTTGCCAAAGATACTCCTTGTGTAAAGTTTGGTAAGTGTGGTGACTGCAACAGTCCAGATAGAAGCTGTATTGTAACTACAATTTTGCACAAGCATCCGGCGGGAAAACAATCTATTATGAAGTTTCATGTACTTTTAATAGGTCGAGAATTAGGTTTTTAAGAACCACTAAATTTTAACTTAGTAATATAATGAATGTGTTATTATAATTCATAAAATTATGTCACATAAAGGCTAATCTATATAAATTGAATATCTTTAATTTGAAAATTTCAAAAAAACATTCTATTTTGAGTTTGATAAACACTGAGTTATAAAATATTACCATAAAAATTATGGAGGTGGGTAGTTTGACTACTAAAGAGATAGATTGGAGTAAGTACGAAGAAAAACTGACAGGGATAGTACCCAAGGAAATCTTTACTAAGGTGGATTTTCCGCGTTTGCCTGCGGAGGTGATTCAAGAATTTAGGGAAATGGAGGATCCCACGCCAACTCTCAGCGATATATTGGATGGTTTGGGGATAAACGGTACCGTATCGGCTAGCACTCTAATTCCGGTGAACCCTGGTAAAGTTGTAGCTGGACAGGTTGTTACTATCAGGTACGGTTTGGAGCAACCCGTGCCGCTGAACTCCCACGAACAAAAGCGAAAGGCAGGCTTGGGAGATAGGGATGGCTATGCAGTAGCCCAATCAGGCGACATAGTGGTAATGGATAATAGTGGGCGTGCCGATGTTTCCACTATTGGCGGCATATCAACTACAGTGGCCAACCTATACGGTTTGTCCGGGTGTATTGTTGACGGCGGTGTTCGTGATATCGGCTTAATGCGTGAATTAGGTTTTCCTGTATGGGCCCGGGGCAGAACACCCATTAGTGGGAAGTTTCGAGTGAGAACCGTTGAAATTAATGGTGTCGTTCAATGCGTAGGAGTAAAGGTGAGTTGTGGTGATTTAGCCGTTGCTGATGACAGTGGTGTTGTTTTTGTGCCTTATGAAATGGTGGGGAAAGTACTTGACATGGCTCAGCGGGCCTTTGCACACGAAGAAAAATTATTAGAAGCCATCAAAGATGGAGTTCCCATGTCAAAATTAAAAGACATTTTATCTCCGGATAAATGGTAACTGTAATAGTATGAGTATAGAAGTGAGCGGGAGGTAGAAGTAATGGTAACAAAAAATAAAAAAGTAACAATTAACTATTTACAAGCAAAGAAAGTTAAAGGCGAAAAAATGACCCGAGTGGTTTTATGGGACTATCCAAGTGCCTGCATTGCTGACGAAGCAGGGGTAGATATGATTTTGGTAGGAGATTCGCTAGGGATGAGTATTTTGGGTTATACAAATACAATCCCAGTTACTATGGAAGATATGATTCATCACTGCAAAGCGGTCACCCGAGGAACAACGCGGTGCTTAGTAGTGGGGGACCTTCCCTTTATGTCCTACGAAGTTACTAAGGCGGAAGCGGTACGAAACGCCGGCCGATTATTGAAAGAAAGCGGTGTGGATGCAATCAAGCTTGAAGGTGGCAGTGAAGTTGCTGACAAGGTTAGTGCAATTGTTAAAGCCGGTATCCCAGTACATGGGCATATCGGACTTACACCGCAGAGTGTGATGCAGCTAGGCGGATTTAAAACACAAGGAAAAAGCGTTGAAGCGGCAGTGAAAATTTATAGGGATGCGCTTTCCTTACAGGAAGCTGGCTGTTTTGCCATTACCTTGGAATGTGTTCCTCCAATCATAGGGAAAATGATTTCTGAAAGAATATCTTCTTTAATAACTATTGGGGTGGGAGCAGGACCTTGGTGTGACGGCCAGAGCGTCAACCTACATGATCTGATCGGGCTTACCAGAAAACTTTCACCGAAGTTTGCCAAACGTTATGCCACCGTTGGGGATACCATTAAAGAAGCCGTAGTACAGTATCACAATGAGACTATGGAAGGGGTTTTTCCTACTGAAGAGCATTGCTATAACATAGAAGCTGAACTTATGGATGATATCGAAGAAGCCATTAAAAAGGTATAAAATTTAAAGAGTAATGTTTCCACTAATTGGAAGGGGGGATGGTAAAGTTTAGAAGGTTATTGACAGAGATTTTAACTATAAAAGGAGGAGATAACGTGAAGAAACAAAGCACAAAGATGTTGGTTTTGGTGTTGGTGTTAATGTTTGTGTTTGTTGTTGCTGGTTGTAGTGGTTCTACTGATACAGGTGATGCTGGTCAAAGCGATCAGAAAGATACTGCAAAGGATAGTGGTGATAAGGGTTCTGACGAGGTTGTATTTCTTACCATTGGTACCGGTGATGTAGGTGGTACCTTTTATCCTGTAGGTTCAACCATTGCTAAAATAATTAACGATAACGTTGATGGGGTCAAAGCTACTGTAGAATCTACTGGTGGTTCTGTTGATAACGCTAGAATGGTAGGAGATGGCGAACTCCAACTTGGTCTGTCCATGGGTTCTGTTGCTTATTCAGCCGTCGATGGCTCCGGCAAGTTTGATGGCCAACCCAGATCTAAGCTACGTGCGCTATTTGCAACATATCCAAGTGTTTCACAGTGGGTGACCTTGAAGAATTCGGATATTGAAAGTATCTATGACATAAAAGGTAAAGTAGCTGTTCTTGGTATGGCAGGTAGTGGTAGTGAAGTAGATAGCAAGATGATCCTAAATGCGGCTGGTATCACTTATGATGACATTACTCCCAAGTTTTTAGGTGTTGGTGAAGGTGCTGCTGCAGTGCGCGATGGCCAAGCTGACATTCAGCACGCTACCGGCGGTATTCCTTTTGGTGGCATGTTGGATTTAGCGGAAACTAAGGATGTAAAATTCATTCCTGTTGATAAGAAGATTGTTGATCAGATTGCCAAAGAGAAACCTTTCTATTATGCAGCAAAGGTTCCAGCTAATTCATATAAGGGGCAAGAAGAAGAAGTAAGCTCGATTGGTGTTAAAGTTATATTTGAAGCTTCCACCGATCTATCCGATGAATTGGCTTACAAAATTGTTAAGGCTGTATGGGAAAACATGGATTTAATGCACTCCGGCCACAAGGCTACTTTGGCAATGACCGAAGACTTTGTAGCTAAGGATATGCCAATAGAATTGCATCCAGGTGCTAAGAAGTTCTGGGAAGAACAAGGGTTGACTGATTAATATGAATTGATTAGCAAAGGGAAATTCCTTTGGGTTTCCCTTTGCAACCCTTTAAAGGAGGAAAGCAGATGAGTATAGGGCAGAATGAAGGGGTAGTAGGTCTATTGAAGGAGAAAGACGCTAACTGGATTACAAGGTTGATAGTAGTAATAGCTATTGCATTTTCTGCATTTCATATTTACACGGCAATATTTGGACTTTTTGGTTTTGTAGCACAGAGGGGTGTTCACTTAGCCTTTGGTGTAACTTTAGTTATATTGCAATTACCTCTGGCAAGGACAATTTTTAAAAGAAAGTTTACGGAACAACCAGTTATGTCTAAAGTATTGTTGGGCCTTGATGTTCTGTTAATATTGCTCTTTTGGGCCAGCGTATATGTTGCGCGATGGGAATATCTGAAGAGGCTGGATAATGCTGGAAGCTCTACTTTTATGGCTATTGTAGCAGGTGGAGTTATGCTTTTCGTTGTATTGGAAGCAGCCCGAAGAAAGGTCGGCTTAATTTTACCTTTTCTAGCGGTAATCGCTGTAATATACGCCTGGGCTGGCCCCCATATGCCGAACGTTATTATGCACAAGGGTTACAGTTTGGAAAGAATTTTTACTTTTCTGGCAGTAAATGTAGATGGAATGTTTGGTATAACTATGAAGGTTTCCTCCACTATTATCTTTATGTTTGTTTTGTTTGGTGCCTTTTTGGAAACCGCCGGTGCAAATGAATTTGTTAACAAATTTGCATTAGCCATTACCGGTAAACGCCGCAGCGGCCCGGCTATGGCGGCAGTTATTGCCAGTGCATTAATGGGTACCATTAACGGTAGTGCAGTGGCCAATGTGGTAGGGACTGGATCCTTTACTATTCCACTAATGAAGAGTAGAGGTTATAAGGGCGAATTTGCTGCCGGCGTAGAATCCGTTGCCTCTACCGGAGGTCAGATATTACCACCTGTTATGGGTGCTGGGGCCTTTATCATGGTCGCTTTCACCAAGATTTCTTATACCAAAATCATTTTAGCTGCCACAATTCCTGCAATGCTGTATTTCTTTTCAGTAGGAATGGGCTTAGTGTTCCGTTCAATGCGGCGAGGGCTGCAGGGTCTTCCAGAAGAAGAGCTTCCCAATTTAAAAGAAAGCATCAAGTCAGGTCTTGAGTATATACCGGTAATAGTAATATTGATTTATGCTTTATTGATTGCTGCTACATCACCGATGATGGCTGCTTTTTATGCAACCATTGCCATTCCGGTTTTTGCATTTTTTAGAAAAGAAAAAAGATTTAACTTGAAACGTATTTTCGAAGGTATGCGTCTAGCTGGACAAAACGCTTTAACTATTGTTATAGGTTGCGCATGTGCGGGTATTATTGTAGCCATGGTAGCCCTGACAGGACTTGGTGTCGCTTTTAGTGACATGATGCTACAGTTGTCTGGTGGAAACCTATTTCTAACGCTATTTTTTACGGCCATTGCCTGTATTATTTTGGGCATGGGGTTACCGACTACGGCGGCATACGTTATTACCGCAGCTATTATTGCACCGGCATTAGAAAGATTGGGAGTGCCTATTTTGGCAGCTCACCTTTTTGTTTTCTATTATGCATGTCTTTCTGCTATTACCCCACCGGTCGCTTTGGCAGCTTATGCCGGGGCCGGTATTGCAAAGAGTAACCCAATGGCTACTGCTATTGAAGCATGTAAGTTGGGTATTGTGGGTTTTATAGTTCCTTTTATGTTTGTCTATAATGGTGTTCTGTTAGCCAATGGTACTGTAGGACAAATAATATTTGTAGTTATTACAGCTATGATAGGTGTTACTGCATTAGTAAGCGGAGTACAGAACTATTTACTTAGAGGTCTAAATATAATCGAAAGACTGCTGCTTATTGCCGGCGGCTTAACATTGATAAAACCCGGAACTTTAACAGATACTGTAGGTCTTCTTTTGATTGCTGCTGTGGTTGTTTACCAGATTTTTACAAGGTCAAAACCAGAAACAGTACTTAATTCCAA
The DNA here is from genome assembly GCA_016278515.1 of Bacillota bacterium. Classification (GTDB taxonomy): domain Bacteria; phylum Bacillota; class JADQBR01; order JADQBR01; family JADQBR01; genus JADQBR01. The sequence goes on from JADQBR010000132.1 coordinate 27,281, forward strand.
CAAGTCGGTGGAGGCCAACTAGTATAGGGGGCAATAAAATTGATTTCTAAAGCAGCTGTAAGAGAAATAAAAAATATTGTGGGTCAAACTAACGTATTAGAAAAAGAAGCAGAACTCTTGACCTATGCCTATGACAACAGTTTTCATCAACATAAACCTGACCTGGTAGTACTGCCTTCAAAGGAAGAAGAAGTATCGGCTATTGTAAAGTTAGCCAATGAGGCAGAAGTACCTCTAGTTCCTCGAGGAGCAGGGACGGGTCAAACTGCCGGATCGGTACCTCTTAAAGGTGGCATAGTACTTTCAACTACACGCATGGATGGTTATATTGAGGTTGATAAGGAAAACTTGATAGCCAAGGTCCCAGTTGGTGTTGTTAACTGGGACTTACAAAAAGAGGTGGAAAAGGCAGGGTTGTTTTTTCCACCTGATCCTTCCAGTCTAAAAACTGCAACTATCGGCGGTAATCTAGCGGAAAATGCGGGAGGACCTAGAGGGTTTAAATACGGGGTTACCCGTGATTACGCATTAGGTATGAACGTGGTAACTCCAGCTGGGAAAGTACTTAAATTAGGTGGACAAACCATAAAGAATGTTACTGCCTATGATCTCTGCCGTTTAGTCATTGGATCCGAGGGCACCCTTGGTGTTATTACCCAAGCGAATCTCCGTTTAATACCTCAGCCAGAGGAGCGGCGGACGTTAATGGCCATTTATAAGGATATTGAGCGGGCGGGGGATGCGGTTTCAGGCATTATTGCCAAAGGCATAGTTCCTGCTGCTATTGAGTTGATAGACGATGTGGCTATTCGCTGTATCGAGGAAACCCTAAAACTGGGACTGCCAACTGATGCCGACGCCATTTTGCTGATAGAGATTGATGGTTTCAAGGTAGCGGTGGATTACCAAATGGAACAGGTGGAACAGGTCTGTAAAAGCTATGGTGCAGATCGTATCAGCGTAGCACGGAATGAAAAAGAAAGCGAGCAGCTTTGGGTAGCCCGCAGGGCTTTTGCCCCGGCAGTTCTAAAATTAAATCCTACCAAAGTAGGAGAGGATGCAACGGTACCCCGCAGTCGTTTAACTGAATTTATCAAAGGGGTAAAGAAAATTGCCGGGAAGTATCAATTAGAATTGGCATTATGCGGCCATGCCGGAGATGGCAACATGCACCCCAATTTCATGGTTAATGCCAGAGATAAGGATGAAATGAAAAGACTGCAGAAAGCGGTGGATGAGCTGTTTGCTCTTACCCTTGACTTAGGTGGAACATTGTCCGGAGAACATGGCATAGGATCAACCAAAGCCCAATATTTGAATAAAGAACTTAACCAAGATACCATCGACGCTATGCAGGCGATTAAAGATGCTTGGGATCCCAAGGGGTTCATGAATCCGATGAAAATCTTCCCCAGAGATACTAAAACCCTGTCATTTTTAGGCTGATTTTTTTATGGAAAAAGGGGGTTTTAATATGTTAACCATCAGCCAATGGCAGGAAAAATTGGATCTCTGCGGCAGGTGTGGAAACTGTCAACAGGTTTGCCCTTTGTATAAACAATTTAAAACTGAATCAGTTTTGGCCCGAGGTAAGCTTTACCTGATAAACTGCTTATTGGAAGGAAAGATTGAAGCAACTAATGAGGTGCAGGAAATATTGGATTACTGTCTACTTTGCGGTAGGTGTGCCGATCTGTGCCAGAACGGAGTTCCCAGCGATACACTTATTGTTTTGGGAAGAGCAGCTGTTCTGGAAAAGAAAGGAAGAAGCATTAAAGGGACCCTGATAAAATTGTTGTTGGAAAAGAATTTACTACCTCCGTTGATGTTTGCCCTGGCTTCAGCTAAAAGATTAGGGTTAAAAGGTGGATTTAATTTACTAGGGAAAATAAATTCTAAAGCAGAGAAGTACCACCGGTTATTGCCAGAAGTTAAAGCAAAACAGCTGATAAAACAAATTCCCCGTAATATTTCCGGTGATAAGGAAAAGCCCACTGTGGGTTACTTTTTAGGATGTATGAATAATTATATCAGTCAGCGGACTGGACAGGCCACTGTGAATATTTTACAGCACCTAGGACACAGTGTGGTAGTACCGGAGCAAGGTTGTTGTGGTATGCCCGCTTGGACCAACGGGAATCTGGGCATTGCAGAAAACCTCATTAGAGCCAATATGGAGGCGTTCAAAAAAAGCTCAGTAGACGTGATAGTTACTGATTGTGCGTCTTGTGGACATGCATTAAAAAAACTTCCACCGCTGTTTTTTGGCGCTGAGGGCGAAGAGTTTGCTCAAAAGATCTTTGATATCAGTGAATATCTGGTAGAATATTTACCAACGGACTTATTAATACCTTTATCTAAACATGTTACTTATCACGATCCCTGTCATATGCTATGCGGCCAGGGATTAGAGCAGCAACCCAGAGAAGTTATCGGCAGGTTGCCCAATATTCAGTTAACCGAAATGGCTGAGCCTGGATGTTGTGGTTTTGCTGGGACTTTTGTTATTAAACATTTTGAGACGTCTAACATGCTGGGGCAGAAAAGAGCACAATTGGTTAAAGAAACCGGAGCGGAGGTGCTGGTAACCAGCTGCCCGGCTTGCCAATTGCAGATGCAGAGGATGTTAAACGAGCAGCAAATACCTGTAGAAGTATTGAATTTGGTTGAACTGGTGGATAAGGTTTTGGCAGGGGCTAAGGAGGGAAATTAGTAGTGAAAAAAATTCAAACTCAGGTTCTGGTCGTTGGTGGTGGTTTGAGTGGATTGAGAACAGCTATTGCAGCCCGCCAAAGCGGCAGTGAGGTAATCATTGCCGCTAAATCCCACGTGGGGAGAGCTAACAATACCACCATTAGCAATGGGGGATTTAGCAGTTCCGGCAGCAAGTTTAGCAAAGATCAGTATTTTGAATCAACGATCCAATCGGGATTGGGGCTTTCCCAGGAGGAAATGGTTAGAGTTCTGGTTAATGAAGCGGAGTGCAGCATTTTAGAGCTACGGAAAATGGGTGTGGATGTTAAGCCCCGGGAAGCCGGATACCACGTGCCTGGCATTAGTTATCAAAAGGGCCGAGGCATTAATCTACCGATGCTGGATTACTGTGAGGAAATTGGCGTTAACGTAAAACATCAAATCTTTGTTATCGATTTGATAATTGAGGATAAAACAGTGGTTGGCGTTTGGGGTATTGATCTAAAAGATGCGGAACTAGTTATCATTAGTGCACCGGCGGTGATTTTGGCAACCGGTGGTGCCGGCAATATTTACAGCAGAACAGATAATGTACCGCAAGCTACCGGTGATGGATATGGTATGGCTCTTCAAGCCGGTTTAACATTAAATCACATGGAGTTTGTGCAGTTTTATCCCATATCTGTCGGGGCAATTAACCGCGTTCGATCGTTTTTGCCGCCGGTAGTGGTTGAAGCAGGAAAACTGGTAAACGACGCGGGGGAGTTAATTACAGAAAAATATAATATTGAAAAACGGCCTTATGCCATTCGTTCCCGCGATCAGCTCTCCAGGGCTATTGCATTAGAAGAGCGGCAGGGAAATAAGGTATTATTAGACTTAACTGAGGCAACTGCCAAGGATTGGCAACACTGGGTGGATACCTTTGGTAAAGGCATTTTTGAAACCAAAGTGGATTTGGAAAAACGATTTAACATCTCCCAGCGGCCAATGGAAATACTGCCTACAACTCACTTTTTCATGGGCGGAATTCCCTGTAACATAAATGGCGAAACCGCCATTAAGGGTTTGTTTGCTGCCGGCGAAACGGCCAGTGGAATTCACGGAGCAAATAGAATGGGTGGTAACGCCTTGAGTGAAGCGGTGGTTTTTGGTCGGAGAGCAGGAAAAGCCGCGTCGGTTTACAGCGGAAGGCAGGAAATGAATCATCTGGATCTGGTTATTGAAGAAAAAATAAATAAGTACATATCCTTGCAAAAAGGGTCTACTAACTCCCCGGAAGTATTGCAGGAAGTTCGTGAAAAATTTCAGAGGGTAATGTGGAATGATGTGGGGGTAGTAAGGACCAAAGAGAGACTTATCGCTGCCTTCAGTGAGCTTAAACAGCTGTCTAAGGTTAATGGAAGCTATCTGTCCTTTGAGGATTTTTCTACGACTGTTAAGGCCATAGAAAACAGGAATGCCATCCATACTGCCATGGCAGTAACGGGAGCTGCCTTAGCGAGAAAGAAAAACAAAGGGGCCCACTACAGATTAGACTAAAATTTGAAACGTATAAGTAGAAAGTGCATAAATGATTGGTGGCGGAGAAGGAAGGCGACATAAGTGAGTGTACTGCTGTTTACATTGAGTTTGGCCGGTTTAATTTACCAATTTTGGGAGTATCCTTGGGGAAATTACTTACTGGCAATCTCCATATTGTTAATTACCATATTTATATTGAAGAACATTAAGATGACTAACAGGATAATAATTATTGCCATGCTGGTATTATCCCACCTGATTATATTAGTGGAAAGAAATATCAGTTTTGATCAGTGGAGTTACGGGTTTGTTAAAAGCTTACCCATAGTAGCTCTGCTACTGTTTGTACCGCTTTTACAGATACCTCTTAGATTGGGGGGGTACACCAAATATACTCAGCGATTTGCAATCAATAAGCTGACCAGCCCCGGAAGATATTACTGGGTGACAGCGATGATTTTTTTCCTGCTGGCTCCAATACTGAATATATCCGTGTATCATCTATACTATGACATCATTAAGAATATCCCTTTGAACCGTAAAATAGTTATTCTGGGAATGCAGCGTTCATTTTCTTCTGTTACTACATGGGCCCCCTATTTTATAGCAGCGGGCATCGTGTCCACCTACGTGCCCTTCAAGTTGCTGAACTTTTTGCTTCCTGCGTTTTTTGTGGGAGTGTTTCAGCTCTTATTCAATTACCTTTTGTTCTGTATAGATGTACGGGGCATCAGCGACCGGGAGCAATTCAATGCTCCTGTTTTGAAAAGTGACAGCAAGGCAACTAAAAAAGTGCTGGCAATGGCACTGTGGATAATCGTATTGATGGTTTCCATTATTGCGTTGGACATGGTACTACAAAAGGGAATACTGGTTGTGGTTTCAATCGCGGCCATTTTTCAGGCCTTGGGCTGGTCGGTGGCAATGGGGAAAACAAAACTATTTCTCAAGGCATTGGTACCGTACTTTAAGGAGAGGGGCCCGCGAATAATCAATGAAAGTATCTTCTTTCTTTCCGTAGGCTTTTTTGCAGAGATTCTCAATCAATCGCAGATTGGGTCTTGGATTGCTCAAAGTATCACTTTGCTGGCTGCCAATACGTCTCTTTATTTCACCATGCTGATGATCATGCTTTTTATTACAGTTTTAAGTTTGTTAGGAGTACATCATATGATACCTATCACTGCCATTGCTTCTACAATTCCGGCCCAGGCATTAGGATTGTCGGTAAACATCTACGCTATTATGTTCACCTTCACCTGGAGTGTGGCGGCGGTATTGTCTCCTTTCAGCCCAATGACCGTGCTGCTCAGCAGTACGGTTAACGCTAATCCCTTTGAAGTTGGTCCGGTATGGAACGGCAAGGCAGTGTTCATCTTGATTTTTGTGGTTAGCATATTGCTCTATGGAATGAATATGTTGATATATTAACAGCAATTATTGAAGTGAGTCCTAAACATTTTACTAAAGACCAAACGGGAAAAATAATAAAAAGGGGTGCAATACCTAGGAACGCGCGTGTTTAGTTTGTGAATATAGCTGTTTACAATCAAAACAAACTTAAAAATAATAAGGTTTGTGGTAAATTTGTTTTGATTGTATCTATGGGAAATTCGGGCAATGGCATTAGTCTTGCTATAAAAAGTAGATATACGGCCCAGGTCGTTTAGTAGAAAGTCCACCAAACCAAGTACTGATAGAGAACATGCTGTCGGTGCAGAAAGATTAAATGAAAAAATTGGGAGGGATTAATTTTGGAAAAAACCATGATGAAAGGAAATGAGGCAATAGGTGAAGCTGCCCTGCGTGCCGGTTGTCGTTATTATTTTGGCTATCCCATTACTCCACAGAACGAATTGCTGGAACATATGGCAAATAATCTGCCAAAACATGACGGAGTGTTTTTACAGAGTGAAAGTGAATTGGCAGGTGCCAGTATGCTTTACGGCGTAGCCGCTACTGGGAAAAGGGTAATGACCTCGTCATCCAGTCCAGGCATCAGTTTGATGCAGGAGACAATTTCTTATCTGGCTTCTGCTGAGCTACCAGCGTTGATAGTGAATATTACTCGGGGCGGCCCAGGCTTAGGTAGAATCACTCCGGCCCAGTCTGACTATTTTCAGGCGGTAAAAGGTGGCGGTCATGGAGATTATAACTTGATAGTATTTGCCCCAGCTTCTGTACAGGAAATGATGGATTTAACCATGTTGGCATTTGAATTGGGTGACAAGTATCGCACCCCCACAATGATTTTGGGAGATGGTATCATTGGTCAAATGATGGAAAGTGTTACCCTGGCGGAGCCGGTGGAAATTAAGCAGAAAAAACCATGGACAGTAGGTAGGAGAAAGGATAGAGATTACCGCAATTTAGTTATTTCTGCACCGTTTACTAATGAAGAAATGGTGGAATTAAACGTACGGCTACAGGAGAAATACAGAGAGATAGAGGCGAACGAACAGCGTGTGGAATGCTATCGCATGGATGATGCAGAATTTGCAATTGTAGCTTTTGGTATTGTATCACGATTATCTTTGGCCGCCGTGGACAGTATGCGCAACAAGGGTTATAGAGTAGGATTGATCCGGCCAATTACCTTATGGCCTTTCCCTGAAAAGGCCTTTGCATCTTATCCTCAGGTTAAAGGTTACCTAACAGTGGAAATGAATGAAGGACAAATGGTTGAAGATGTAAGACTAGCTGTTAACGGAGCTGTGCCGGTGCATTTTTATGGCCGTGGCGGAGGATTTACTCCTGCTCCAAAACAGATTGAGGAAAAAGTCGCAGGAATCATGGAAGGAGGAGACTTGGCATGAAACAAGTTTTTGGTAAGCCCAAAAGTCTAACGGAAAACCCCTTTACGTATTGCCCAGGCTGTAGTCACGGAATTGGTCATCGACTGGTTGCGGAAACGTTGGATGAACTGGGTATAGTAGAAAATTGTGTTGCTGTATCTACAATTGGCTGTTCTGTACGCTGCTGGCGTAACTTTGATGTTGATGTGGTACAAGGAGCTCACGGTCGGGGCATGGCGGTAGCCACGGGACTAAAAAGAGCTCTTCCTGATGAAGTGATCTTTACCTACCAAGGAGACGGTGATTTAGCCGCTATCGGGATGGCTGAAACTATGCATGCGGCGGCTAGAGGTGAGGCTATCACAGTAGTATTTATAAATAACTCATTATTTGGTGCTACCGGTGGTCAATTGGCTCCCACAACCTTAGCCGGTCAATGGACCAGCACCTATCCTAATGGTAGGGACGTGGACTGGACGGGAGAACCGATACGGATGGCTGAGATACTAGCATCATTGCCGAGTACGTCCTACATTGCACGGGAAGCGCTAACGAGCCCCAAGCGGATACTGCAGGCTAAGAAAGCGGTACGGAAAGCATTTGACGTTCAGATTAATCATAATGGATTTGGTTTAGTGGAACTGTTGGCTGCGTGTCCCATTAATTTGAAGCTGAAACCAGTGGATGCGGTGAAATGGGTGGAAGATAAAATGATTCCCTATTATCCATTAGGTGAGATTAAGAATACAAAGGGGGTAGGCTAAATGCTACGAGAATATAATATTGCCGGTTTTGGTGGTCAAGGAATACTATATTTAGGTCAGGTGTTGGCCTATGCCGGATTGCTATCAGGAAAGCAAACAACTTGGATACCCTCTTACGGCCCGGAAATGCGTGGTGGTACGGCGAATTGCATGGTGGTTATTTCCGATGATAAAGTACGTTCCCCATTGGTTTATAATCCCAATGTAGCACTGATCTTCAACAAACCCTCTCTGGAAAAATTCGGCGCGGATATTATGCCAAATGGTAAGGCACTGCTATTGTCCGACCTAATAGACGGTGAACTGGACAGAGATGATATAGAAATTTTTAAAATTCCTGCTAAGACTATAGCAGAAGAAATGGGCAGCGCTATGTCGGCAAATATGGTAATGCTAGGGGCACTTTTAACAATTGATCCTGTTTTTGACTACTCTCAGATTGAGGCTGCTGTGAAAAAGGTGACCCCTTCTCATCGACAGCACTTGATAGAAATCAACCTGAATGCGGTTAAAAAGGGAATCGAATATGCGGAACAAATGATCAATGGTGGATACAAGGAACAGGAGGGTTAAAAGTGGCTTTAATAAAAATCGAAGAAGATCTATGCAAAGGTTGTGGACTTTGTGTAACTGTCTGTGCAAGAGAGGCCATCGCAATGGGTGAAAAAATTAACAATAAAGGCTTTAATATTGTGGAATTAGTTGATCCAGAAGAATGTAATGGCTGTACTCTTTGTGCTGTGATGTGTCCGGATATTGTGATAAGTGTTTACAAATAGGAATACGGTAGAACCGCTACTTCATTAGAGGAAGGAGGTTAGTTCAATGTTTATTTCACATGTTATAGATATTGAGGGCAAAGCAATTGGTGAAAACGGATTTAAACAAGCGTTAATCGGTCCAAAGCAGGGTTGGGAAGGTTATGTGATGCGGCTTATCACAAGGAGGAATAAAACATCTTCCCCCCTTCATACTCACCCTTGGCCACACATTAATTACTTTATCAGTGGAGAAGGAATTTTAGTAATGGATAAGAAAGAATATCCTGTTGAGTCTGGCCCAGTTGCTTATGTGCCGGAAAACATGGAACACCAGTTCAGGAGTTTGACAGAAGAAGATTTCACCTTTATCTGTATTGTTTCAGAGCAAGGCGATAAATAGAAGAATAACCTATCTAAATCGAAATTAAAAGAAAGTAGTGCTGCGAAGAACCATACTCAAAACATCTCCGGAAACTATGGATGAGGTACAATCGCTTTGACATACATAAGCGTCTACAAGAAAAGGATTGAGGACCTAAGAAGAAATTGTACTTTAAAAAGCAAAAATATGCAGGAGTTATCTATGTATATTCATGGAGACTCAAGCATTTTTGCTCGGGGAGCTTGAGTGTTAAGAAAGTAAATATTTGTGTTAGCGAAATGAACACAGCGTCCGTAGCTTGCTGCTCCAGGAGCTGTGTTTTCGTACGCCATCCGGAAGTGCAAATTTCTGACGAGCATAAAGTGTAACTAGGTTTCCCGTGCTGTTGAAGATTTGGTGTAAGCTAATTTATAAAATCTTTACAGTAATTTTATTATTGGCACGAGGTTTGCGAAGTTGTTTTACTAAGTTTAGGCCAATTAAACAAAATCAACTAAATTACTGAAAAAAGGAGGGAATTTCATAATAAAAAAGAAGAACCATACCAATGATTTAAAAATTCCTCAAACAAAAATTGGATTAAACTATGAGGCCAAAGTTTTACTCCTCGTCATATAAATGGTATGGATGAATATATCTAAGAAATAAGTTTCAGAAAATTATAAAAGTGGCATGTTCCAGTAGGCCAATAATGGCATACTGCTAGCCGCATCTAAAGGAGGCAAAATCACTGAAAAAAACTATTGATGAAGGGAAATGAAGCCTTAGGGGAACAGCAATACGGTCAGGATGCCGTTATTACTTTGGTTATCTTATTACATTGCAAACCGAAACCCTATTTTGTGCTCTAAGCAAAAACTCACACTAAAAGTACGGAGAATGCTGCTCCGTTAGCATGGAGGAGGAATAAATATTGGTAATGCAAGCAAGGAAAGAAGAGGTTGAAGATACTCAGTGGGAAATTGTTCAGGTTGATAATAAGCTCTGTAAGGGATGCGGTATTTGCGTACATTACTGTCCTAAAGAAGTTCTTGCCCTCAAAGAGGGAAAGGCTCAAGTTGTTGCTCCGGAAAAATGCAATGCTTGCGGACTTTGTGTATTGCGCTGTCCGGACTTTGCCGTAAAACTACAAGATTAATAGAATTGCGACGGATTGTTGAAGGGAGTTGACACATAGATGAAAAGAAACGATTCAATAAGAGTTTGGACAGGAAATGACGCCTGCGCAGAGGGAGCCATCGCGGCAGGAGTTAACTTTTTTGCAGGTTATCCCATTACACCTGCCAGTGAAATATCTGAAGTACTTGCCCGGCGTTTGCCGGAAGAAGGCCGTACCTTTGTACAAATGGAAGACGAAATTGCCAGTCTAAGTAGTGTCGTCGGTGCTTCTTTTACCGGGATGAAAGCTATGACCGCCACCAGCGGCCCAGGCTTTTCCCTGATGCAGGAAAACCTTGGATTTGCCATTGAAGCAGAGATACCCTGTGTAATAGTCGATGTGCAGCGGGTGGGACCCGCATCGGGAGTGGCTACTCATCCCTCCCAAGGAGACATTATGCAGGCTCGTTGGGGAACTCATGGGGACCATCCCATTATTGCATTAGCCCCTTACTCAGTACGAGAAACTTACGACCTTACCATAAGAGCGGTAAATCTTGCAGAAAAATATCGTTCGCCGGTACTATTGTTATCTGATGCAGTAATTGGCCACATGAGTGAAAACATGGTAGTGCCCGCTTCAGATGAGATAGAAATAATTAATAGAACCAAACCCAAAGTATCGCCTGAGGAGTATAAGCCTTACCTTGCAGTAGGAGGAGAAGTCCCCCCTATGGCAAGCTATGGTGACGGATATATCTGGCATACTACCGGAATTATTCATGACGAAACAGGTTTTCCCTGTACGAGTAACCCTAACATGATAGATTTCCAGGTGCGTCGTTTGCACGATAAAATTGCATTCAATAGGGATGATATTGTAACTGTAGATATGCGGCAGATGGATGACGCGGAAATAGCCGTTGTCGCCATGGGTTCAGTAGCACGATCCGCTGTCAAAGCCGTCAAAATGGCCCGCGATAGAGGCATTAAAGCCGGTCTAATTAGGTTGGTTACCATTTGGCCGTTTCCTGATGAAGAAATCATTCAGTATACGTCTCAGCTGAAAGCATTTGTTGTACCGGAATTAAATTTGGGACAAATTCAAGGTCAGCTGCGCCAAACAGTCGAAGGGCGAACTAAAATAGTCGGGGTAAACAGAATCGATTCAAAATTAATCACCCCTGAGCAAATCCTAGAGTCCATTCAAAACGAGGTGAAGGCATGAGTGCAGCTAAAATTCCGGACATCAGCAAATATTTAACCCGCCTTCCACATATTTGGTGCAGTGGCTGCGGCAACGGTATTGTGGTGGGAGCGATGTTGAGAAGCTTAGAAAAACTAAACCTTGAACAATCCCAAGTAGCCGTAGTATCAGGTATTGGCTGTTCCGGCAGAGCGGGAACATACCTTAATTTATGCGGTTTTCAGCCTACTCACGGGAGAGCACTAGCCTTTGCCACAGGAGTAAAACTCGGGAACCCAAAGCTTCATGTAATTGTGCTTGCAGGTGACGGAGATACCCTGTCAATTGGCGGTAATCACTTTATCCATGCATGCCGTCGAAATATAGACGTTACCCTAGTATTGTTCAACAACTCGTCCTACGGTATGACAGGCGGTCAGCATGCACCTACTACACCTGAGGGCTATAAAACCACAACTACCCCATATGGGAACATCGATGGTAATTTTGATGCAGTTGATCTGGCGAAATCCAGTGGTGCAACTTATATTGCCAGAAGTACCATTTACCACGCTAGTCAGTTGTCCGACCTAATTGCCAAAGGCATTAGTCACAAAGGATTTTCGGTCATTGAAGCAATGACTATCTGCCCAACTCAGTATGGACGTATGAACAAGTTGGGGGGAGCCGTTGAAATGATGGAAACCCTGCGAAAAGATGCCGTGTCGGCAAAAAAAGCTGCTGGTATGGATACTGATGCGCTCAAAGAAAAATTACTTACGGGTGAGCTTTATGTAAAAGAAGGCGCGACGGAATACACTGAAGCAGTTCAGAATGTTATCGCTAAAGCTCAAAAGAGGAGGGCACAGTGATGAGAGAATATTACGAGTTTCGTTTCAGTGGTTCCGGTGGTCAAGGGATTATGCTGATGGGTCAGATTCTCTCAGAAGCAGCCGGTGCCTATGAGATGAAAAATGTGGTTCAAACACGCTCCTACGGCCCGGAAGCCAGAGGTGGCGCATGCAGGTCGGAAGTAATAATATCTCAGGATCCCATCGATTACCTGGAAGTTAGTAAACCCAACTTTCTATTGGCCTTAAACCAGGAGGCCTTCGATAAATACCTTTGGGATCTTCAGGAAAATGGAACGGTAGTCATTGATCCGGATTTGGTAACAGTTGACCCGGAGCGGGTAAAAGGTTTTAACGTGTTTCCTGTACCTGTTACTGCTATTGCTAAAAATCAAGTAGGTATGCCCGTTACTGCCAACGTAGTGGCACTGGGAGTAATGTGTTCCGTAACGGGAGTGGTAAGTCGCAAGGCATTAGAATCAGCCGTGTTAGCTGCTGCACCTAATGGTACCGAAAAAACAAATCTGAAAGCATTGGCCGAAGGGTATAAAGCCGCTTCAGGTTTTAATTTAGATCAGTAGATTGCGTTTAGAGTGCATATTCGAAAGGCGCTTATGCAAGAAGCAAGAAGTCCAGACAGGATTCAAGCAGTGTTAAATGGTTAGAAACTAGAAAGTAAAAACAGGGAGGGTAACAATGGCTAATCAACAGCTGCCTTTGGCAGGTTTGAAGGTCATCGATATTGCGACAATGATGGCTGCCCCGTGGGCAGCAACCTACTTAGGTGATTATGGTGCCGACTTAATTAAGATCGAACATCCGATTAAGGGGGACGCAGTCAGGAATTTCGGTGAAGAAAAGAACGGCAAGGGAGTATTTTGGAAAAGTCTTTCACGGAATAAAAAGTGTATTACCCTTAATCTCAAGGAAGAGAAGGGAAAAGAAATATTTTTTAAACTGATTAAAGATGCAGACGTATTAATAGAGAACTTTCGCCCCGGTACTATGGAAAAATGGGGCGTTGGCTGGGAGGAACTGGAGAAGATCAATCCCAAGCTGATTATGCTTCGCTGTTCTGGTTTCGGCCAGGACGGGCCATATGCAAAACGTGGTGGTTTCGGTACGGTGGCAGAAGGCATAAGCGGCTTTGCTTCCATTAACGGCTATCCCGACAGCCCGCCGACCTTACCGCCTGTTGCTTTGGCGGACGGCGTTACAGGTGTCTTTGCAGCATTGGCAATTATGATTGCAGTTCATGAAAGAGCCGGCAGCGGCAAAGGGCAGTCTATTGACATCTGTCTCTATGAACCGCTGATGCGTATGTTGGAATGCAACATCATGGAATACAGTACCCTAAAGAAAATACCTAGCCGGATTGGAAACCGGATAAACTCTGCTGCGCCGAGAAATGTCTATCAAGCCGGTGATGGCAGGTGGGTAGCACTTTCCGGTAGCGCTCAACCTATAGCGGAGAACGTCTTTAAGGCTATTGGCAAGCCCGAATTAATTGATGATCCAAGATTTAAAGACAATCCCAGCCGGGTTAAGAATGTGGATGAACTGGATGATATTATCGGAGAGTGGATAGCTCAGCGTACCTTCAAGGAAGCAGTAGATATACTACTGGCGGCAGGAGCAGTAGCAGGACCGGTTTATGAGGTTGATCAGATGTTTACTGACCCTCATCTAAATCACCGGCAGTCATTGATAGAAGTCGAAGATGAAGACTTGGGTAAAATCCAGATGCCGGGCATGTTTGCCAAATTATCTCGTACCCCAGGATCCGTTAGATTTACCGGCCCGGACAAAGGTGCGCATAACAAAGAAATATACAAGGGTTTAGGCTTTACAGAAGAAGAGATTGAACAGTTGGCCGAAGCCGGAGTCATCTAGGCCTTCGGTTCATGGGAGGAATTGGGGTTGGGATAAAAATGGCGTTCCCACCGCAAATAAACTTAATCAGTTGGGGCTGGGTTATTTAGTGGATAGGCTGTCCGAGAGTGAAGTTGCCGTCAGTAAAGATAACGCATAAAGAACATCAGTTAGATCGGAGGTTAATGATGAAAATTAATCTCGTAATTTGGGGAAGTTTGAAGGAATTATTGCCTCATCTGCAGAAAGAATACACAGATTACCAAGTTTTAGAAGGAACTTCCATTGAAAACATAACGAAACAGCTGGAAATTCCCGACGGCCTAGTACTAAACGCATCTGTTGATGGAGTACTGCAGGATTTAGATTATATTCCTTTTGACGGGCAGCGGGTGGTATTGCTTTCGCCCATCGCCGGAGGATAATTCTTTAGAAAACAGGGTTTAACGCGATAGCCTAAAAGTTTGAAGAGGCAATCGCGGCCCCTAAATTTTTTTCCTGTATATTGTATACATCATACAGTATACTCAAACGGTCCAATTTTAAGACTAAAGTTTAGCAGGATTGGCCTGCTAATTAATAACATAATTTTCAGGAGGCGTATTTAAAAATGGGTAAACAATTAAACAGCTACCAAATAGCCCAACAGCAAGTTGAAGAGGCAGTGAACAAATTAGGATTATCGAAAAGTGTGTTTGACATTCTCAAGCAGCCTGTGCGGGAACTGACAGTTGCCGTGCCCGTGGAAATGGATGACGGTACAGTAAAGGTTTTTACCGGTCATAGGGTCCAGCATAACTATGCTTTAGGACCGCTTAAGGGCGGCATCCGTTTTCACCCCGACGTAACACTTGATGAGGTGAGGGCATTATCAATCTGGATGACTTTTAAATGTGCTGTTGTTGGCATCCCCTATGGCGGGGCCAAAGGTGGCGTTGTTTGTAACCCCAAAGAATTGTCAAGGAGAGAATTACAACGATTGAGCCGTGAATATATCAGAGCAATATCCCCAATCTTAGGGGCGGAAAAAGACGTGCCTGCACCGGATGTTTATACCAACGCCCAGGTTATGGCCTGGATGATGGATGAATATTCTCGTTTTAAAGGCTATAACGAATTTGGCGTCATTACCGGCAAGCCCATTATCGTGGGCGGGTCATTGGGTCGAAACGAAGCAACTGCTCGCGGCTGCACCTTCGTTGTCAGAGAAGCTGCAAATGCAATCGGTTTGGATATTAAGGGAGCTACTGTCGCTATTCAAGGCTACGGCAATGCAGGCAGTATAGTTGCCACCCTACTTCACCGGATGGGCTGTAAAATTGTAGCAGTTGTGGATTCTACAGGTGGAGCATATAATCCTCAAGGGCTTATCCCAGAAAAGTTGGAGGCCTATAAAAAAGAGACTGGCACAGTAAAAGGGTATCCCGGCAGCAAAGGGATAGAAAACGAAGAACTATTGACCATGACCTGTGACATCTTAATACCTGCCGCTTTAGAAAACCAGATTACGGAAGAAATTGCACCGAGAGTAAAGGCGAAAATTATCGGTGAAGCCGCCAACGGGCCCACTACGCCAAAGGCTGACCGTATCTTAACGGAAAAAGGAGTGCTGGTTATGCCGGATATCTTGGCTAACGCCGGCGGCGTAACCGTATCTTACTTTGAGTGGGTACAAAACAATATGGGTTATTACTGGTCGGAAGAAGAAGTTAATACCAAATTGGAAATTAAAATGGTTAATGCCTTCAACGAAGTCTATAACATGTTTAAACGCCATAAAAATATCGACATGCGGACAGCAGCATACATGGTCTCTATCAGTCATGTCAGTGAAGCCATGCATGTTCGCGGCTGGTTAGGCGACGCGCCGTTGGAAGAGAAACAGCGCAGAATAAAAATGGCTTAATTGCCATTGGTTAATTCACTTTTAACAGCCTGCCATTCTCCTAAATAGTCTCGGTTAAAACCGCAAGACACAAAAAAGCAGCAGTTAATTCTCGCTTGATATGCTCCCCTTAAGGTAGACAGGTAAAAAAATAAGCTGTTGCTGAAAGGGGAGTATTTTCATGTCTAGAAGAAGCAGCGATTTCGTTCATCTTTTGTACATGGCAAACAAAACGTCCCCGTGGTCCTCCCGTCCCCGTGGTCCTCCCGTCCCCGTGGTCCTCCCCGTGGTCCTGGGGTTTTTTGTAAGAATCTTTCAATTGCAATTAAAATCATGTTATAATAAAACAAAGGGGTGCTGTAGAATGAGTAGCCTAAAAGAAAAAGTAGATTTAGATGGTCGTATTTCTATAAAAAAAGTATTAGATGGAACTAATATTAAAACCGGGGATATGGTTGAAATCATACCTGGTACAAACAGAGTAATATTAAAAGTAATTAAAAAAAATAAACCTAAATGTGTTATAGAGAGAGTTGCAGGTAAATGGAAAGATCGCCCTGACTTAGTCGAAGACCTTCTAAGTATCAGAGACGAAGATGACAGGGATGTTCCTGGTCATGACTAGCTATTCTAAAACCGCAAGAAAATTCACAGAAAAGTAGCAGTAAGTTCTCGCTGGAGGACTGCTGCTTTTTATTTATGTAGAGCGCTTTGTCTCTTTACTTAAAAATTTCAAAACATTTTCACAACTATAACAGGAATTACTGTCTCTATATTGAACATATAATTTAGATAATGAACATATTTGTCTTTTCAGGACTGAAATAGCTTATAAAGGAGTGTTCAAGCTTGGTTGCTCGCATCTTAATGACTTCATCTTACCCCGAGTTCACCACTATGGCGGAAGACATTGCCAAAGAACTGGATATGGAAATTATTGTGGTAGAAGCTGTTTTAGAGGATGCTGCCAAACAGACAGCAGAAATTTGCAATAAGGGAGACATCGCCGTCATAGTTAGTAGAGGCGGTACGGCCGAGGCGATTGAACAGGTTGTTGATATTCCGCTGATAGCGGCGGAAGCCAATGATTTCGATATACTCAAAGCATTATGGGAAGCAAGGAAATATTCAGATCGGGTTGGTTTTCTTGGCTTTGATTACCCTGAGATGCCTTATGATTTCCAAATGCTTCTTGACATTATCGGCATCCAAGTCAAGCAGTTTCTCTATATAAACACCTCGGACATCATTAAACAAGTTGATGACGCCGTTAATCAACAATATGAAGTTGTGGTAGGCGGCGGGATTTTTGGTGTCAACTTGGCGCGGCAGCGCGGCATTAACGGCATACTGGTCCGTTCCAGTCGGCGGACGGTCATCCAGGCCCTGCAGCGGGCCAAGTGGGCTTTGGAGGTTAGGGATCGGGATAAAAAAAGTGCTAAGCAGCTTCAGACCATCCTAAATCTTTCCCATGAAGGAATAGCGACCCTGGACCAAAATGAGGTAATAAGGTTTTTTAACCCCGGAGCGGAAAATATTTTAGGCTTGGATAAAAGTGAGGTAATAAACCAATCCGTCCATCGGTGGAAGAAAAACCAAGACCTGGTCAAGGTGTTTCATTCAGGGAAAGAGACCAGAAGAGATGTGGTTACCGTCGGCGACACCAGTCTAATAGTTAATAGAGCACCCATTACTGTCGATCAACAAAACTTCGGTACAGTTATCACCTTTCAAGAGGTTTCTAAATTACAGCAGTTGGAATACAGTGTCCGGCGGCAGATGCACAACCGGGGCTTAGTGGCTAAATTTGGCCTAGCAGACATTAAGACTGAATCCCAGTCGGTTATAAAATGTATCCAGAGGGCAAAACAGTTCGGTGTAACTGATAGCACAATCTTAATTACTGGAGAAAGCGGCACCGGCAAGGAGATGTTTGCCCAAGGTATTCACAATATTTCAGGTAGGAAAGAAGGACCATTTGTAGCAGTAAACTGCGCCGCCTTACCGGAAAATCTTTTGGAAAGTGAACTGTTTGGTTATGAAGAAGGTGCTTTTACCGGTGCTAAAAAGGGCGGCAAACCAGGCTATTTTGAATTAGCTCACGGAGGAACCATCTTTTTAGATGAAATAGGAATACTGCCGAAAAATGTGCAGGCGCGTTTGCTGCGGGTACTGCAGGAAAAGGAAGTATTTCGCCTAGGCGGAGATAAGGTAATCCCTGTTGACGTTCGGATTATCGCTGCAACCAATGAAGATCTTCGCAGTGCAGTGGCTGAAAGAAAATTTCGTACCGATTTATATTACCGATTAAACGTTTTATACATAAAACTACCGCCGCTGAGAGAAAGAAACGACATTCCCCTCTTAGCAAATCATTTTTTAGAAATGTATAATCAACGGTTTGGCAAGCAGGTCGCAAGTATAGAACCTGAGCTTTTAACTTGGCTGTGCGAATATTCTTGGCCCGGGAATATTCGAGAACTTAATAACTACTTTGAAAGACTGATAATATTGGCCGATGGCGATAGTCTCACTATGGATCTCCTTGATTTGGAACAAGTAACCGAAGCTGAGGAAAGAGCAAGTGAAAAGAACTCTTTTAAGGTAGCACCAGGTACCTTAGAAGAAATTGAGGATCAGGTTATCAACATTTTGGTAGACCGTTTTGACGGTAATAAAGGTAAAATAGCCGATGCGTTAGGAATCAGCCGCACCACGTTGTGGAAAAAATTAAAGCGTATGGGCCATGATTAGTTGTGTTAAAAAAGATAATATAATGTTAACAAAGTGAACAGAACTTGCATTAAACCAACAATGTCGGTACCTGTTTTCTTTTGTTTAAAAGGTTATAACCGATGGCACAAGGTTTGCGAGGTAGATATAGTAGATAAAGATTTTTGGGGGGGAGTATATGTACACTGCATCATTGGCAGAGTTTGTATCAGACTTGAAATTTGAAGATTTACCGGAGAGGGTTATTGAAGAAACTACTTGGGCCTATTTGGATTGGATGGGATCGGCTTTAGCTGGGTCAACATCCGAACCTGGGAGAATTATTCATGAACTGGCTGTCCATTTTGGTGGAAATCCGCAGGCTACATTGCTTAGTGACGGCAGTAAAAACTCGGTTTTAAACGCTGCACTGGTTAATGGGGCCATATCCCATGTAGTAGAGTTGGACGATGTACATAAGGGAGGCATAATCCATGCAGCGACAGGAGTGATTCCGGCGGCCCTTGCGGCGGCTGAGGCTGAAGGGGCAAGCGGCAGCCAGTTAGTAACGGCCATAGTGGCGGGGTATGAAGTTGCGATTCGGATTGCCGAGGCAATTACCCCATCCCATTATAAAATATGGCATACCACCGGCACCTGCTGCACTTTTGGCGCCGCCGTAGCTGTAGGGAAAATTTTAGATTTAAATAAGGAAGAGATGATTAACGCACTAGGCTCAGCCGGCACTCAGGCCAGCGGTCTTTGGGAGTTTATCACCGACAGTGCCATGAGTAAGCATCTGCATCCGGGCAAGGCCGCTCTCAATGGTGCCTTAGCCGCATATTCGGCGCAAAAAGGCTTTACGGCTGCTCAAAAGATATTGGAAGGCGACAGAGGATTTTTTGCTGCCACCGCACCGGAAGTCGATTATTCAAAGCTGACCGATGGATTAGGGGATAAAACTTCTTATAAAATTTCGGAAAACTCATATAAGTTCCACTCTTCTTGCAGACACACCCATGCCACTCTTGATGCCGTCATTAAATTGAAGGAAGAGGTTCAATTCGAGCCCCAAGATATTGCCGGAATTGAGGTCAATACCTACCAGGTTTCTTTGGATATTACAGAAAGTTATCACCCTACTACCATCTATGGGGCAAAGTTCAGCCTGCCCTTCTGCGCAAGCTTAGGCGTAATAAAAGGCAGTGCGGGATTGGATGATTTTTCTGAAGACAATTTAAATGACAGCACTATCCGCCAGATGATGACCAAAGTTAAGTTAGTGGTTGATCCGGAAATTAATAAATTGTACCCGGGCAAGTGGCCGGTCAGAGTTGAGATAAGCTTAAACAATGGAAAAAAACATTCCGAAACCGCTTTAAACCCCAAAGGAGATCCGGAAAACCCATTTACCCCGGCAGAGTTCCGAGAGAAATTCCGTCAACTGGCATCCTTAAGACTTCAGTCCGACGAAATTCAGCGACTACTCGATACTGTTGAAAAGATGAAACAGGCAACTGACGTGACAGCGATTATACCGAATTTGGAATCTAATTCAGTTGATTAAATGGTTAGGGGTTAGCGGGTTTGGTTTTAAACCTGTCCAACTGACCAACTGACCAACTTTCTACTATTTAAGGAAAGGGGACACACCTGCTAAAGTTCACGCCATTCTTTGGGGACAGGAATGTCCCCGATGAAGTTGGTTTTGATTTTACCTGTCCAACCGACCAACCGTCCAACTGTCCAACTGTCCAACCGACCAACCGACCAACTGTCCAACTAAAGAAAGGAAGTGCTAAACCATGAAATGCGCATCTTGTGAGCAAAGGGATTGCTACCAAAAAGGTAAGGATTGCACCAACGGCAGATACGAAGTTGATAAGTGTTACGAACGGTCCGAGGACGATTTGGCCCATCGCACATCAACTTGGCTCGAAGGCTCCTTTTATATGGAACTCACTAGATTAGAAGAAATAATTCGTTACGCAAAGGAAATGGGCTATCAGAAATTAGGAATTGCATTTTGCGTCGGTTTTAGCAATGAGGCTAAACTTTTAGACGAACTTCTGGCTAGGGAATTTCAGGTTAGTTCAGTCTGTTGTAAAGTGACCGGCCACAATAAAGAAGACCGCGGCTTGAAAAAGATTATCGAGGACCGTTACGAAGCCATGTGTAATCCTGTTATCCAAGCAGAAGTGCTGAACCGAGACAAAACAGAACTTAATATTATTCTCGGGCTATGTGTCGGTCACGATATTTTATTTACCAAATATTCCGAAGCCCCGGTCACAACGTTTGCAGTCAAGGACAGAGTGCTGGCCCATAATCCACTGGGTGCGCTTTACTCCAATTATTATTTGTCCAAAAAATTTAAACTTAAATAGGTTGTTCTGAAAGTTAAAACTTTGAATTAGAACTGGAGGTGATATTAGTGTTTAGAACTATGTTATTTTCACCCGGCAATAATCCTAAACGAATGAAAAAGGCTTTGGATTTGCCGGCAGATGCGATTATTTTTGATTTGGAGGATGCGGTAGCGGTAACAGAAAAGGAGAGTGCCCGGAACATCATTGCCGAAGTGCTTTCCCAACATCAACAACCCCGGAAAGAAATAATTGTCCGAATCAATGCTCTGGATACGCCCTTTGCAGTTGGTGATCTGGAGGCGATTGTCCCGAAAAAACCTGATGGGATTATGCTGCCTAAGTCCGAAACTGCAGAGGCGATAAAAGAGGTTGCCGACCGTATTTCCCAGTTGGAAAAACAGTCCGGCATGGAAGAAGGAACTATTGCTATTTTCCCTTTAGTAGAAACAGCGCTAGGGGTGCTTAACGCCAGAGAAATAGCTGCAGCCTCTGACAGAATCGTCTGTTTAAGCTTTGGTGCTATTGATTTTACAACCGACATAGGTGTTAAGTTAACAGCTGGCGGCGAAGAACTATTTTATGCCCGCTCCCATTTGGTGTTGGCTTCTAGAGCGGCCCGCATTGGTGCGCCCGTCGATACGGTCTATCCTAACATAAAAGATGACCAAGGCTTAAGGCAAGAGACAGAACTGGCTGCCCAACTCGGTATGTTTGGTAAGCTCGTTATCCATCCTAACCAAATCCCCGTGGTCAATCAAGTGTTTACTCCTAACGAGAAGGAAGTAGCCTGGGCGCAGAGAGTTAATGACGCTTATGAAGAAGCAGAAAAACAAGGTATTGGTGCCATCCAGGTTGATGGCAAGTTTATCGATGTGCCCGTAGCAAATCGCGCAAAAAAAGTACTTGCATTGGCTGCGGAAATAGAAAAAATGACTGGCTAGGAGGCGAGACAGCTGCCGGAGCAGATTTAGCAGACCAGTATGATGATTTAATTACGCTGTTATAAAAAGCATTAAGATAGGTGGGAGATAGTATGTCTCAGGATAAAAGCTACTTGTTAAAAAAACTACATTCCCTGACAGGAATTATCCCTTTAGGTATTTTTATTATCTGGCACTTCATCATGAATTCCTTCTTGCTTCAGGGAGCGGAAAAGTTTGACGGTGCAGTGGAATTACTGCATTCAGTACCATATTTATGGCTGTTGGAGCTAGTGATAGCCATTGGATTCCTCTTCCATGCGGCCTACGGTCTTTACATGGTATTTACAGCCAGGTATAACCTGCGCCGTTATAGTTACAAACGCAATTGGGCATTTGTGATGCAGAGAGTTACCGCGGTATTAATCCTTATATTTCTACTGATACACGTTTATTTGTTGAAATTCAGCGGCTTAGAAATTACTTTCGCCAGTTTAACCCAAGTATTCGATATCGGCAGTCTCACCATTTTGGCCATTGGAACTTTGGCAGCAATGTTTCACTTTGCCAACGGCATTTCTACCTTTTTGATATCTTGGGGATGGACAGTTGGCGGCAAATCGCAAAAATATTTTGGCTACGTTTCTTTAGTGATTTTCTTTGTATTGGTGTTGGTTGGAGTAAATATCTTGAGAATGTTCGGCTAGGAGTGAAAATATATGGCTAACGGAAAAGTTATTGTTATTGGTGGCGGCCTAGCTGGGCTGATGACCACAGTTAAAGCTTTAGAAGCAGGGCTGGAAGTTGAATTGTTCGCCTATGGGCCGTCTAAACGTTCCCATTCCGCATGCGCTCAAGGCGGCTTAAATGCAGCAGTCAATACCATGGGGGAAGGAGATACCACTTGGGAGCACTTTGATGATAGCATTTATGGTGGAGACTTTCTTGCAAATCAGACGCCGGTGAAAGGCATGTGTGACACGGCACCCGATATAGTCTATCTATTTGACCGCATGGGGACCATGTTTAACCGCAGCGGTGAAGGCAGGATACAGGTAAGGCGGCTGGGCGGAGTCCAGTACCACCGTACTGTTTTCTCGGGCGCTACCACCGGTCAACAGCTTCTATATACCTTGGACGAGCAGGTGCGCCGCTTTGAAGATGAGGGGATGGTCACCCGCTATGAAGGCTGGGAGTTTTTATCAGCAGTCCAGGATGACAACGGAGTCTGCATGGGTATTACCGCCCAGGAATTAACCTCCATGGAAATCCGTGCCTTCAAGGCGGATGCAGTCGTGATGGCAACAGGCGGTCCGGGCATGATGTTCGGTGAGACCACTAATTCCACTTTAAACACCGGTTATGCCGCTGCTCAAGCTTATATGCAAGGAGTCAAGTATGCTAATGGAGAATTTATTCAGATTCACCCGACTGCCATACCGGGAGCTGATAAAAACCGTCTCATGTCAGAATCAGCCAGGGGTGAAGGTGGACGCGTTTGGACCTATAAAGACGGCAAGCCATGGTATTTTTTAGAGGAATGGTATCCGGCCTACGGCAACTTAGTACCGAGAGACGTAGCATCCAGAGCCATCTTTAAAGTTTGTGTAGACTTGGGTCTCGGTGTGGATGGTAAGAACATGGTCTATTTGGATCTATCTCATAAAGATCCTAAAGAACTGGACGACAAGCTTGGCGGAATCCTAGAGATATATGAAAAGTTCGGCGGCCAGGACCCGAGAAAAGTACCCATGAAGATATTCCCGGCCATGCACTACTCCATGGGCGGTCTCTGGGTAGATTTTGACCAAATGACAAATATCCCCGGCTTATTCGCCGCCGGTGAATGCGACTATCAATTTCACGGCGCTAACCGCTTGGGCGGCAACGGCATGCTTTCGGCCATCTACGGCGGCCTTTCCGCCGGCAAAGGGGTAGTCGGATACGTAAAAAACCAGCGACCCAGTGACAAATCGGCGGCTTTAGAACAGGAAGTCCTGAAACAAAAGGAAGACTTTAAGGCAATTCTGCAGATGGATGGTAGTGAAAACCCCTATGCTATTCAAAATGAACTAGGCGATTGGATGACCAAAAACGTCACGGTAGTCCGATATAATGACCGGCTGAAGAAAACTGACGAAAAGCTTCAAGAACTAACAGAACGCTTTGAAAAAATAAAGATAAATAACCATAATCTTTGGTGCAATCAAAATGCCGTATTTATCAGGCAGTTGTGGGGGCGCCTCCAACTTGCCCGGGTTGTAACTTTGGGAGCCTTGGCTAGGGATGAAAGCCGCGGGGCCCATTACAAGCCTGAATTCATCGAGCGTGACGATGAGAATTGGTTGAAGACCACTATTGCCGATTATTCGCCAAATGGTCCGAAACTAAGTTATGAAGAAGTAGATATCCAATACATTAAGCCCCGGGTAAGAAAATACGACGTAGATAAGGAGGAGACCATGCATGCCTAAAACGGTGCAGTTGAAGATCAAACGGCAGGAGGTCCCCGAGTCCCAACCATATTGGGAAGAATTTGAAGTGCCTTACCAAAAGAACATGAATGTCATTTCCGCCCTTATGGAAATTCAGCTAAAGCCCGTCAATGTCAAGGGCCAGGCTACCACCCCCGTGGTATGGGACTGCAGCTGTTTAGAAGAAGTTTGCGGTGCCTGTAGTATGATAATTAATAATAAGGCCCGCCAGGCATGTTCCGCATTAGTAGATGACTTAGAGCAGCCCATTACCTTAGAGCCCTTAACTAAGTTTCCAGTTGCCTGCGATCTAATGGTCGACCGGCAGATAATTTTTGACTACCTAAAAAGAGCTAAGGCCTGGATCGATGTGGATGGATATTTCTTCTCCGGTCCCGGTCCAAAAGTATCAGAAACTACAAGACGCTTTGCCTATGACTTATCTCGCTGTATGTCCTGCGGCTGCTGCATGGAGGCTTGCCCAAACTTCAACGAAAAATCTGCTTTTATGGGACCGGCAATAATCGGACAGGTGCGTTTATTTACCCTGCATCCCACAGGCCAGACCAGTAAAGACCAGCGTCTCGAGGCTCTCGGCGGTAAAGGAGGCATAGGCGATTGCGGCAATTCCCAAAACTGCATCGAAATCTGCCCCAAAGGCCTGCCCCTAAGAAGAGCCATCGGCGAGATGAACAGAGAGGTTTTTGGTTACAAAGTTAAGAAGTGGTTAAAAGCTGATTAAGGTCAGTGTTTGAACAACCATTTAATAGCTATAATTTAGGTGCTTACAATCCCCCCTAAGTTTGTTACAATAGATAGGTAATAAACTTGGGGGGTATTTTTATGAAAAAAATCACCGTACTACTTATCATAGCATTAATAAGTATCGGCATAGCCGGCTGCGGCTCCGATCTAGAAGAATCGGAAGTAATCTACTATAAAGATAAAGCAGCTGTCTTGATGTACCATCATGTCGGTGAAGAGAGCAGTGCTTCCACCATTAGGCCGGAGCAGTTTAGTAATCACTTGAGCATGCTTGAGGAAAAAGGCTTTAACGTAATCTCTATCAATGAATTCGCTCAATACCTGGATGGAAAGAGGAAAGTGCCGCCAAACGCCGTAGTGATAACCTTCGATGACGGTTATCAGAGCTTTTACCAGGAGGCCTATCCCCGTCTTAAGGAAAAGGACATGGCGGCCACCGCATTCGTCATAGTCAGCCGGGTGGGTGTTACTGAAGGGGAGATTCCTAAACTTACCTGGGAAGAGATGCAGGAGATGGAACAAGACGGCATGACCATCTACAGCCATACCTACGACAGCCATGACTACGTACAGGTAAACCCTGACGGCGGCAAAAAGCCTGCCTTGGTAAAAGCACGCTATTTGGTAGACCAAGGTCGCTCTGAAACCGTGGAAGAGTTTAGAAACCGTATCACGGCTGATCTATCCCGCTCCTCTCAGGAGATCGAAAGCAATTTAGGCCATTCTGTACCGTTTTTAGCTCTACCCTACGGCTGGGCCTCTGACACGGCATTGGAAATTGCCAATAACCTAGGTTTCAAATATATTTTTACCGTAAAACCCGGCATCAACGACCGAAAAACTGATCATAACAAACTAAACCGCATCAACGCCGGCAACCCCGAAATTACCGCCGACCAACTATTCCAAACCCTATTTGAATTTGGGGTACCCGCAGGGGGCATATCCAAAACTCTAAAGCAACAAGTTGC
>JADQBR010000079.1 GCA_016278515.1 Bacillota bacterium
CTGTACCCCTTAAATTATATGAGATACAGCCATTTTTTGTTCAGAAGATACGTATCATATAGAATTTGCGCATTCATTACGGCAGTACCAGTCAAATTAATGATAGAAGAAAGAATCTGTTTGCGATGCTCGTTGGGAATAATTGGATCGTTGCTTTTTAAATAAAGAACCCCCTGAATTTTGCCTAACGCTATAAGGGGAAAGGCCTGTTCCTTGTAATCCTGCTGTAAAACCGTATTTTGTCGGATAGCGCGTTTTACTAGGGGTGGAATGTTTTCTTCTTTAGATTTTTGGTGCGAAATTGGATGAAGGCTGTCAGGTTCGTTGCCAATCCAAATGACACCTTGGTTAAAGCTGGTAATCTCGACAATTAAATTAATCAGTTTATGCAGGTTTTGCTCGTAGTCTAAAGAAGAGGATAATGTTTTAGCGGCCTGAAATACCATTTTCAATTCGTATAATGCTTCTTTTAGCTGTGCTAGGGTCTGTTCTCTTTTAGTCACATCTTGATTTACTATGGAAATAATTGTTTGTCCGTTTACATTAAAGGTTGTGTAATAATTTTCAATAAACTTTCCATTTGTTTCAAATACCCGGTGCCATTCTCCTCCATCATTTGCGGTAATGGTTTTAAGCCGTTCCTCCACAATACTTTGGGTAGATGCATCGTGGCAATCCAAAACGGACGTTTGCTCGGAACCCCTTTTAATGATGTCTTGTGCATATTGTTTTGAATACAAGATATCACCTGCCGGGGTAACGAAAGTTAACCCTACCTGAAGTTTAGCCAACAGTTCAAATATTGTTTTTACCGGAACGCTCTGCATAAATTTCACCACCTTCTTTAGCTTTACACCAGTTTATCATTACCTCTAAATAAAGTCTGTGTGCATACTTCCGCTTTGCTGTGATGTTTTCCACAACTGTATAAAAAGACATGTCTATTGTCAATACCCATATAAAAATAGATTATAAAACTGTGATAGATATCACTGGCGACTGTGATTGGTATCATATGCCAGTTAATTAATGTCCTGTACAATTAAGTTAACTTAAGGATTTTCTTGAGACAGTATTAAAAAAGAAGGGGTGATTAGATGTCAAATGAAAAATGGCCGAGAAATCTGTTCATCGTAGTTACTGTAATCTGCGTAGCTGTATTTTTATTTCTAACGGTGGATACGTTGAAACAAGTGCAGGCCAGGTCCCCGGAACTGACTGAAAAAGTTGTAGCGGGCAAACGTCTCTGGCAAAAAAATAACTGTATTAACTGCCACACTATTCTGGGCAATGGAGCTTACTTTGCTCCAGATTTAACTAAAGTTGCTCAAAAACGCGGTGAAAAGTGGCTGGTGGAATTTTTGAAAGACCCAGTGGCGGTCATGCCAGGGACAGTTATGAAAAACATCGCCATGTCCGAACAAGAAGCCGATGAAATGGCTGCATTTTTAGAATGGGTTAGTAAGGTGGATACTAACGGCTGGCCTCCGGAACCTTTGGGGTTAGGAGACAGTGAAGATTCATCCAGTGGGGAGTCGGTTTTCCAGCAAGCCGGTTGCGTTAGTTGTCATACCACTAATGGCGACGGCGGTACCTTCGGACCGGATTTATCTAACGTTGCATCTGAAAGAAACAACAGCTGGCTGAAAAAGTACATTTCTAATCCTAAACAAATTAATGAGCAGGCAAAAATGCCTGACAGCAGTCTGTCGGGAGAAGAGTTGGATGCTGTGGTAGATTATTTGAACAATTTGAAATAGGAGGTGTCTAGGGATGAGATTTGAATCGCAAAAAGCTGCTTATAAATATTTTATCTTTACTTTAGTATTGTTAGTGCTGCAGGTTTTGTTCGGCTTAATTACAGCCGCCCAATTCATATGGCCGGATTTCATGGCCCAAACAATGCCGTTTAACATAGGAAGAGCTATTCATATTAACACCATGGTATTTTGGCTGCTGTTCGGTTTAATGGGGGCCACATATTACCTCGTGCCGGACGAAACTGATAGTGAATTATATAGTACGAAATTGGCGGATTTTCAGTTTTGGCTGTTAGCCGTGACTGGAGTCGTGGCAGTAATCGGTTATGTATTCGGCTGGACAGAAGGTCGAGAATATATTGAGGCCCCAAGATTATTGGATTGGCTGATTGTAGTAGGGGTTTTAGCATTCCTATATAACATCGGCATAACTATCATTAAGTCTAAGAAATGGAATTCCATTCTGGCGGTACTATTCTCTGGTCTAGCCGGTTTAGCTGTCATGTATCTGTTCGGTATGAAATTCTTTGGTTCTATTTCCTTGGATCAATTTTTCTGGTGGTGGGTTATTCACTTCTGGGTTGAAGGAACTTGGGAATTAATCGCTGCAGCGATAACGGCGTATCTCTTGATAAAACTGACTGGAGTACAGTTGAAGGTAATTACAAAATGGTTATATCTAGAAGTTACTTTGGTAGTCCTCACAGGCGTTTTAGGAATAGGCCATCATTATTTTTGGATAGGTACTCCGGAATATTGGCTGCCTATCGGCGGTATATTTGGCTTGTTGGAACCTTTACCTATTTTGCTAATGGTAATTGATACAATGCGACATGTGAAGCATTCTCCTGAATTACACCATAATAGAGTAGCTTTACTCTGGTTAATCGGTGCGGCTTTTACCCATTTTGTTGGAGCTGGACTGATGGGTGTGGTGCAGACCTTGCCATCCATCAATAAATGGACCCACGGTACTCAGTTGACCGCAGCCCATGGACACTTAGCATTTTATGGTGCTTTTGCTATGTTGGTTATTGCAGCAATGTACTATGCCGTACCTAATATAGTTAATAGACAGGTATCTTCAAGTAAAGGCATCTGGGCCTTTTGGGTTATGTTAATCAGCATGGTTTGCATGAGTTTCATATTGTTTGGAGCCGGCATTACTCAGGTTTACCTGGAAAGAATAATGGGCATGGATTTTAACTACGTCAAGACAAACTTTACTAACTTCTGGTTGTTGTGGCGTTTGGTTGCGGGTGTTGCTTTTACAGTAGGGACAATAATATTGGTTGATGATTTCCTGCATCTTGCAATAAAAAAACCTGCTGTTAATCGTAGAGATATTGATGCTGGTCTCTAATATGACAAGCTACTGGGTGACCTGGACCGCTTAGAAAAAATAGTGGGCTAGTATTTTTAAGTATTTTTAAAACCAGGCAAGCCAAACAGAATTGATTGGCTGTGCCTGGTTTTTGTCACTTTAGTCTGGTTTAGCGTCAGGGAAACGAGATTTTTTAATCTGAGGTTTTAGAGATTTTCTTGGCCTTATTAACTGGACAATAATAACTGCTGCAATAACAAGAAAGGCACCTAACATCTGAATAGGCTCGAGCAGTTGTTCCAATAATACGTAGCCAAAAATAACTGCTGCCACAGGTTCCCAGGTGGCAATGATGCTGGCGCTGCCAGGTGCTACATATTTTAATGCTGCATTATAACATATATAGGCAAATAACGTAGGCACCAGGCCTAGATAAATGAGGGCAAGCCAGACCACTGGCTCTTGATGGGTCGTAAGCATCCTGCTGGGAAAAAACATTGTTGACAGGAACATAGTACCAAATCCTTGGGAATAAAGGATGATGGTCCAAGGATGGTATTTGTCGGCGACGCTTTTACCGAATATGGAATATAAAGCGTAAGTAAATCCTGATAAAAGCCCCCAAAGAATACCTGAAGTATTAAGGCGTAAGTTGCCAAGGTCATATCCTTTAACCACTAAGAATGAACCAATAATGGTCAAAATAATACTGAAGACTTTCACCTTGCCGACGCTCTCCTTAAAAAATAGGCGGGACAGGATCACTACCATAGCCGGTGCGGTGTAGAGGAGTATTGCGGACATAGCCACCCCAGTTTGGTCTATGGCTGTCATATAGGACAAGTAAAACAATGCCACACTGATTAATCCATAGGCAATAAAGACTGGTAGATGTTGTCTATGTATATATAGGCGTGTTCTGTCGAAGACAAGGGTCATTAACAGTATCGTCGCAAATGCGATGGCAGCTCTAAACCAAATAAAATCCTCGGGAGTTAAGTTATATAAAAAAAGTACTTCTCCTACAACACCAATGCTCCCCCAAGCAGTGGCAGCAGCTAAAATCCAAATATATGGAAAAATCATATTGTATCCCCTTTTGCTATAGTAATTTCAATATGCTTATACATGCAAAACTATTTCCGCTAATAGGGATAGTTTTATTGCATTGCTAGTAAACTTCTATCCAAACGATATTATCCCTTCAAATTTCAGAGTACTATGCCATAAAGCTTTTGCAGGTGTCCAGTTGTTGACAAATTTGTTCAAAAATTCGTCACTATAAAATTTGACAAGTAGAAAATACCTATACTTAACAAGGATGTTTTCTGGCATCTTTCTTGCTTATTATTATAGGTGGGGGGTATTGCACATGAAATTATTTGACTTGATAAGTTCATTTCCTCAAATTTTTGTAGTTAATAGACATCCGGATTTTTTAACTAGGGAAGTCAATAGTGTCGTTACCTTGGACGAAGAGATTGGCGGAACAGGTAACCTTCTTGTGGTAACAGAAAGTAAATTAGCTAAACTAGTGGAACTGCAACATGGTTTACAGTTGGACAATGTTGTTGCTATAGCATTATATAATGAAAGTGACTTGGGAGTAGATAGCAAGTATTTAATAGATTTATTAGATAAAGAAATTCCTATCTTGATGGTGCCTGGAGAAATTCACATCGAAAGGTTGGAAAGTAGAATTAGAGGGCAGCTGCCGCAAATGGCCCCGCTCGAAAATGCTTGGTGGCAGGATGAATTATTAGCATATTAATTTCAATATTTGGTAAAGAGAAGTTTCCTAAGGGAGCTTCTTTTTTATTGGAAACGTTAGTTTGACAGGTCTATATTGCAGTATTTGGACGAAGAATTTGATTTTGGATTTTGAGTCACTATTTTCCTGTGTTATAATGTAATAACAGTTTTCATCAGAGGTGATTGCATGAACATTTTACGACCGGATCTTTTTGTAGATTCGATAAAGGATATTCCTTTAGAAAAGCTGCAACAGCAGGGAATTAAGGGTTTTGTCATAGATTTAGATAATACCATTACTGCGTGGAACAGTTATGAGGTTGCTGAAGAAGTGATGGATTGGGTAAAAAAGGCCAAAAGTATGGGAATTGCGCTTTGTATCGCATCCAATAATCATGAAAAAAGGGTTATGAAGGTGGCTAAGATACTGGATTTGCCTTTCCTTTCTAACGCTGGTAAACCTCGTCGCAAGGCATTTAAGAAAGTGCTGTCCATTTTAGACATTAGCGTGGACGAGTTAGCAGTGATTGGCGATCAAATCTTCACTGACGTTTTGGGCGGTAACAGAATGGAGCTTTACACTATTTTAGTTGTTCCTATTAGTTCGCATGAGTTCTTTGGTACTCGCATAATGCGTCGTATGGAACGCATTGTCATTCCTTACTTGCAAAAACACGAGGTAAAATAATGACAAAAGACTGCTTAGTATCCGGAAAAACAAGAGTCGTTGGTTTGATTGGCTATCCGGTGGAACATTCCTTCTCGCCGGTTATGCATAATGCAGCCTTTCAACATTTGCATCTGAATTACGTATATGTTCCTTTCCCTGTTGCGTCTAATTCGACGTTGACCCAAGCCGTACGGGGGCTTTTTTGCGCTGGCGCGGCAGGCTTAAATGTCACTGTGCCATATAAGGAACAAGTGATAAGTTGTCTAGATAAATTGGATGTTTATGCCCGCTCGGTTGGCGCAGTTAATACTATCGTATGTGAAGATAATAAGCTGGTTGGATATAACACCGACGGTGATGGTTTTATTCAATCCTTAAGGTCAGAGGGTGTCGAAGTCAAAGGACGGAATATTCTGATGCTGGGAGCCGGCGGTGCTGCTAAGGCTGTAGCGTTTGCTCTTGGTCAGGCAGGGGTTAATAAACTGTATATTGCCAATCGAACCGTTGAAAGGGCCGAAAAGCTAGCATCTCAGCTGCCTGGCCCAACCCATGCCATTGAACTTTCTGAGAAAGCATTGAGCACCGTAATTGATCAATGCAGTATCATAGTAAATACTACCTCAATAGGCATGTATCCCCGGGTTGAGGGTATACCGTTTCCCGCCGTAATGTTAACATCCGATCATATTGTAACTGATTTGGTTTATAATCCGGTCGAAACTAGGCTTCTGTCCGCGGCTCGCAAACAGGGCTGCAAAACAGTATCCGGTTTAGGAATGCTTGCATATCAAGGAGCTGCAAGTTTTAAGTTATGGACGGGTCAAACTGCGCCTGTTGAGATAATGCACCAGGTCATAGCCAAAATGTTCTGAGTTTGTCGATTTGGACCAATAGTTGCTGGAAAAAAGAGGAAGGAATTTGCCTACCGATAGGGAATCTTCTTACATTAGAGGTGATGGAGATGTCCCAGCTTTTGACTATTCAGCAGTTGGCTAATATTCTTCAAGTAGAAATAAGTACTATTCGTTACTGGGAAAAAGAATTCTCCCAGTATTTACCCAAAGTTGACAGTAAAAAGCGGCGCAAGTACAGTGAGCTGCATCTGGATACCTTTGGACAGATTAAAGAACTATTATATACTGAACAGTTTACCATCAAGGGTGCAAAAAGACGTTTGGATTTAGAGAGAACATTAACTTCTGCACTAGGGATTGAACAGAGTTTAAAAAGCACTGTTTTATTTATGTTTTCAGCTATCATGGAAGAACTGCAAAAAGCCCGGCAAGAAAGCAGGAACTTAGCTAAAGAAATTGAACTGCTACGAGAGCAAAAAGAAAACACGGAACAAAGATTACTGGAAGAGCAGAACAAAAGTATTATTGAATTTTTAAAAAGCCGTATTGGTAACAAAAATTCGCAGGTGGGTTAAGCTCACCTGCAAATATTATACGTCGGATTGGGGGAATTTTGGTGCTTCGTTACCTGACCGCAGGGGAATCCCATGGCCCTTGTCTCACTGCAATCATTGAAGGATTGCCAGCTCATGTACCCATTGTAACAGAGGAGATTAATCAAATGCTCTGCCGCCGTCAGGGAGGATATGGACGGGGAGGGCGAATGAAGATTGAAAAAGACAAAGTGGAAATTACGTCCGGAGTGAGGCATGGTTTTACTATCGGCAGTCCGGTAACTTTAAAGGTAGCCAACAAGGACTGGGAGAACTGGAGTGAAATAATGTCCACTGACAAGGTGGAGGAATTTCAAGATAAAGAAATTAAAAGACCAAGACCGGGTCATGCAGACCTGCCTGGCGGCATAAAGTATGGACATAGGGATATGAGAAATGTCTTGGAGCGCTCCAGTGCTAGGGAAACTGCAGTAAGGGTAGCGGTTGGTGCCATGGCAAAACAGTTGTTGAACCAATTAGGAATTACGGTGGTCTCCCATGTGCTGCAGATAGGCAGTGCCAAAGTAATGCAATCCGTTGATGCAATTAGAATGGACGAAGTTCTAGCTTCACCTGTTTATTGTACGGATCTTGGTGCGGAGCGAAAAATGTTGGCGGCTATTGATGCTGCCAAGGAACAAGGAGATTCTCTAGGCGGAATTTTTGCAGTGCATGTTTCTGGCATGCCGCCGGGCATTGGCAGCCATGTCCACTGGGATAGACGCTTAGATGGCCGATTGGCTCAGGCCTTGATGAGTCTTCAAGCTATCAAAGGGGTAGAGGTAGGTTTAGGATTTGCAGCAGCAGCCTTACCCGGTTCACAGGTGCATGATGAAATTGCCTATGATAAAGAGCACGGTTATTATCGCAGAACTAACCGGGCAGGCGGTCTGGAGGGAGGTATCAGCAATGGGGAGGAACTTATAATCAAAGCTGCCATGAAACCCATTCCTACCCTCATGAAGCCTCTGGCCAGCGTTAATATTGAGAGCAAAGAAACGGTAATGGCTGATATTGAGCGTTCTGACGTTTGTGCGGTACCTGCAGCCAGTGTTGTTGGTGAGGCGCTGGTGGCTTTTGAACTAGCAAAAGCGGTGCTTGAGCATTTCGGTGGAGACAATATGGCAGTAATTAAAGGACGTTGGGAACAGTGGGAAGAATACGTAGAAGAATATTAGAAGTCAGACCTCTGGTTTTAGAAAAGGTGATTTAGATGGCTAATATTATTTTAATAGGTTTTATGGGATCGGGGAAGACCACTATTGGCTTTCGTTTGGCCCGGGCATTGGGTTGGCACTTCGTTGATACGGACGAAAAAATAGAAAAACTTACCGAGTTAACTGTGTCACGGATTTTCAAAAAGCATGGTGAAATTAGGTTCCGTTCTGAAGAGAAATTAATGGTGCAAAAAGTTGCCGCGTTAGATAGGACTGTCATTGCAACCGGCGGTGGTGTCCCTGTTTTTGCGGGGAATGTGACGGTTCTTAAACAAGGCGGTATCGTTATTTGGTTAAAAGCCGCACCGGAAATAGTGTTGGATCGGATAGGGAAAAGTCGGAATCGGCCGCTTCTTCGTAAATACAGGGATTTGGATCAGGTGAAGGGTTTGGTTGAAGAAAGGGCGCGGTTCTATGAAGCAGCAGCTGACCTTATAATTGATACTGGAGACAAAACTCATGATCAGATTGTGAGCGAAATAATAAATAGTTTGCGGGGGCAGTTGTCATGAAAACATTGCGCGTAGGGTTGGAGGATAGAGGCTATAATATCCATATAGGACACGATTTGTTAGGGCAGTTAGGCCAGCTTCTGCCCCGGAAATATTCCACAGCCTGTCTATTGATTACCGATGAAAATGTGGATAAACTATATGGTAAAGAGGTGGAGAAATCACTAACCAACCACGGCTTTCATGTTGCTAAAGCAGTGGTTGCTGCGGGAGAGACTTCTAAATCGCTGGAAACTGCAGCCCGCTTGTACGACTGTGCATTTGATCATAAAATGGACAGAAAATCTCCCATAATTGCCTTGGGAGGCGGGGTGGTAGGAGATTTGGCAGGGTTTATTGCCGCTACCTATATGCGGGGTGTTCCGTTTATTCAAATACCGACCAGTCTGCTGGCCCAGGTGGACAGCAGTGTCGGCGGCAAGGTTGCCGTTAATCATCCGCGAGGAAAGAATATTATCGGCGCTTTTTACCAACCTCAGCTGGTTTTGATTGATTTATCTGTCTTAAAGACACTGCCGCCCCGGGAACTGCGTGCTGGTATGGCCGAGGTAATTAAATACGGTATTATTTGGGACAAAGATTTATTTAGCTTTCTGGAAAGAAATTTAGCGCAGCTTTTGTCCTTAGAAGCTCAAATAATCGAAGAAGTTGTTTACCGCTGCTGCGACATTAAAGCGGTAGTGGTGGAGCAAGATGAAAAAGAAGCAAATGTAAGAGCGGTCTTAAATTTTGGCCATACTGTTGGTCATGCTGTAGAGGCCCTAGGAAATTATGAACTGAAAAAGCACGGTGAAGCAGTGGCAGTAGGAATGGCAGTAGCGGGTAAGATATCAGTTGCCAAGGGTTTGTTTGACGAATTACAGTTAGAACGTATGAAGAGGCTACTGACAAGAGTTCCTTTGGATGTGAGTTTGCCGCCAGAGTGGGAAAAGGACAAAGGCATAGAATTGATGCTGCAGGACAAAAAGGCCTCCCAGGGGAAAATCAACTTTATTCTTCCTGAGGAAATAGGGAAAGTGCGAATAGAAGAAATAAGTGCGTCAGAATTACATAACTTGCTCTAGAAAACTACTCCTTACCGAGTAGTTTTTATTTTTGGGTGAAAAGAGAAGTTTTCTTATGAAATAAAAGGAATAAAGTCGGAATACAGCGAACGAATCAAAGGAACGGGGGTGAAATATCTTGGCAAGAAAGAAGCAGCTTGGTGAAATGCTGAAAGAAAGTAATTTAATCTCCGAAGAACAGATACAAGAAGCTCTACGCACGCAAAAGCGAAGCGGCGGTAGGCTGGGACAGATCCTAATT
Source organism: Bacillota bacterium (assembly GCA_016278515.1). Lineage (GTDB taxonomy): Bacteria > Bacillota > JADQBR01 > JADQBR01 > JADQBR01 > JADQBR01. The sequence goes on from JADQBR010000079.1 coordinate 9,988, forward strand.
AGTTTGGGTTACGTAACGGAACAGGACATTCTAAATGTACTGGAATTTCAGCTGGGTATTGAACAGGTTGACTTAAACAGTACCCGGATTTCTAATGATTTATTAAAATTCTTTCCCGAAAACATTATCCGCCAGTATAAAGTGCTGCCTATAGGTAAAGATGGCAGCACATTAAAGGTAGCCATGGCTGATCCTTTGAACGTTTTTGCCATAGATGACATTAAGGTGGCAACTGGCTTGGAAGTACAGACTGTGGTAGCTTCCGAGCAAGATATGGATGAACATATAGATAGACTGCTTGGTGTGGAAGAAATTATGAACGAAGAATTCCATACAGGTTTTGAAGATGATGCCGACGTTAGCTCACCGGGAATTTTTAACCTGGGTCAAGGCCCGCAAGGTGCTGCTGAAGCCCCGGTTGTTAAATTGGTCAACACCATCATAAACCAGGCAGTTAATAAAAAAGCCAGCGATATTCATATAGAAGCACGTGAAAAAAAAGTAACTATACGACTGCGTGTGGATGGAATCTTGCGGGATTTAATGAAGGTACCTAAGCAGATTCACCCTTCTCTTGTGTCCCGAGTAAAAATAATGGCCCAGATGGATATTGCAGAAAAAAGGCTGCCCCAGGATGGGCGCATTCAAATAAATATTCAAGAGAAAAGTATTGATTTGCGTATTTCAACTCTCCCAACAGTGTTTGGGGAAAAGGTTGTCATGCGGATTTTAGATAAAAGTCAAGCTTTACTGGAGGTTGAACAGTTAGGTTTTTTACCGGACAATAAAAAAAGATTTGAAGATATCATCCGTAGTTCTTACGGCATTTTTTTGGTTACCGGTCCCACAGGCAGTGGTAAAACCACAACATTATACGCTGCATTAAATACAATCAGTTCACCCGAAAAGAATATTATTACTATAGAAGATCCTGTGGAATATGTCATAAATGACATAAATCAGACTCAGGTTAACACTAAATCAGGCTATACTTTCGCCACCGGTTTGCGAGCCATCTTGCGGCAGGACCCTGACGTGATAATGGTGGGGGAGATTCGGGACGGAGAAACTGCCAGCATAGCCGCAAGAGCTGCTACCACCGGCCATATGGTCTTGAGTACGCTGCATACCAATGATGCCGCCGGAGCTGTAGCGCGCCTAATTGATATGGGGGTAGAGCCCTATCTAGTATCCTCATCTATTATCGGCATAGTTGCCCAGCGTTTGGTCAGGAGAATATGCCCTAGATGCATTACTCCCTATCAACTGAGTGATGAAGGCCCTGCCCATGCCTTTTTGGGATTGGCTGCAGGTGAAACAATGGAGTTGTTTAAAGGAAAAGGCTGCGGTTATTGTGATAATACCGGTTTTAAAGGACGCTTGGCTATTCACGAAATTATAACTATCAATCAAAAACTACGGGGTTTGATAGTTGATCCTAAAAGTCGGGATAAACTGAAAGCCGAAGTAATGGCTATGGGCATGAAATCTCTGAGAATGGACGGGATCGAGAAGGCTCGTCAGGGCATAACCACTATAGGCGAGGTTATGCGGGTTGCTTATGTAGATGAGGATTAAGGGGGCGCTTAATATTAATATACATGATATTCTTCACCTAGGGGTAGAGATGGCAGTATCGGACATCCACTTGACTACAGGACTGCCGCCTATGTTTCGGCAGGAAGGACAGTTGGTACCGATCGCAGAGGGAACAAAGCTAATGCCCGGTGACATCAAAGAATTGGTGGAAGAAATGATGGATGCTCAGCAGAAGGAACAGTTTATGAGCACTGGAGATTTGGATTTTGCCTACTCGGTTCCTGATTTGGGCAGATTTCGCGTCAATATTTTTTTCCAGCGGAGCAGTATTGCTGCCGCCATTCGCAGGATTAATTCACATATTGCCAGTTTGGAAGAACTGCAGTTGCCGTCTATTGTGGGACAATTAGCCCGTAGGAACCATGGGTTAGTGTTAGTGACAGGACCTACCGGCAGTGGTAAGTCTACTACTTTAGCGGCCATGGTAGATTTAATCAATAGAGAACGGGCCAGTCATATTATCACTCTTGAAGACCCGATTGAATATATGCATTCCCATAAAAAAAGCGTGGTTAACCAAAGGGAAATTGGGTCTGATACCGAAAGCTTTGCTAAAGCACTGCGTGCCGCCATGCGTCAGGATCCCGATGTGATTTTGGTTGGTGAGATGCGTGATTTGGATACTATTTCCGTAGCGGTTACGGCCGCTGAAACGGGTCACTTGGTTTTTGCTACACTGCATACCAGCGGCGCAGCCCAAACCGTGGACCGGATTATTGATGTTTTCCCGCCCCATCAGCAGCAACAGATAAGAGTGCAGTTAGCGGATACCCTTCAGGGCATTATTTCCCAGCAACTGCTTAAAAAGGTAAGCGGCGGCAGGGTGGCGGCGGTTGAAGTGCTCTGTGCCACCTCGGGGGTGCGGAATGTTATTCGCGAGGGAAAAACCTATCAATTGATTAATTCAATCCAAACCGGCGGGCAGCACGGTATGCAGTCAATGGATATGAGTTTGAAAAAACTGGCTCAACAGGGATTGATTAGCCAGGAGGATATGTACGGCAGACTGAGCGGCGGTGCTAAATCCAATTATTAGCAAAGAATAACGCTGCTGTAAAAAAAGGAGAAAGCCAGAAATTGGCGAATTAGTAAAAAATATCACTTGCTGTATAGTTAAAACAGTTATTTTCTTTGAGGTGGGAGTTTATGCCCCAATTTACATACAAGGCGAGGAATCATCAAGGACAGCTTTTAACGGGTCAGTTGGAGGCAAACGACACAGCTGCAGTGGCGGAGATTTTAAGAGAGCAGCAGCTGTTTGTTATTAATATCAGGCAGAAAAACATTATCTCCAAAGATATTTCTTTTAATTTGCCTGGCAAGGGTATTAAAAAAAGCGATTTAGCAGTCTTCTGCCGTCAGTTGGCCACCATGATCAAAGCCGGTATCCCGCTGTTAACGGCTTTGGATATTCTCAGTAAGCAGTTGGAAAGTGCAAAACTAAGGGAAACGGTAGCCAAGGTTAAACAAACTCTTGAAGAGGGCAGCACTTTTGCAGAAGCTCTTAGAACCTATGAAAAAGTTTTTCCTAACCTTTTTATCAGCATGGTGGAAGCCGGCGAAACCGGTGGTATGCTTGACAGCGTACTGGAACAGCTGGCAGTACATTATGAACGGGAACATGACATAAATGAAAAGGTGAAATCTGCTATGACCTATCCTGCAGTGGTGCTGTCGGTGGCGCTGTTGGCGGTGATATTTCTGTTGATTTTTGTGCTTCCTACCTTTACAGGTATGCTTACTGATTTGGGTGCGGAACTGCCCCTGCCCACCCGTATAGTCATGGGTGTCAGTGATTTGGTAAGTAAAGTATGGTTTTTAATTCCTTTTTTGATAATTGGCGGGTTTGCAGGCTTCAGGAAAATTACGGAAAAGGGACGGGGACGATACCGCTGGCACCAGGCCCTGCTCCACATCCCTATTGTCAAGAAAGTACATTTGCTGGCCTTGGTTTCTCGCTTTGGCCGTACCCTGGGAACCTTACTACAAGGCGGTGTCCCCATCTTACAGGCATTAGAGGTGGTTAAGAAGACTGCCGGCAATGCGGTGGTGGAGGAAGGAATCACGGAAGCACAGCATTATATCCGGGAAGGTCAGGGCATGGCTAAGCCTCTGGAACGCTGCGGCGTTTTTCCGCCAATGGTAATTCAGATGATACTGGTGGGCGAAGAGACCGGCACGCTGGATGATTTGCTGCAGCGTATTAGTGAATTTTACGATCAAGACTTGGACAACGTGGTGGCTAAGTTATCAACCATTATTGAACCGGTGCTGATAGTTGTTATGGGCGGACTTGTCGGCTTTATTATTATTTCCATCATGCTGCCCATGTTTAATATTTACGGCGCCGTAGGTATGTAAACCCGACAGAGATAGAGGGTGACACATATAATCCAGAATAAGAAAGGAGGTGTGAAGTATGATTAGAAGACTTGCTAACTTTTTAAAACATAATGAGGAAGGCTTCACTTTAATTGAATTGATGGTGGTTGTAATTATTTTAGGGGTATTGGCTGCTGTGGCGATACCGCAGTTCACTGGTCAAGTTGGTAAGGCAAAAGAGAAAGCGGCGCATGCGGACTTAAAGACTATGCAGAATGCAGTTAACATTTATATGGCTGAGTATGGCGAGGACGCAATAGGCAGCGACAACTTTCAAGACGTGTTGGAAAATGACTATGATATAAAGTGGGCAAATGCAATAGACCCGTGGGATGAACAGTATGGCTGGGATAATAGTGAAAATAGATTCTACTCTAATGGTGAGGGTGGTATCTATTCCAATGAGCTTTAAAATGTTTCTTATTTTACTAGCCCCCTAACGGGGGCTTTATCTTTATTCTGGAGTGAATTCATATGATAGCTTTATTTGCCTTTATCTTTGGATTAGTAATCGGTAGTTTCCTAAATGTAGTTATCTATAGAGTGCCAAGGGGGCAGTCCATCGCCTTCCCGCCTTCCCACTGCCCAGGGTGCGATACTCATTTAAAGCCTATGGATTTGGTGCCGGTTTTTAGCTGGTTATTTCTAAAAGGCAGGTGCCGCCACTGTGGTGCCGGTATTTCTATCCGTTATCCCCTGATTGAATTGTTTACCGCACTGATATTCTTATTATTATCTTTAAATTTCTGGGGCTGGCAGCTGATATCTTTATTAATTTTGTCGTCAGTCTTGATTGTCGCGGCGGTTATTGATTATGAACATGGTATTATTCCCAATAAACTGCTGTTAACTGGATTTATTATTGGTCTGATTATTTTTCTATTTAGGCCGGTATTACCGCTTTCCCAGCATTTGTTAGGTGTTCTTGCCGGCGGACTGCCCCTATTGCTGTTGGCGGCATTGTCTCGGGGCGGCATGGGCGGCGGCGATATCAAGCTGGCGGCTGTGATGGGGTTATATCTTGGTCCTAAGTTGATGCTGACAGCTTTGTTTTTGGGCTCTTTGTTGGCGGGACTAACCGGTATTGTTTTCATGCTGGCCGGTAAAAAAACCAGGAAAGATACCATGGTATTTGGCCCTTTTCTTGCTTTAGGGGCCGTGGTGTCTATATTTTGGGGCCGGGAGATTTTATTTTGGTATTTATCCATGTTTTAAATGAAAGTTTAAGTCGAGTTGGACAACTTCTTCAGAACTCAATAGGTAAGGGTGTTATAGCATGATCCGGACAAATTATTATCTGATAGTACTTATGCTTGTGTTAGGTATTACACCGCTGTTGGACAGCGGTTATCAGCATTGGATAATATTTTTGGACAGTCTGCTGGTAGGTATAGCCGTAATTAAAGCGTTAAGCAGCCGTATCCCCGTAGGCTGGGACAAGCTGACCGGCGGCTTATTCGCAGCGTACATTATGGCAGGGCTTGTCAGTTTGATTGCCAGCTATAATCCCCACGAAACCTTGGTGGAGGTTGTTAAGCTAACTATCTATTTAGGGGTCTTTTTTTTAGCAGCCGCTTTGAATAAGGAAGAACGACAGCGGCTGCTTAGACTATTGGTGTTGGTAATTTTTCTGGTGGCGCTGGTGGGACTGCTGTTGTTTCTGCTTATTGACACTAGGAGAATAGAGGCTACCTTTGTCAATGCAAATCCGCTAGGCATTTACCTAGTGATGGGTTTTTTCCTGGCAGCGATTCAATATCTCTCTGACGGAAAGTGGGCCTTTCTAACGGCAGCGTCAGTGATTGGCAGCGGAGTGATACTGACTGGTTCCAGAGGGTCTATGCTGGCAGGATTGCTGCCATTCACAGTGCTGGTTATCGGAGTTATCTGGCAAATAAAAACGCAAAGCAATTTTAAAGCAGCACAACGACTGGGGCAGGTTGTCTTGGCAGTTATTATCATGGTAGGTTTGTTAAGCAGCATTGCACCGGCGCTCCAGGGCCATTATGGTCAGCTGCTGGATAGTCAGGCCGGGCAGGAATTGTTGAAACGGAATGTTTTACGGACGGGAAATTTTGTATCTGGTTCTGTGGGAGGACGCTGGAGCTTTTGGAAAGTGGCTGTCAAGGAGTTTCGAGATAACCCCATTATTGGTGTGGGGGCGGGTAACTACCACAATGCATATTTCCAGTATTGGAATCAGGATCGTTTTTACTCTCGTTTTACACATAATCATTACCTACAGGTGTTGGCGGAAACCGGCGCATTGGGTTTTGCGCTGTTTCTATTGGCCTTGGCAGCCCTAGCTAGGCAGGTATGGTTAAACAGAAACAGAAAAGACAGTCTCTATCAGGGATGCGTCTTGGCCGGAACGGCTTTTCTATTGCATATTGGCATTGATTTTAGTTGGGATATGCCGGCAGTCACTGTTACCTTTTGGGCACTGGCGGGTGTGGCCGGCAGCAGGTTGGAACATGAAGAGGCATCCAGGCTGAGGCTGAAGCCCGTCTTTGCGGGTTTGATGCTGTTAATGTTGGTCTTGACAGGGCTCCAGGCCGGTTCATGGTTGATTGCCCGCCAAGGAGCTGTTTTAGAAGATAACAAGAATTATCAGGAGGCCATAGACAAGTATCAGTTGGCAGTAAAAATATATCCGCTGCGCTACGATTATTGGTCCCATATTAGTTATTCCGCTGACCGCCTGTACAGGCAAACCAATAATGAAGATTATTACATACAGGCAGTAACTGCTTTGGACCGGGCCCTGGCCTTAAACCCCGGGAATTACTATTTATGGACTGTGAAGGGTGCGTACTTGGCCAACCAAGGAATAATGGACCAGGCGGAAATAGCATATAAAAAGGCGGTACAAAATGGCGGCTTCTATCCGGCGCCTTATGGTGACTTGGGATTTTATCTTTTGAAACAGGGTAAGTTAGCTGAGGCCCAAGCTGTTTTCAGTCAGGGCATAAAATGGTACCCAGCGGCAGTACGTACTGCACCTCAGGTGGCTAAGGTTAAACTGCTGATTGATGCGATTAAACTACATCAGGGTTTAGCCCAAGTCTATCAATCAGACGGAAAAAACCTCCTGGAGGAACAGCAGAAAGAGAAGGTTAAAGAAATTACTGACAGTATTAAGGAAAAGTGACAATATATAACAACCTTTTACAAAAAGAGCGAAAAAAGAAGGATTACCTTATAAATAATCGAATTCAAAAATATGTGTCTGATTGGTGATCGTATGAAGCAGAAGCAAGGTTTTACACTAGTTGAATTAATGGTAGCAGTGGCGATCATTGGTATTTTGGCGGCCTTTTCTGCTCCCGATATTGGGCGGATTTATGCCCGCTACAAGCTGGATGGCGCTGCACGATTGCTTGCTTCTGACGTTAGAGAAGTTCAGCAGATGTCCATTAGCAAGGAGCATGCTTTAACCATTCAGTTTCTCCCGTTTGAAGAAAGATATCGCATCCGGGACGGCATGAACATCTTAAAGAATGTCAGTATGCCTAAGGGAGTGGATCTAACGTCAGTCACCTTAACGACAGGTTTTGACTTAACCTTCACTGCCAAGGGATCACCTAGGGGCGGCGGTGGAACCATTATCCTATCTAATCAGTGGGAGCAGCGGCGGATTACTATTACCCTTGCTACCGGCAGGGTGAGAGTCTATAAAGAAAAGAATTAGGTGATAACTGTGCTATGGTCCGATGAAAAAGGCCTTACATTAGTGGAGGTTATGGTGGCGTTTACTATTTTGGTAGTAGCTGTATTGGCTATGACAAATACCTTTACCTCCGGCTTTATTATCAGTGAACATGCCGGGGATGCTACCAAAGCTATCTCTCTGGCTCAGTCTAAGATAGAAGAATTAAAAGCCCTAAGCGATTTGTCAATCGGAAGTGAAACGGGTGAATGGGACGGTGGCTATCAGTATCAACTTAATATCACAAATGGAGAATACGATAACCTTTATCGAATAGAGGTTAAAGTTATCTATCCTACTGCCGGAGGACAAAAGAATGTCATTGTCAGGACCATGTTATGGAAGCGGTGAGGCGATGAAGAGCGAAAAAGGCTTTACTGTAATAGAACTGGTGATAGCGTCAATTATTCTGGTATTGGTATTGGGAGCTGCCTATTCGATTTTTGAGAGTAGTGTTTATAGTTGGATTAAGGGCCAGAACAAGGTTGATCATCAACAAAATGTGCGTATTGTCCTAGACAGAATAGTGAGAGAAGTGCGGGAAGCTCAGGAGTTGATTGAAACAGGAGATACCTATCTAGCGTTTGAGGATTATGACGGACAGGAAATCACCTATTACTTTGAGGCGGAACAGGGGCAGATTAGACGGAATGTAGACGGCAGCGGCCATACTATAGTTGGTGATGGCATAACAGGTGTAGAATTTGATATTATCGGCGGGCAGACACTGTTTGTTTCCATAACCAGCGGACAATACAAGCTGGAGACTAAGGTGACTTTACGCCAAATAAGTTGAGGAGGAACCTAAGTTGAAACCACTAGCTGACCAGCGGGGCTCGGCACTGGTAATCGTAATATTAATAATGCTGGTCATTTTCATTTCCGGTACCGCCTTCGTGACGCTGGCAGCCAGTGAAAGAAAGGTCAGTATTTATCATATGGCGGAAACCCAAGCCTACTATTTGGCTGATGCCGGCATAAATATATTTCTTGCCCGATTATACGATACAGAAGCAGAAACCGGGTTCGGTTATGACATGGATGGTGATAGTTTGGATGATATAACTGTGTCCGTTCAAGACAATGGCAGAGAGCTGGAGGTAACCAGTCTAGGCCAGGTAAATTTACCTGACGGTTCCGTGAAAGCAACAAAAAATATTGAGGCTGTTCTAGAAAAAAATTTACTGGCAGACCCTGTTTTTATCATAGGCAGTGGGGGTGCTGGCGGGGGCGGAGACAGCGGTGGAGGTGAAGATCTCCCTACTTTGATCATTTCCTCTAATAGTACTATTAATGGGAATGTTGTTATAAACGGTAATATTAACATTAAATCAAGCTCAACGGTCATAAACGGTGATTTGATTGCCGGCGCGGGCGGTACTATCGAAGTCCACCAAAACGCTGAAGTCACTGGTGTGCAAATTCAAAACGACGAGGTTTTGGGTTCTGAGTTCTTTGTGAAACAGCTTATTGATGACTGGATGGCTAAAGCAGATCGTTTTCTTGTTGGCGACACTGTTTTTGACCAGGAATTATTAGATACCATGCAAGATGAAGTTGTTTATGTAGATGGGGATGCCACTTTTTCCGATAATAGCAAATTACTATCCTACTCTGGGGTGATAGTTGTCAATGGTTCAATAACCATCGAAGATGACATAGAGCCTGTAGACGGATCCCTAACAATAATAAGTACTGGAGATATAAACGTAGTAAAGAGAGCTGAAAGTTTGACCGGTGTTTTTATTACCCAAAGTGGCTTTAACGCTAACGGTAGTTTAACCTTAACTGGTTGCCTAATTGCAGAAAGTATTACGCAAAATGAAATTAAAGGGAATATTACATTGACTTTTGATGAGAGTATTATCCAGTCTTCCGAGTTTCCTCAATTAACGGAAAAATACAAGTTAACCGATTGGAAAGAAACTACACCGGCATATTAAAGGAATTGGGCTTAAGGGGTGTTACCATGGCTTTGCGGCAGAGACTGTTTAAGAAAAAGAATTGTATTGGCATAGATTTAGGTACTTCAGAAATAAAAGCCGTGGCTGTTAAAAAATCTGGGTCAGGCGTAACAGTTGAGACTGCAGAGAAGGTTGCCCTACCTGCGGGGGTAATGGATAACGGTAGGATTATCGATGCAAAGGGCTTATCAGAAGCGCTAAAGCTGCTGGCGGGAAAAATAGATATGAAGAAAAAGCAACTGGTAATTGCGGTAACAGGTAAAAATGTTGTTGTCAGGCAGTTAAAGCTACCTCAGATGCCGATTAAAGAAATAGAACAGGCTGTTAAATGGGAAGCTGAAAAATATGTTCCCCTGCCCCAAAGCGAATTAATTATTGATTACGTTAATTTTGGTTTGATGGATAAGGAAGACAAGCAGTTATTTATCCTGATGGTTGTAGTGCCTAAAAATGATGTTTTTGATTTTTTTGAGACTTTTTCCTTAGCTGGCTTGGAATTATCGGCCATAGATATAGAACCCTTGGCGTTGTGGCGTCTGCTGGGGGATGTTCCAGAAGGCAATGGGGCTGCGGCTATCATTGATTTTGGTGCCAAACAAACCAGCTTGTTGATAACCCATAATGATTGTTTAGATTTTACCCGTTCCTTTGATATAGGTGGAAATACCGTCGCCAATGCCATAGCCGAAAAATTAGGTGTTGACTTTGCCGCTGCCCAACAGATTAAGGAACAGAAGGCTGTTATGCCTGCCAGCAGCCAAGTAGGCGACCAATCTCTCCTGAACGTTGCTCTGTTGGAAGGAGTCGGACGCTTATCACATGAAATAAGACGCTCCCTTGACTTTTACAAGATTCAATCCCAAGGAAACGCGGTTACCCAGATATTTATTTCCGGCGGAATGGCTAAGTTGCCTGGTATTGTTAATTATTTTCAAAATGAATTGGAATTAACGGTATCTGTGGTCAATCCAAACCTGTCCTGGTCGTCTGACGACTTATGCTGCTGCAATGAAGAAGGCGTTTTAGATCCTGCCTGGGCAGTTGCTGCCGGTTTAGCGCTTTGGGAGGTGAAGTAATGGCACAGATTAATTTACTGCCTCCAGAGCTGCGCGCACAAACCATGGTCGGTAACCCTAAGTTGCGAAACCGGATTATTGCATCAGGTATCATCATTATGCTTATAGCAGCGGGAGTGACTTGGTTCAATTATTTAGGTTCTTTGGAGCAGACACTGGGCCAATACAAGGATAAAAAAGCACAAATAACTAAGCAGATGGCTCAGCTGAATCAACTGAAGCAAGATATTGAAGAAGAAAATAAGGAATTGTCAGCCTTAGAGTCTGTCAAAAACAGCAGTTTTAGGTGGGGATGGCTGCTGGAGAAGATTAACCAGAACATGCCGCAGCAAATTTGGGTAGAAATTGTAGCGGCCGACGGAAATAACACATTGGTCATAAAGGGAAAAGCACCATCCCTGGAAGCAATCGGTGTTCTGATACATAAATTGAAAGAGATGGCGGACTTTCAGGTAGTAGTGCTAAATCAGGTGAAGCAAGTAGATGGGCAGCCTGGGTTGATGGAATTTCAGATAACAGCACAGCTTGCAGAAGGAAGTGGCTAAATTGTGGGGAAAACTGTCTACCAGGGAAAAACGGCTGATCGTATTTTTAATTGCTATCATATGTATATTTCTTTTATATAAGTATCTATGGGTTAGCCAATTTTCGCACTGGATCAGTCTAAAAGAGCAAATTCAGCAGGAAACAATGCAAATAAATAAAGATGAGCAGCTGGTTAAGCAGCTGCCTAAACTAAAGCAGCAGTTGCAGCAAATAGAGAATGAATTGTCAATGCTTAAAGAAGATTTTGCCGTTCCCATTACCGATGGCAGTACCTATGTGGAATTGGGTTTGCAATCTCAGGACAAGGTCTCTATTGTAGGAGTCTACCCTCAGCCTATTGTAATTAAGGACTATTATCAGGTGTTGCCGATGAAAGTTGAAATTATGGGTTCATATCAGGGTAACCTTAAATTTATTCAAGCGTTGGAGAATATGCCTGCAGTGCTTGAAATTACCAAATTGAATATATCGACTGTGGACGGGAGTCCAGAATTAAAGGCTGATATTACATTACTGTTATACAGCTTAAACGGAGTATCGTCCGGAAGGCTGCAGGAGCAATGGGAGGTGGGGCGATTTGATATTTTCAGTCCCTCTCTGGATCATTTGTTGAATGAAATGCCAAAGAGCAATTACGATTACAGCCAACCGTCTCAAGGAAAAGCCGAGACTAAACAATCACCCGACAGTATACGTAATTCACCGATTTATCAGTTTCCTGTGAGATAGGGGGGAAGACATGCGAAAGAAAAAATTGATTTTATACGTTCTGGCATTGCTGCTGCTGACCGGTGGCTCTGCAGTAGGTCAGGGGAAATGGATTAAAAAGAAAATAAACGTCTTCTATAATAATCTAACGGTCTACATAGACGGCCAACAACTGGATACACTGGTAGAGCCCTTCATATATGAAGGACATACCATGGTGCCGTTGCGGGCTTTAGGTGAAGCCTTGGGGAAATCCGTGGCCTGGGACGAGGAAAACGGGCGGATAATAATAGGCGAAGCGCCTGTATCTCTGGCACCGCCGGCCAAATTAACTGACTTAACGGTGCTTCGTAACGTAGGGGATTTTTATGAAAAATCCGGTGGATTTGTTATTACCAAGCGTAGATTTGAGAACGGTATTGCAGCAGATATCGACAAAGGGAGTCGGACCGAGTTTATCGTTGAATTGTCGGGGAAATACCAGGGGCTGACCGGTTTTGTCGGGGTAGACGACAGTACCCAGGATAGTGCAGGAGCTTTTAATCTGACTATTAGCGGCGACGGAAGGGTGCTGTACGGTCCAACCAAGGTGCTGCCTGGACAATATCCTATTAAGTTGGAGTTAGGTATAGCAAAGATGGAAACGGTTAAATTTAATGTAGATTGGGTTCAAGGGGAAGTAGGAGACTATAATCCCGTGTTGGCAGCCATAGCAAATTTTAAGGTGCAATAGTTTTAGCATCAATCGGTCTTTTATAGGCCTTTTTTTGTTGTATAAACCGATTAGAACCGAAGGTATGAAATGCTTTTGTTTGGGCTCTGAAATAGCTGCCGCGGCAGGTGTTTGCAGAAAACGACAAAGAAAGAAGCAAGGTTTAAGAGGATTTTGGCGCTGTTTTAGCGAAAGTAAATTGACTATCTGATTTTAAGCGGGTGATTTTACAATGCAGTTTAGCGCAATTTCCTTACCTGTGGAGGAGAATCCAGGCGGGGAAATGTGTTTTATAAAAAGACTAGATGGGAAAACACTGGTTGCCTTAATTGACGGTTTAAGATTTGGAGCACGTTCCATGGCTGCGGCAAGGAAAGCTAAACAATTACTATCCAATCAGGAGGATTGGAATTTAAAAGATATGTTACTTTTTATGCATAATGAACTTTCCAAAACAGTTGGTGTGGCAGTAGCTATTGTCATTATTGATCATCAAAAGCGTACAGCTAATTTTGGCGGGGTTGGCAATATTACTATAAAGTTGATTGGTGATCATATAAGGCAGATTACCTTACCAAAAGGTGTTCTCGGTTATCAGACGTTTGTGGAATATGGAAAAACTGTTGAGTTAGCGGCAAATGATCTGGTATTAATACATTCAGATGGAATAAGGGATAATTACAACCCGGAATCCATGTTGAAGCTGTCCGTGAAAGATGCAACCCTTAATCTCGTCAATAAATACCGTAACCCTCATGATCACGCATCTCTAGTAGCTTTGAGGGATTTATGGGTAAAATGAAAAGTTTGTCGTTCCGGACCGGTTTTTTAAGCTTTAATATTTCTGCCGTTTGTGCTAAGATAAGTCTATAATTTAATAATCAGTAGCACAAGGGGAGTCTGGATAGGCAGACTGAGAGAAAGATCCGTTTAAATCTTAGACCCTTATACCTGATCTGGGTAATGCCAGCGTAGGGATGTTCGCTCTAATATATGTCTTATTATATTTAGGCACGGAACCCTGGCGGTTTCGTGTTTTTAGATTCGTAGGGCAACTATTTGAACTGCCTAAGTGCTCATTTAAAAGGAGGAGACTTTTAATGCAAACAAGAAAATTGACTGTTTCAGCAATGCTTATCGCAATTGGGACTATTTTGGGGAATTTAATCTACATACCGGTTGGTGTTTCCAGGTGTTTTCCCGTACAGCACGCTCTTAATGTTATTTCTGCTGTAATCCTGGGGCCATGGTATGCTGTCGGTGTGGCCTTTAGTATTTCTTTTCTGAGAAATACTTTAGGGACAGGATCTTTGTTGGCTTTTCCGGGCAGTATGATTGGGGCGTTGCTGGCGGGGCTAGTTTATAAAAAGACTGGCAGCAAATTATTTACCTCTTTTGGTGAAGTATTTGGGACAGGTATTTTAGGGGGAATAGCTGCTTTTCCCGTAGCGAAATTCGTGATGGGGAAAGAAGTGGCTGCATTCTTTTTTGTAATTCCGTTTTTAGTAAGTACTGTTGGAGGAAGTATTATCGGATTTCTAATCTTAGGTATCCTGGAAAAAAGTAATGTATTGAAAGACACAATCGATTGGGAGGCCAAACCATGAGAAAAGTATTAACAGTAGCTGGCTCTGACAGCGGCGGTGGGGCAGGAATACAAGCTGATTTAAAGACATTTTCCGCCCATGGAATCTTTGGAATGAGCGCAATTACGGCGGTTACGGCTCAGAATACATTGGGGGTTTCTGCTGTCCAAGACATCTCACCGGACATAATAACCAAACAAATAGATGCAGTTTTTGAGGATATGGGCGCTGATGCGGTTAAGATTGGGATGGTATCCCAATCAGCTTCAATAGAGGCAATAGCCAAGCAGTTGAGGAAGCATCAGGCAAGAAACATAGTACTCGACCCGGTGATGATTTCTAAGAGCGGATTTGATTTATTACAGCCTGAGGCAAAGGAAGCTTTAATTAAGCACCTTCTGCCAATTGCCACCATCATTACCCCCAATATTCATGAAGCTCAGGCCATTACCGGCTGTAAAATTACTAATGTTGAACAGATGGAATTTGCTGCCCGGGAAATTTACTCATTAGGGCCACAGACAGTCTTGGTGAAAGGTGGGCATCTGGAGTATGACGCGGTGGATGTATTATATGATGGCAAAGTTATGAAACATTTTCAGGCTGCGCGAGTTGACTCAAAAAATACACATGGGACTGGCTGTACGTTATCTTCAGCCATCGCTGCCAACTTGGCGTTGGGCGATGCAATTACAGAAGCGGTTGAAAAAGCCAAAAACTATATTACCGAGGCAATTAAGCATTCATTTCCCATTGGTAAGGGCGTAGGCCCGGTGCATCATTTCTACAGATTGTATAAAAAGGCAGGGGTTCTAGATGAATAAGATTGGAGAGCATCAACTGTCAGGATATAATTTCTTTTTTCTTTGGTTTGGAGCGGCGGTTTCCGTTGCGGAAATAATGACTGGGGCCTTGATCGCACCACTGGGATTTACAAATGGTCTTATGGTAGTACTGCTGGGGCATGCTATTGGTGTAGCCATACTTATATTAGGCGGAATAATCGGGGCTGAGGTTCGGCTTCCTGCCATTATGTCTACCAGGATTTCCTTTGGCACTTATGGTTCTTATCTCTTTTCTTTTTTTAATGTTTTGCAGTTAATTGGCTGGACTGCAGTTATGATTATTTCAGGAGGTCGTTCGGTAAACATCATTAGCAAGGTTCTTTGGTCTTTTGACAATGTTACCTTCTGGAGTTTGCTGATTGGAATATTCATCTGTTTCTGGATATCCCTTGGCAGTGCCGGCTTTAAAAAATTAAACACGGCAGCAGTTGTGCTGCTTTTTGGCTTGACTATTGCTTTGAGTTTTGTGGTGCTGCAAAATGGGGAACTCTTTTCCAAGGCGGCTGTCGGAGGGATTTCATTCGGGACGGCCTTGGAGCTTAGCATAATTATGCCCCTATCCTGGGTGCCGCTAATAGCTGATTACACTAGGTTTGCAAAAAGCAAGAAAGGAGCGGTAGTTGGCAGCTTTCTTGGTTATTTCATTGGTAGTTCGTGGATGTATCTCATCGGTCTTAGTTCGGGGATTATATTTGATAATCCGGACCCGGGTGCTGTGATGGTAGCAGCGAACTTAGGGTTCGCTGCGCTTGGGATAATTATTTTATCTACTGTGACTACAACCTTTTTGGACGCTTATTCGGCCGGAGTCACGTTTCTAAATGTACTACCTAAACTAAATGAAAAAAAGACTGCACTGGTTATGAGTTTTATCGGTGTTATAGTTGCGGTTATGGTACCTATTGAACAATATGAAAACTTTTTATATGCTATCGGTTCCGTATTTGCCCCCCTGTTTGCTATATTGTTTACAGATTACTTTATCTTGAAAAAGAGCACTATGCTTGAGGAAAAACTTCTTATTAACTGGGGTTCAATTGCAGTTTGGCTGATAGGAATAAAACTTTATTATATCATTGTGAAGCTTGACTTTATTTTGGGAACGACCATCCCTGTCATGGTACTAACCTCAATAACCTATATTATTCTGTTAAGGTGTGTTGGAAATTGGAGATTCTTAAAGAAATATCAAAGCTCTTATCCCTCGTAAAGAAAGAGAAACCTCTTGTTCACAATATAACCAATTATGTTACTGCTGCAGATTCAGCGAACATGATTTTAGCGCTGGGAGGGGTTCCGGTGATGGCGGACAATCAGGTGGAAGTGGAAGAGATTGTCTCTTCAGCTTCCGCTCTGGTTCTCAATCTCGGGACGTTAAATCCTGCCAGGGTGGAAGCCATGATTATTGCGGGTAAAAGGGCTAAAGAGATATCTATTCCGGTGATTTTAGATCCGGTAGGAATAGGGGCAACTGCTTTACGAAAGCATGCTGTTAATAGGCTTTTGACAGAGGTTGGACCAACCGTTATCAGGGGTAACATGTCGGAAATGAGAGTCTTACTCGGCTTAAAAGCGCGGGCCAAGGGTGTTGATGCATTGGATACAATTGAAGGAGGAGAAAACCTTGCAGTAGCTTTGGCCAGAACTCTCAATTGCACAATAGGAATAACAGGGGTTAAAGACATTGTGAGCGACGGAAGGCGGGTCGCTATAATAGAAAACGGTAATAATATGCTGCCTCGGGTTACTGGCACCGGTTGCATGAATGCTTCCTTGATAGGGGCCTATTCAGCAGTAACCGATGATTATTATTTAAGTACGGTGGCAGGGACACTAACAATGGGGCTGGCCGGGGATCAGGCGTTGAAGAGTTTAGGGGATACGGAAGAAATTGGAACCTTTAGGGTAAGACTATTTGACAGTGTTGGCAATTTATCAGAAAGGGGGATAATAAATGAGGGAAAAGTTTTTGAGAGGGAAGTCTGCTTCTGATTACGCACTATATTTGATTGCAGATCAAGAAGTCCTAGGGGATAAGGATTTGGCAGCCAGTATTGAAGAGGCTATTTGGGGGGGAGTGACAGTTGTGCAAGTGAGGGAGAAGTCGGCATCCACCCGGGATTTTTATAACCTAACCAAGAAAATAAAGGATGTGACCGATAACTATAGGGTTCCTCTAATTGTAAATGATCGGGTTGACTTGGCTTTGGCTGTTGATGCGGCGGGCGTGCACCTAGGACAGAAGGACCTTCCCGCAGCGTCCGCCAGGAAGTTGTTAGGGCCGGACAAAATACTCGGGGTTTCTGCGGCTACTTTAAAAGAGGCGGTAATAGCCGAGGCTGAAGGGGCGGATTATCTGGGGGTTGGCGCCATATACCCAACAGATAGTAAATCTAATACCAGACCGGTCACCCTTGATTTGCTTAAAGCTATTAAAGAAGCGGTATCAATTCCTGTCATTGCCATAGGCGGAATTAATCATGGTAATGCGGGCCCGGTTTTCAGGACAGGAGTGGACGGAGTTGCGGTCATTTCGGCGATTTTAAAGGGTAAGGATATTCAAAAAGCGGCAGCGGATTTATTGGCACAAGGGGACTGGGGTAGTTGACCTGTTCCCTTGTGCTATTTGTGGATTTTTGCAGGTATATTAATAAATTTGGCTTGCATATTTGTTTCTGCGCAGTTAATACTAAAGGGGATACTATCTGTTAAAATATACTAGAAAAAAGCTATCCCCCCTTTCGGCAAGCCATGTTTAGCTTTATAATAATTCTAGAGAGGATTGTGAGGTGGAAATATTGCTAACAAAGGAAAATTTAGCGGAGGTTTTAAGTTTAGCTCTACAAAACGGTGGTGATTTCGCCGATATTTATCTGGAAAGAAAAAAGACAACGATTATCGGTCTGGAAGCGGACAAAATCGAAAGAGTCAAGTCCGGGATTGATGTCGGTGCGGGTCTTCGGGTCATATCAGGGGACAATACTTCTTATGCCCACACTAACGACATCAGCATCGAAAGTTTAAAAAAGACAGCTCAAATTGTTAGTAAAGCAGCAGCCGGTGAGAAAAAATCGGCGGATACAACTTTGAAGCAGAAGCCTGCTAATTGGGAACTGAACTATCAGAAACGGCCTGGTGAGGTTGATATTAAAGATAAGGTTTCTTTGGTAGAAGCAGCCAATAAGGCAGCCAGAGAAGCAGATAATCGTGTGAAACAAGTAGCGGTTGGCTATGGCGACGTGGAGCAACAGGTAACAATCGCCAATAGCGATGGTTCCTACCAGGAGGATCTGCGGCTTAGAACCAGAATTATCATAAATGTAGTGGCGCAAGATGGGGATGTTATTCAAACAGGTTTCGAATCATTAGGTGGTCTTCAAGGGTTTGAGATTTTTGACGACAGTGATGTTAGTCAACTAGCAAAAAGTGCGGCTCAACGTGCGGTAGCCATGTTGGAGGCAAAGCCGGCTCCTGCCGGCAAAATGGCCGTTGTAATGGCGTCCGAGGCTGGCGGCACCATGGTACATGAGGCTTGCGGGCATGGTTTGGAGGCAGACTTAGTGCAGAAAAAACTCTCGGTCTATGGCGGGAAATTGGGCCAAAAGGTTGCTTCAGAGTTAATTACGGTCGTGGATGATGGAACTAAGGATGGCAAATATGGTTCCTTTAGATATGACGACGAAGGGACTCCGGCCAGTAAAACCGTATTGATAGAAAAGGGCATACTAAAAAGCTATATGTATGATCGATTAACAGGCCGGAAAGAAAACAGAGAATCTACAGGTAACGGACGCAGGGAATCCTACCAGGATAGGCCGATTCCGCGTATGACTAATACATATATAGAATCGGGAACCAGCGATCCCCAGGAAATCATTGCTGAAACCAAGCAGGGCTTACTGGTTAAAAAAATGGGCGGCGGCCAAGTCAACACCACCAATGGTGAATTTGTATTTGACGTTGCCGAAGGTTACTTAATTAAGGATGGGAAAGTCGGCCAAATGGTTCGCGGTGCTACTCTCACAGGTAACGGGCCGAAGGTTTTGCAGATTGTTGACCGAGTCGGCAATGATTTAGGCTTTGCTATTGGTACCTGCGGCAAGGACGGTCAAGGCGTACCCGTATCTGATGCTCAACCAACCATGCGGATACCGGAAATGGTTGTTGGCGGTATTTTAGAAGAAGATTAGGAGGTGATTACTTTGGTTCAAGATTTAAAGAAAATAGGTGAAGAAACGGTAGCTAAGGCTGTCAAATTGGGTGCCGCCGAGGCGGAGATTTTTTTGGTTTCGGATCAGGAGCTGTCAATTGAGGTAACGGGCCAAGAAGTAGAGAACATGAAAGTGGCGGAATCCCGTGGACTTGGAGTAAGAGTAATTAAAGACGGAAAATTTGGTTTTGCATACACGGCTGATCTGGGCGGTGACGCTTTGGACTTTGTGGTCAAGCAGGCACTGGATAACGCAGACATTACAGCCGTCGATGAATTTAATAAGCTTCCTCAGCCAGGAGCTAAGTATCCTCAATTGGACATCTATGACGAAGCTATTGGAAATGCGTCTGTTGAACAGAAAATTCAGTTGGCAAAGGACATTGAACGATATGCCAAGGAATACGATAGCAGGATTGCCATAACGGAACGCTGTGCATATCAAGATGCAAGTTATCATGTTTCCATCGTTAATTCCCACGGAATTAGTCAAGAATATCGGGGAGCATACTGTGGAGCTTATGCATTTCTTGTCGCTCAAGAAGGAGAAGATCAGCAAACGGGCTTTGGGTTGCAGTATGAGCTTAAATTTAAGCAATTGGATCCTAAGAAAGTTGGTTACGAGGCCGCGGAAAAGGCCGTTCGTATGCTGGGGGCGGAAGAGGTCGCTACTCAAAAGGCGACCGTAGTATTAGATCCTTATGTGGCAACGAACTTTCTCGGGGTTATTGCTCCGGCTCTGACGGCAGAATCCGTGCAAAAAGGCAAGTCTTTGTTCGCTGGTAAAGTCGGCCAGACAGTTGGTTCGTCCTCATTAACCATTATTGATGATGGTGCTATGGAAGGCGCTGTTGTATCTGCACCTATGGACGGAGAAGGTGTACCATGCGGTAAGACTGTGCTCATTGAGGGCGGGCAGGTAAAACGATTTCTTCATAATACATATACGGCAGCTAAGGAAGGCGTGCAATCCACCGGTAACGGCACCCGCGGTTCTTTTAAAGGTACGCCGGAGGTAGGTACCACCAACTTTTATATTGCACCTGGAGATACATCGAGGGAAAAACTGTTAGGTGACATTAGTCAAGGATTGTATATTACCGAAGTCATGGGAATGCATACTGCAAATCCCATATCCGGTGACTTTTCAGTTGGCGCATCAGGATTGTGGATAGAAAACGGGGAATTTGTGCGACCGGTCAAGGGAGTAGCAATCGCAGGCAATATTAAAGATTTACTGCAGTCTATTGATTGCATTGGCACGGATTTGACTTTCTTTGTAGGCAAAGGATCACCGACAATTCGGATAGCTAATATGACTATCAGCGGGAGCTGATTCAAGAAGGCAAGAGGCAAGAGGCAAGAGGCAGGATAAGGTCAAGGGTAAAACATGAAAAGATTCAAGAGGCAGGATAAGGCCAAGGGCAAAACATGAAAAATAGAATAGTAAGGTGATTCACTGCTGCATTTAGAAAAACATTGTTTAGAGAAGAAAAAAGTGGTAAAATGCAAGCAGGTTTGAAAAGGGATTTTCTGCCGAAAACAAGAATGGCGGGGGTGATGCCTGATGAAGGTATGGGTAATAAACGGCCCGAACCTTAATCTATTAGGTACTAGAGAACCGGAAATATACGGTGGGGATACCTTGCAAAAAATAAATGAACAAGCTATGGCTTATGGAGAGAAAAACGGTTTGACTGTTGAGTGCTTTCAATCCAACCATGAAGGTGAAATAGTGGATTTCATCCAACAGGCCGGTGAGGTTGCCGACTTTATCATACTTAACCCCGCTGCTTATAGTCACTACAGTATTGCTGTGAGAGATGCAGTGGCTGCAGTGGCAGTTCCGGTAATTGAAGTGCATTTATCCAACATTGCTGCTAGAGACGAATTTAGACATCATTCGGTAGTGGCCCCGGTCGCTAAAGGGCAAATCAGTGGTTTCGGCAGTTATGGCTACCTGATGGCTCTGGATGCAGCAAAACATTTTCTTTGGGGTGGACTAAAATGAAACAGCGGGTAGGCCGCATTCAAGAAAAATTACAGGCAGAAGGTATAGATGCTATAGTAATAGGCAGTCCTGAAAATCGCCGTTATCTTAGTGGTTTTACCGGGACTTCAGGCATTGTCTTAATAACGCTGACAGAAGGTTTGTTACTCACTGATTTTCGTTACGTAGAGCAGGCAAAAAAGCAGGCGCCTCATTTGAAAGTAGTGCGGCATGGGCAGGAAGTACGGGAAGAAATGGCTCTAATATTCAAAGAACTAAATATTAGTAGTGTGGCTATAGAGGAAGAATACGTTACATATGAACAGTACGGCAAGTATAAGGACGAGTTTGGCGTAACCTTGGAGCCCGTCAAAGGCTGGGTTGAAGATCTCAGGTTAATCAAAGATCAAAATGAGGCAGACAAACTTAAGCAGGCAGTAAAACTGGCAGATGATGCTTTTAGTCACATCATAGAGTACTTGGAGATTGGCAAAAGCGAAATGGATATTTCCCTTGAACTGGAATTTTATATGCGGCGGAATGGTGCAAGCGGGGTAGCTTTTGATACCATCGTTGCTTCAGGTCAGAGAGGCGCGCTGCCACATGGGGTAGCTTCAAATAAGAAACTGCAAAAAGGCGATCTGGTAGTTATGGACTATGGGGCAGTATTCCAAGGATATCATTCGGATATGACCAGAACAGTAGCTATGGCGCAAATAGATGATAAACAAAAAGAAATTTACGATATTGTACTGGAGGCGCAGCAAACGGCAATTGAGGTCATAAAGCCAGGCATGACAGGTATTGAAGCAGATGCGGTGGCCAGAAAGGTAATTGCTGACAAAGGCTATGCAGACTATTTCGGGCATGGCTTAGGACATGGAGTAGGCTTGGCCATCCATGAAGGGCCGCGGTTGTCGCCCAATGCAGACGTGGTACTGAGGCCGGGAATGGCCATTACCGTTGAACCTGGGATATACCTGCCTGAGTGGGGCGGAGTGCGTATTGAGGACATTGCTTTAGTCGCTGAGACGGGCTGCCAGGTTTTAACCCAAAGTAGCAAGGAATTATTAATACTGTAGGGTTAATTTGCCTCAATGATCACTAAATGACAAATAATCAGGGGGGATTATATGATTTCTACAAACGAGTTTCGTACAGGTATTACTGTAGAAATTGATGGGGAACTGTATCAAATAATAGATTTTCAGCATGTTAAACCGGGAAAGGGTGCAGCCTTTGTTAGAACTAAACTGAAAAATTTGTTGTCCGGTTCTACTGTTGAGAAAACTTTCCGAGCCGGGGAAAAAATAGCTAAAGCACATGTCGAAAGAAAGCAAATGCAGTATTTGTATAATGACGGTGATTTATACCACTTTATGGATACTGATACTTTCGAGCAGCTGCCTATTGGTAAAGATGTAGTGGAAGATGAGAAAAAGTTCTTGAAGGACAACATGGTACTGGATATTGCGATGCACGGCAGTACAATTATTGGTCTGGAATTACCTAATTTCGTGGAATTAGAAGTAACGGAGACAGAACCGGGGATAAAAGGAGACACTGCCACTGGCGCGACTAAGAACGCAACAGTGGAAACCGGGGCTATTGTGCAAGTACCGCTCTTTATTAACGTGGGTGATGTGTTAAGGGTGGATACTCGTTCTGGAGGATACATGACACGAGTTTAAAAGCCTATTATGAAGGTAATACTAAATAGGGTAGTTTTGAAAGGAGGCTTTATTAATGGAAGAACTAAAGAAAAAAGTTGCTTTTTTACAGGGTTTAATGTCAGGCATGGATTTTGATTCTGCTTCCAAGGAAGGAAGACTATTTAAGGGAATGCTTGAGGTATTGGAAGAAATGGCGGAGGACTTGGATGATCTCTGGGTCGGACAAAATGAATTGGAGTATTATTTAGAAAGCATGGATGAGGATTTGTCCGAATTAGAGGATGAACTTTTCCTCGATGAAGATGATTTTGAAGAAGTAGATTACGATGACGTTGAAGATGACGACGAAGCAGTAATTGAAGTTGAGTGTCCCGAATGCGGCGATGTAGTATATTTTGAAGCTGATGTGTTAGACGATGATGACTATGTGGAGATTACTTGTCCTCATTGTGAAACAGTGGTCTTCATTAATAACGGTGAGTACGAATTGTATGATCCCGAAGAAGATGATGAAGAACATGACCATGACAACGATACTGATGACATCTAAAATCAAAAGCTCCTCGTTTGCGCGAGGGGCTTTTTTTTGTACCCACACGAGGCAATTTTTAGTAAAGGTGGCATAAAGTTGGACATACTCTAATATCTATATTAAGGAACCACAGTAGTTGTTTTGGAAGGAGGTTATGGCACATTAAGCTGGAGTTAAAATCTTTGAACAAGGAGCACTATCCCAGTAGCAATCCGCTTTGGCTGCCTGAAAGAATTATCTCTCTATTTAGCAGTTCTCTTAGAGAATGTGTTATCAGCATCCCCAAGCATCTACAGGTGCAGATTGAAGAGATTCGTTTGCGTTCGGGACTGCCTGTGATCGTTAGAACATTTAATGATGAATTGTTTCTTACCGACAGGGGGGTTACAACTAGTAAAAGTAACGCATATATCTGCCGGGAGAGAGATATTCAAGTGTTGGTTAATCAAACTAGCGGTGGTGCATTGTATAGTTTAGAGGAGGAGCTTAAGAACGGGTTTGTGACAATTCCCGGGGGACATCGTCTAGGGTTTACCGGGCGAGTGATAGTTGAAGGAGGGGTTGTTAAGACCCTGAGAGATTTAACTGGAGTTAATGTTCGCTTTGCCAGGCAGGTAAAGGATTGCGCCAGCAGAGTAATACCCTATATTACCAGCCACGGGAATTTGCCATGGAACACTCTTATTATTTCCCCACCTCAATGTGGAAAAACAACATTATTAAGGGATATCGTTAGGACCATCAGTGGTGATACTCGTGGTGTTCAGGTGGGAGTAGTGGATGAAAGGTCAGAAATAGCCGGTTGTTATAAAGGCCTGCCTCAGTTAGAACTAGGTTTGCGGACGGATGTGCTGGATGGTTGTCCAAAGGCCCAAGGCATGATCATGCTGGTCAGATCCATGTCACCCCAGGTAATTGCCACCGATGAAATCGGGCGAGCGGAAGATGTTTATGCGATCTTAGAAATGTTAAATGCGGGTGTGCGAGTGGTAACTACAGTTCATGGCAGCAGTTTAGATGAAATATCTAAAAGACCGCAGTTAGGTCAGCTTATTAAAGACGTAGTTTTTCAACGTTATATAATAATGGGGCGCAGCCTTGGAGTGGGAACGGTAGAACAAATATTAGATGAAACCGGAAAAAATATTTTAGCTGTTCCAATACGGTTGTGTCGGGAGGTGACAGCAGGTGATTAAGGCTCTGGGGGCTATGCTGATTGTTGGCAGTTGTTCTTTTGCCGGTTTTTTCTTTGGTGAAAAATATTCAGGCCGAGTGGAACAGCTGAGGCAGCTTATTTCCGCTCTTCAAATGCTGCAAACAGAAATTGGTTATACTGCTACGCCTATTATTGAGGTGCTACCCGGATTAATTCAACAGACCGGACCTCCTGTGTCCCTAATATTTAGCGGTACAAAGGCAAACTTGGAAAACGGCGCTGGACTTACTGCAGGGGAGGCTTGGCAGAAAGCACTGGAGAGAGCACGCGGTCAACTTGACTTGGAACGATCTGACCTGAGAATTTTACAGCGTCTGAGCAGCAGTCTAGGCGTTGGAGGGAGAGAAGAACATCTACAGAGTTTAAAACTGACCCAGCAGCAGTTGAGTCATCAGGAAAGGGAAGCAGCCGAAAACAGGGTAAAATACGAACGTTTATATAAGACCATGGGGGTATTGGTGGGTCTGGCACTAGTGCTGGTATTCATTTAACAGTTGGAAAGTAGAAAGTTGGACAGTTGGTCAGGAAAATACCAACCAACTGACCAACTGACCACCTGTCCAACTGACCAACTGACCAACACTGTAGTATTAAAGGTTTTGTTCTATTGCTTCAAAAGCAGTTAACAAAGGGGGCTAAAATAGGTGGGAGAGCTAAGCGATGGTATTGATTTAATTTTTCGACTAGCGGCATTAGGCATTGTGGTTTCCATATTGTATTCATATCTAAACCAAACTGGACGTAAAGAAATAGCTTATTTGACACTATTAGCAGGTTTGGCAGTTGCGGTAATATCCGTACTTCCAATCATAAATCGTTTATTTATAGAGGTTAAGTCCGTATTTCAACTTTATTAGAGGTGTCATTATGGAAATATTTCAGTTTGTTGGTTTAGCGCTGATAACCACGGTTTTAATAGTGACGGTTAAGCAGTTGGAAGGTATGCATATTGGTGTACTGATTAGTGTGGTTTTTGGAGCAATTATTTTTTTGCTCCTCATTGGTAAAATAGGGAATATTATAGATATTTTGGAACAACTAGCCGTTCGATCAAACATAAATCAATTTTATTTAGCAACGATTCTAAAAGTGATTGGCATTGCTTACATTACGGAATTTGGGGCTCAGGTTTGCCGTGATGCAGGGGAAAATGCAGTAGCTAATAAAGTAGAGTTTGCCGGAAAAATTCTTGTGATGATTCTGGCGCTGCCAATCATTGCAGCTATTGTAGAAACAGTTTTAAAATTGCTTCCCTAAGGGGGTTAATGGCATGTGGCAAAAAGCAGTTATTATTACTTTGCTATTATTAGTAATCTTAGCCCCTGCAGCATGGGCCGACACTATGGATACAGTTGTGGAAGAACAAATGGATAAGCTTAATTTGGATGAAATACAGCAGTTTGCAGATCAGATTGACAAAGAAATGAAGGATTACATGCCTCAATTAAGCATCCGGCAGTTGGTTCAGGATTTGCGTTCAGGGAAACTTAATTTAAATTTTGGTCAATTTATGACTGGGATGGCCAAGTTTATCTTCAGCGAATTACTTGCCCATTCGTACCTTTTAAGTCAGCTTTTGGTACTGACGGTGCTCTGCAGCGTATTGTTAAACATCCAAGACGCCTTCGGTGGAGAGGGGACTGGTCGAGTAGCATATATAGCGGCGTATTTAGCATTGATGACCTTGGCATTGACCTCGTTTACCTCGGCTATCAATACCGGACGGGCGGCAGTTCAGCAAATGGTGGATTTTGTGCAAGCAATTTTACCGGTACTTCTTAGCTTACTTGCTGCGATGGGCGGCCTGGTATCTGCATCGGTCATGCACCCGTTGGTGCTGGTTGCACTTGGTGTTATCAGTACCATAATTAATAATCTGGTTTTCCCTTTAATTCTCTTTGCCACTATTCTTACATTAGTTAGTCAAATATCGGAAAGATTTAACGTGGACCGGCTGGCTGGGTTATTTAAGGATATAACTAAGACGCTGCTGGTTGCGCTTTTGACCTTCTTTACAGGCTTTATGGCCTTACAAGGTGTTGCCGGCGCAGTAGCTGACAGTGTAACACTGCGTACGGCAAAATTTATGACCGGTGCTTTCATACCCGTGGTCGGAGGCATGCTTGCTGACGCGGCAGAGGCGCTGATTGGAACGTCATTGTTGCTGAAAAACGCAGTAGGTATCATGGGCTTGCTGTTAATAATTGCTTTAGCGCTTTATCCAATGCTGAAAATTTTAACATTGGTAATAATATATCGCTTGGTGGGGGCTTTGGCACAGCCCTTGGGAGACGACAAGATTGCCATGGTGCTGGAGACTTTGGGCAACATGCTGTTGATGGTATTTGCAGCAGTAGCCGGTGTGGGTTTGGCCTTTTTCATGGCCATTTCGTTTATAGTTGGTTTAGGGAACGTTACGGTTATGATGAGGTAGGTGTAGAAATGGACTTAATCAGGGACCTGGTCCGAAATATTGCTTTGATAATATTACTAGCCTCGTTTGTAGATCTTTTACTGCCGGGGAGAAACATGGAACGATATTTAAAATTAATCATAGGGCTGTTTGTCATCGTTACGGTCTTAAATCCAATCATGTCCTTTCTAGGTAAGTCACAGGCCTTTGAAATCACTGCATGGCAGTACCAACCTGCGGACCAAAGGCAGCTGGATAGTATTTTTCAACAAGGTAAAGAGGTTGCCCAGGTTACCAAGGATGCAGCTTGGGATGATTACAAACAAAGAGTAGAACGGCAGATAATCTCTATTGTTAGTTTAGTTTCCCGGGTGGAGGAGGTGCAAGTGGATGTAAGCTTTGAAAATCGGGAAGAGAACTACTATGGGTCTATCAGAAGAGTAGTATTAGTGGCAGTGATTGAAAATAGTGAGAAAACAGCCTTAGGCGCCGAAGATGCAGGATCTAATATAGGGGTAGAGCCTGTTAAACAAGTTAAGATAGAGCAGGAAAAACAAACAACGGAAAAGGTTCAGGAGAGGGAACAATTGTTGCTAACCGGACAGGAAAGAAAAACTATAGAGGAACAAATAAGGCAGGTGGTCTCTGACTTTTACGGATTGCAGGAAGATCGAATAACAGTGACGGCAGTAGCAGGCGACGTAGAGGGGGGTGAGATCGATGGATAACAAAACTGATGACAATGGGAAAAATATAAATCGAAAGTGGTTAATGATGGGAGCAGCGCTAATAATTGGAGTAGTATTGATGCTGGAGGCATTTTCCATTGGCAAGGAACAGAATGTGATACCTGAACATAATGCCAATAATCTTAGTGCTTCAGAACCTGTGACTGTCTCCTCTGAAGTTGCTCGTTTGGAGCAAGCAACTGAAAGAAGATTGGAAGAGGTACTGGGAGAAATTCAAGGAGCAGGTAAGGTTTCAGTGACATTATTCTTAGCGGCCGGGCCTCAGTATAACTACGCAAATAATACCAACACCAGCAATCGAACTGTTGAGGAACAAGATCAGGGAGGTGGGGCGCGTGTAACCACTGAAATAAACGAAGATAGTCAAATGGTGATGTCTCGGGCTGCCGGGTCAAATGGAGACCGGCCTGTGGTGATAAAAGAGATAAAGCCAGACGTACGAGGTGTGTTAGTGGTAGCTGAGGGGGCCTCCGATCCTTTTGTTAGGGCTACATTGACTAAAGCAGTGCAAACCTTGATGGGCATCCCTGCCCACCAGGTAAACGTATTACCAAGAAAGTAGGTGTATAAAATGGCAAAAGTTAATTTGGTGTTAAACAGACGTATTACCTTTTGGGTAGTGGTGGGGTGTATAGCATTAGTAGTAGCAATTACCGTGATCGGACAGGGATTTAAACTGGCATCTCTTTGGTTGGATACCGATAGCAATAGCCCGGAAGGGAGTCAGGTAGTATCAGGGGAAAATGCTAAGGTTGCACCTCTGGAAGAAAACCTGGATTTAATAGAAAAAAATACTGAAGAGTTCAGTAATCAAGATACAAACTTTTTTGTGGAGTATCGTATGGAAAGAGATAGGGTGCGCAGTCAGCAGATTGAGCTGTTAAAGGATATTGTCCAAAATCCAAATTCCGTTCAGGAAACCAGGCAGGAAGCCCAGGCAGTACTTTTGGAAATCACAAAGCGGATGGAGAAGGAATTGCAGTTGGAAAACTTGATTGCAGCTAAGGGCTATGAGGATGCGGTTCTCTTTATTCAACCGTCCGGTGTAACCGTCATTATAAAAAGTGAGCAGTTATCCCAAGAAGATGTTACCCGTATCGGTGATCTGGTATCTCGTTCAACAGGACATGATTTAAAGGATATAGTAGTTATCCCGAAAAAATAGATATTAGTGCCATAGTTAATGTTTTAAGTTTGTTTAATTTAATGGTATTTGGTATAATATAGAAGATAACTTAGTAAAAGAAATTAGGAGGTGGCAGTTATGACAGAAGAAAAGATGATGGAAGCAGCAGAGAAGGGTACGATTCGAATTGCCGATGAGGTTGTGGCAATTATTGCCGGTTTAGCGGCTACAGAAATTGAAGGTGTTGCTGGGATGAGCGGCGGCGTAGTAGGCGGAATTGCTGAAATTCTCGGACGTAAAAACCTATCTAAAGGAGTAAAGGTTGAAGTCGGCGAAAAAGAAGCGGCAATAGATATCTATATAATTGTAGAATTTGGAGTAAGAATACCGGACGTATCATTAAAGATTCAGGAAAACGTTAAGCAGGCAATTGAAACTATGACAGGCTTGGCAGTTGTGGAAACAAATGTGCATGTGCAGGGAGTAGTGTTTCCAGAACCGGAGACTGCAAAAGAAGACGAGCATCGGGTAAAATAAGGAGGACAACTGTTCATGAAGTTTTTTGAGCGACTACTTTTAGTAGTCTACGCTTTGGTGCTGGTAGCTCTATCGCTGCTGGCACTTATAATGGCTGCCGGTTGGACGACCCCAATAGACTATTTACAATTTGCTTTCAGCCACACTAATACCAGGTGGGCTGTGGGTATAGTATCGGCTTTATTATTATTAGTAGGGTTGAATCTGCTATTTGTTAATTTCCATCGCAGACCGGGCCTGCCTTCTGTAGTTCATCATACAGAGCTGGGCGAAATTCGTGTTAGCATCACTGCCCTAGAAAACCTGGTTCATCGGGCAGCAAGGAAGGTAGCAGGAGTTAAGGAGATCAAGCCTAGAATTAGACCTACAGGGGAAGGGGTTATGGTTTTGCTAGAGGCCGTTTTCCTACCTGACCAGAATATTCCAGAAATTAGCCAACAGCTGCAGCAACAGGTAAAAGATTATTTGCAAGAAGCTGCTGGATTGGACATAATTGAAGTTAAGGTAATGGTTCAAAATGTAAGTCATGAGGCTAAGGTCCGAGTGGAATAATTAGGGGGTTTAACCGTGGATTGGAATGAACTAATAAACGAAATATGGGGCAAACATCGAGGTAAGGTAGTAGGAATATTAGTCGGTTTGACCTTTGGATTACTGACAGTGTTAGTAGGATTCTGGCGGACGCTTTTTATTAGTATTTGTATCATAATTGGATATTTTATCGGTAAAAGAATAGATAACCATGAAAATTTTCGGGACCTTTTGGATAGAATCTTTAAGTAGAGCCAGTAATTTAGGCACTCGGGGAACTAATTTCTGTGGACAAGCACAAAAAAGAGAGGTAATTAAATGAGCAGAAGGATTGCGAGAGAAAAAGCATTACAGGCCCTATTTCAAATAGATTTGGCAAAGAGTGAAATAATTGATGCTGTAGAATATGTCATAGAAGATTCTAAATTGTCCATTGAGGCTAAACGTTTTGCCCGAGAATTAGTTTATGGCACAGTTGAGCACCGTGAAGAGTGCGACCGGTATATCAGTAAATATGCAAAAGAATGGCAGTTGGACAGACTGGTCAACGTTGACCGTAATATTTTGAGACTGGCCATTTTTGAGATAATGTACCGGGACGAAATTCCCTTTAAGGTTTCTATTAACGAAGCTATCGAATTGGCAAAAATATTTAGCGGAGAGCAGTCTGGAAAATTTGTCAACGGTCTATTAGATTTTTTTGGGAAAGATATGGGTATTGATAAAGAATAGAGGTAATAAATTGTATTATTTAGGTATTGATACCAGCGCCTACACCACATCGGTTGCAGTGGTTAATGGGGAGAAAAAATTAATATACCAAAAACGCCGCTTGTTGGATGTGCCCTTGGGGGATAGGGGGTTGCTGCAATCACAGGCGGTTTTTCAGCATGTACAGCAATTACCCTCGCTTTTAACTGAAGCCTTAAAAAAAATCGATACCGGTAGGCTGATGGCGGTAGCGGCCAGTGTTTCTCCTAGGCCTGCTGCTGGTTCGTACATGCCGGTATTTACTGTTAGTAAGGGACAGGGAGAAGTAGTGGCAGCGGCTGGTAACTGCCTATTTGTTCCTACTACCCACCAGGAAGGCCATATTGAAGCAGCGGTGTGGTCATCAGGGACAAAATTACCCGCAAAATTTCTGGCCGTGCATCTATCAGGCGGTACCTCGGAATTACTGCTGGTTAATACCCTAACAAAGGGTTACTCCATACAACTGTTAGGTGGCACAAAAGACCTCCATGCCGGTCAGTTTGTGGATCGGGTTGGTGTGTCACTGGGGCTAACCTTTCCGGCCGGTCCCCAATTGGAGAGGATTGCAGTTAAAGCTGGGACGGCCTTAGGAATTCCCTCGTTTGTTGAAGGATATGATTTTAGCTTTTCCGGCCCCGAAAGTCATGCTCAGCGGTTGATAAGAAAAGGGGCTGAGCCGGCTAATGTGGCTAGGGCCGTGGAACAGTGCATAGCGACAACACTGGAGAAGGTGCTCAGACAGGCTGTTAAAAAAGAGGGTATAAGACATGTGTTGCTGGCCGGCGGAGTAGCGGCAAATTCGTACATTCGTGAAAGATTGAAGCAAAGATTAGAGCATCCGGCGGTTGGTGCGGTGTTGGCTATTGCCCAGCCTCAATATAGTACCGATAATGCTGTCGGGGTGGCACTTTTGGGGAGACAGACTTTTGAACAATCAGTTGATTAGCAAGTAAAATTCGCTAGGATAATTTGGTGCAGTTTTTGTAAAAACCGCCTGGATAGTAGTGTGATCAGGCGGTTTGCAGTGCTTATTTGGTTCAGATGCTTAGTTTTTGGTCCGGTTTTCGATTGATGCTGTTGTGGCGGTGTTGGTATACACGCCGAGTCGGTGATTCTTTTGTTCCTGACCGGGCAGGAAGTTAAAGTGGGTAACAGCAACAGAAATTATCAGCGCTGTAAGAGCAAATGGCAACAGGTTGACCAGGATTTCTATCCCGGATGGTGCGTATGCCCAAAAGTCGGTAAATGTGGGCTCTGGAGGATTATAGTTTCCGATGGTTATGGGGTACTTCCAGTTCTCCACATGTGCCCCCGGCAAGGTAAAGCTTAACGGAATATCATTGAAAGCCGGGAACATCAGCATCATTCGGTGGACAAAAACTCCTATAAAGAGCAGGATGCTGCCTGTCAGCAGTGAACTTCGCGACTGTTTGCCGGCGGTGGTAAAGAAGTAAAACATGGTAACAGCCGGAAGGATCAGCTCTACTGCGTACAGGTAGCCGTAGCGCCCAAATACTAGCGACAGTACGCCGGCACCATGACCGCCCCACCAACTGTGCAACAGCAGATCCATGGCTACTAGGAAGAAATGCACTACCAGAGAACCGGAAATGATATGGGCCAAGGTGTTAAAAGCACTTTTATACTTAAGAAAATTTGCCTTACCGGTAACCAGTAAGGCTATTACTAGTACCAGTGCAGTACCCGATGCTATGGCCATGGCAATAAAGTCCGGGGGTAGTACCGGTGTATTCCACCAACTCCGGGAGGCCTGGACGGCAAAGATCAGTGCAGTAACCGTATGGATAAGGATAGCTACCGGCAATCCGATAATGGCCATTCTTTTGGACCATTTGGCCGATAGTGAGTCTACCTGGTTCTTGGTCAACTTCTTAGTCCAACCGGCCAGAAAGCTGCCTTCATTCTTCCAGTCGGGTAGCAGTTGGAAATAGACGCTGAGGAAGGTTATTAGCATGTAAAGGTTGACTACAACGACGTCCCAGACTAGTGGAGAAGAAAAGTTTGGATGGAGCAATAAATTGTATAGTCTATCCAGCCGCCCCATGTCCGGTAGAATGATAGCAGCAGCACCCACTATGCTGGCAAAAGCGGACAGGGATGCAATGCGTGTGAAAGGTTTTAGTTGTTTAACATTAAACAAGTAGACCGATGATGAGATGATCAAACCGCCCGCGGCAATACCGACAAAAAAGGCAAAAGTGGCAATGTATAATCCCCAGTTGAAGGGATTGCTCATATTGGTAACAACTAAACCGGCCTTAATTTGGTAGCCCCATGCTGCCAAACTAACTACCAGTAATAGTGCTGCAAGATAAGTGACGTAATTTAACCGTTTCAAGTGAATCCCTCCTATTTTCTGGTTTTCCGTGGGGGCAGGTAGAGTACTTTGGGTGATGTCCCCATCTCTTCCAATAACCGGGTAACATTACGCCCCTTTATGGCTTGATTGACATCCGATTTCGGATCATCCCAGTCCCCGAATGCTCGCGCCTTGGCGGGGCAAGCTCTGACGCACATGGGTAGTTCACCCTTGCTGGTGTACTGAACACAGAAGGTGCATTTTTCCACTACTCCCTTTGGTCGATTGGGGGTGTACACCAAATGCCCGTCCTTGTCTCGGTGGTCAAATGGATAACCGTATTCATACCCTTCTTGGTACTCAGCTTCCCTCTTGCTGTTTTCAGGGTCTTCCCAATTGAACTGGCGTACGCCGTACGGGCAGGCGCTCATACAGTAACGGCAACCTATACAGCGTTCATAATCCACCAGGACTACGCCGTTTTCGTCACTATAAGTGGCACCTACGGGACAGACCTTTTCGCAGGGGGCGTTGTCACACATTTGGCAGGATACCGGTAAAAACTCCATACTCAGATTGTCATCTTCACCAACGGCATTTTGATGAAAATTGCTGCCTTTGGTAAAGACGCGGTTCCACCAATTGCCAGGAGGTTGAGCGTTATGCTGCTTACAGGCCACTGCACAAGTGCGGCAGCCGATACAACGTTGTAAATCGATAACCATACCTAGTTTCATTTGCCTTCACCTACCTTTCGGACATCAATCAAACACTCATTCCAGCAGGTATTGGGTGCCCAAATACCCGGCACAAAATATATCTCATGCGTAGGCTTGATAAACGGGTAAGTCAGGGTATTATAGGATTCATTGTCAAGGTAGCGATCCCACCAGCCTTGGACAAAAGTAGCCACGTTTTTCCCGGTTCCCGGGTCAATTGAGGCAAAAGCGGTGACCCGGCCCCTGTCATTATACAGCTCTACCTTGTCGCCGTCTTTGATACCTTTTTCCTTTGCATCGTCTGGGTTGAGAAATACCTTTGGTTTATGGTCCTGCAGCTCGTTCATCCAGATATTGTTGGAATGGGTTGAGTGAATCCGATACAGTGAGTTACGGGTAATAAAGACAAACTTATATTTGCCCTCCACAGATGGGTTAAGAGCGTATTCGCTGTCCTCAAAGGGGCGTTTATGCACCGGAAGAGTTTCACCCAGTTCAATAAACGTATCCTCGTCTTTATAAAATTCGATTCGCCCGCTCTTAACAAACTGAGCCGTAGCTTTCAACGGTGCAGGGTTACTTATGGGCGGAAACGGCTGTTTGTGCTGGATTTCCTCATAGAAAGGAATCTGCCTGTGTTGAGGCGTATTCAATTTTAGCCGCATGGGACCTTTTTTTAGTTTCTCCAGAGTCATATCTTCCGTGGTTCGACCAGTAGCTCTCAGCATGACCTCGGTCGCCTGTTCTGCTGCTTGGTAGGCGCTGAGTTCCGGGAAATAGTGCTGTTCAAATTCCGGGTTAAGTCTCTTGGCCAGCTCCCGAGCTATCCACAATTCCGACTTTCTTTGGGCAAAAGGTTCGATCGCCGGCTGCTGCAGCTGAACGTATGGATGCAGCGGTGTTGCAGTTAAATCTAGCTTTTCATACCAACTGGCTGCCGGGAACACCACATCTGCCCAATTGCAGCTGGTTGATCTTTGGAAGTCCATAGCCACAATAAATTCCAGCTCGCCTTCCGTAGCCATATCCCGTAACTTATTAGACATATTGTGCTGGTCAAAGGGATTATGCCAGCCAAAGACCAGACTTTTAATACCATTTTCCGGAAAAGGTGCCACCATATTATCAGTACGACCATGGAGGAAATATAACCATGGCGTCCACTTAGGCTCCTTGGGGAACCACCAATCTTTAATGTTAAAGCGAACTCGATATTGTCCGGCATAAGTGGAGATACCGGCACCGGATTTGCCAATGTTTCCTGTCAGCACCGGGATCAATGCCAGAGCCCGGCCTTTAAGGTCACCGTGATACCATTGATAGTTACTGGCGCCATAGACAATATGCAGGGCTTTACTTGCCGCCATTTCGTGGGCGATACGGTAGACGGTATCCCAGTCAAGACCGGTTTCTTGTGTCACGTATTCTGGTGTATAGGTTTGAAGACTTTCTTTAAGCAGCTTAAAAACGGTCTTTGTCTTAACAGTAGAACCGTCCTTCAAGGTGACGTCTTGTTCTGCTTCTAACAGGACGTCTGACGGGAGATCAAGTTTTTCCGGATTAACACTCACCAGCTGACCGTTATAGGAAACAAAGGTATTACGGTAGGCGGGACTATCTGAGACTGAAGAAAGCCCGGAGACATCATCAGCTTGCAGGCGTTTGCCGTTATCGGTTCTTACCAACAGCGGTAAGTCGGTAAATGTCTTGATAAAGTTGCTGTCGTACAGCCCTTCATCAACAATGACTCTTGCGATGCCCAGAGCCATAGCGGCATCACTACTAGGTTTAATCTGTAAAAATTGATCTGCTTTAGAGGCAGTAGGAGTATAACTTGGGTCTACAACCAATAATTTCATACCATTCTCGCTGGCATTAATCAAAAAATCAGAGTCCATTAATCGCGTTACGGTG
Organism: Bacillota bacterium; assembly: GCA_016278515.1. Lineage (GTDB taxonomy): Bacteria > Bacillota > JADQBR01 > JADQBR01 > JADQBR01 > JADQBR01. The sequence continues at coordinate 45,798 of JADQBR010000079.1, forward strand.
ACATTAGAGCCGAAGATTGCAGTATAGTCAGAGTTGGCCCATTCCAGGGGTTCTAATTCTTCGGTCTGCACACCAAAGGTCATGGGCCAGAACATGGGCAGGTCACCGTTTAAATCATAAGCATGTAGTACATTCCATCCTGCTTGTGAAGCTAGTGCAAACCAGGCGCCTTTTTGCACAAAACCGGTTCCGCCAACCTGAAAGCTGGCACCGATGGATTCCGGCCCATATTTATCGGCGACTTTCTGCAGGCCCTCTGCACAATAATCCAATGCCTCTTCCCAAGAGGCTTCCCTAAATTCTCCTTTCCCCCTGTCGCCAGTACGTATCAATGGTTTTTCCAGGCGGTCGGGCCCATAAATCAAATTGAGAAACGACAGCCCTCTCAAGCAGCCCCGAGGTCCGTACTCCGGTTCGGGGTAATCGTCAGTAGGGGACAAGGTCTTAATTTGCCCGTCTACGACCATTGCGGTAATTCCACAGGATGAGGTACAGTTGGGTGAACACGTGCTGCGTACAAATTTAATATCTTTATTGTCAGCCGAACCGGATTCGTTGGTGGAGCTTTGTGCCAGCTTAATTGGGCCGACTGTTCCGGCCAGGACACCGGTTGCAGCCGAGGCTTTCAAAAACTGCCTTCGGTTTAGCTTAATCCCCTTTTTTCCCATTTAAATTAAACCTCCTATATAATTAAAATCTTAATATTACTAGTTAGGGTAAAATTTCACAATGCAAATACTTCCTCTCTCCATAGGCTTTTATTATACTTTCACATATTTCAGACCGGAGTGCAGTGATAAACTGCATTTTTTAAAGTGATATTTGTCACAATTAGTGAGGGGTGTAGGAAAAATGCTTAAAAAGCAGAAACAAATCTTGTATACTATTCATAACGTTGATATAATATTCATTATTGGTCAGGGGCGGAAAGAAGACTTAGTTTACGTCATAAAGTGTTAAGTGATCGCCCTTATGCCTAGTCAAAGAAATATCTTTGCTTGAGTGTAAACAAAAGACCTATGAAACTATAGTAGGAGTTGTTATACGAATGATAATCCGAAAAGCGATTATGTCTGATGTAGAAGCTATGCACAGTCTAATTAATAAATATGCAGAGAAGGGGCTGATGCTGGCCCGCTCTCGCAGTATGTTTTATGAATCACTGCGCGACTATACGGTGGTGGAAAATGACGGCGCGGTAATTGGCGTCGGAGGGCTGCACATTCTATGGGCCGACTTGGTGGAAGTTCGATCATTGGCTATTGCGCCGGACTACGCTAAAAAAGGTATCGGTAAACAGTTGGTGCAGGTTTTAGAGGAGCAAGCTCGGGAATTGGCAATACCGAAGATTTTTGCATTGACCTATCAACCGGGCTTTTTTGCAAAATGTGGTTACACTGAGATTTCCAATAAGGATCTGCCGCATAAAGTATGGAAGGAATGTATCAGCTGCCCTAAGTTTCCTGACTGTGATGAACATGCTGTTATAAAAGAATTAACAGACTGATGTCCGCAATGATGCAGCTGAAATATTGGCTGTATTTTTTGTATTTTTAAAAGTTTTACGATAAAAGGTTACAAAGCGGGAAAATCTAGTAATGGTTAGATTAAAGTCTGATGGACAGAAAAGTTACAATTTTTTAATTAAAATTAGCAGGAAATGTGCCTGCAATGTGAGAATGTTTTTATGATGTATGAATGTATGTAAAATTAAACAAACAAGGAGGGGAACATAAGGTGTACCAAATTGTTGCAACAAAGATTCTAGCTCCAAGTATTAAACTTTTTGAGATTAAAGCACCAAAGGTTGCGGCTAAGGCAAAGGCCGGCCAGTTTATCATTTTGCGAGTTGACGATGAAGGAGAAAGAATTCCTTTAACCATTGCCGATATTAACAGAAATGCAGGCACTTTAACCATAATTTTTCAGGAGGTTGGTTATACCACCAAAAAATTGGGTTGTCTTAACGAGGGAGATAATATTGTAGATTTTGTCGGTCCGTTAGGTCAGCCTTCTGAGATAGAGAATTACGGTCGTATTGTTTGTGTTGGCGGTGGTGTTGGAGTAGCACCGCTTTACCCAATTACCCGGGCGTTAAAAGAGGCGGGTAATGAAGTGATATCCATTATTGGTGCTCGTTCCAAAGATCTGTTGATCTTTGAGGAAGAAATGAAGGCTGTTAGTGATACTTTTATGGTAGCAACAGATGATGGTTCCTACGGTCATAAAGGTTTTGTCACTGATTTGTTGAAACAAGTATTGGACGAACAAGAGGTTAAGCAGATCTGGGCTATCGGACCTGGGATTATGATGAAAGTAATCTGCGCTACTACTAAACCATATGAAGTTCCTACCATAGTCAGTATGAACCCTATTATGGTAGATGGAACCGGTATGTGCGGTGCTTGTCGTGTTTCTGTCGGCGACGAGACTAAGTTTGCATGTGTGGATGGCCCCGAATTTGATGGCCACCTAATTGATTGGGATTTGGCTCTAAGAAGAATGAATATTTTTAAAGATGAGGAAAAAAGAGCAGAAGCTGCTGGTAGTTGTGGAGGTGGATGCGGATGCCAATAATAAAAGTTAAGACTTCAATGCCATCCCAGGATCCGAAAGTCAGAAAAAGTAATTTTAATGAAGTTGCTACCGGATATACCAAGGAAATGGCATTGCAGGAAGCGGAACGCTGTATTCAGTGTAAAAATGAACCTTGTCGTCAAGGATGTCCAGTAGAGGTGGATATACCGGCCTTTATCCAAAAAATTAAGGACCAAGACTTTGCCGGTGCTGCCGACAAGCTTAAGGAAAAGAATAATCTGCCGGCTGTTTGTGGGCGTGTCTGCCCACAAGAGAGCCAGTGTGAAAGTTTTTGCACTTTAGGTAAAAAGAATGATCCGGTAGGAATTGGCAGACTGGAAAGGTTTGCTGCGGATTACCAGTTAGAAGCGGGTGTTTTGGATCCGGAAGTTACCCAGAGTACCGGAAAAAGAGTAGCGGTAGTGGGTGGTGGCCCAGCCGGATTAACTGCTGCAGCTGACTTGGCCCGTTTTGGACATCAAGTAACTGTTTTTGAGGCGCTGCATGTGGCAGGCGGCGTACTGATGTATGGTATTCCTGAATTTCGTTTACCGAAAGAAATAGTCCAACGCGAAATAGATTATATTCGCAAACTGGGTGTGGATATCCAGACTAACTCTGTAATAGGGAAACTTGATACGGTAGATGAGTTGTTAGAAAAAGGTTATGACGCAGTCTTTATCGGGACCGGTGCCGGGTTGCCTTACTTTATGGATATTCCCGGTGAAAACTTGAATGGAGTTTATTCCGCCAACGAATTTCTTACCCGTACTAATTTAATGAAGGCATACAAATTCCCGGAAGCTGCTACTCCCATAAAGATTGGTAAAAGGGTAGCAGTGGTCGGTGCAGGTAACGTGGCAATGGATGGAGCCCGTACGGCATTGCGTTTAGGAGCAGAAGAATCATATATTGTTTATCGCCGCGCAGCAGAACAGATGCCGGCCCGAGATGAAGAAATTGAGCATGCGGAAGAAGAAGGGGTGCAGTTTAAACTGCTAACCAGCCCAATTGAAATTGTAGGTACGGAAGACGGTTGGGTTAAAGGTATGACCTGTGTTGAATACGAATTAGGTGAGCCGGATGATTCTGGACGCCGCCGCCCAATTAAGATTGAAGGATCAGAATTTTTTATGGAAGTAGATACAGTAGTTATGGCAATTGGGCAAGGGCCTAACCCCTTGGTTCCTTCTACTACTCCAGGAATGGAACTTAAATCAAAAGGAACCATAGTTGCCGAAGATGGAACCGGCAAAACTACCAAGGATGGCGTATTTGCCGGTGGCGATATTGTTACCGGAGCAGCTACTGTAATTTTGGCAATGGGAGCAGGGAAAGATGCTGCCAAAGCCATTAATGAATATTTACAAAATAAGTAATCAAGGACTCCTAAGTCACAAAGCATAAGCAAAGGATTCAGAAGGAACGTCTTTTAGGCGTTCCTTTAAAGAATATGCTAGATTGATAAGGAGGATAGTTATGAGTGCGAATGTAATCGATGGCAAAAAGATTTCCAAAGAGGTGCGTGAACAGATTAAACGGGAAGTAGAGGAATTGGATATCCAGCCCGGTTTGGCAGTAGTTTTGGTGGGCGAAGACCCGGCGTCTCAAGTCTACGTTCGGAACAAGCATAAGTCTTGTGGTGAGGTAGGTATCTACTCCGAGGTTCACCGGCTGCCGGCTGAAACTACTCAAGAAGAATTACTCAGTCTAATTGATGAGTTAAATAAGGATATGAAAATACATGGTATTCTAGTGCAGCTGCCGGTGCCGGATCACGTTGACGAAAAGGCCGTTATTGGTGCTGTCGCTTTAGAAAAGGATGTGGACGGTTTTCACCCGGCTAATGTCGGCAACCTGGTGATTGGTGATGTTCATTATGAAAGTGCCAAGGAAAAAGCAGGCTGGATTACCCCTGTTCCCGGCGGAGTTGGTCCTATGACCATAACAATGCTCCTACTAAACACATTGGAGGCTGCAAAGCGTAGTGCAAAATAGGCAAATCGTAACAGTAGGACAACTGAATAATTATATGAAGCAGCTATTAGACGCTGACCCCAACTTGGCCAACGTTTGGCTGAATGGTGAAATATCTAATTTCAAACACCATAATTCCGGACATATGTATTTCAGTATCAAAGATAAAACGGGGTCGGTGCGTTGTATTATGTTTCGCGGGAATAACAGCCGGTTGCGTTTTAGACCGGAAAATGGTATGCAGGTGTTAGCTAACGGGTACGTGTCTATTTATGTTCAAGGAGGACAATATCAGTTTTATGTACAGGCGCTGGAACCTCACGGTTATGGCAGTCTACATGCGGCCTACGAACAATTAAAAAAGAAGTTGGATTTGGAAGGTCTATTTGCCGATGAAATAAAAAAGGCGATACCGGTATTGCCACGAGCAATTGGTATCGTCACTTCTATTTCCGGAGCGGCTCTGCAGGATATTATTACTGTAGTCCGCAGACGCTTTCCTCGGGTGGAGATAATTATTGCGCCGACTTCAGTGCAGGGTACGGAAGCTCCGGAAGAGATTGCTTCAGCGCTTTACTTGTTGAATCAGCACACAGATGTGGATGTCGTTATTGTAGGACGCGGAGGTGGTTCTTTGGAGGAACTTTGGGCTTTTAATACTGAACCGGTTGCTAGAGCTATCCACCAATCCTCAATCCCCGTTATTTCAGCTGTAGGACATGAAACGGATTTTACCATTGCGGATTTTGTGGCGGATCGCCGGGCTCCTACTCCTTCAGCGGCCGCGGAAATGGCAGTTCCTGTTTACAATGACTTGCAGGCGGAAATTGCTAATGGTTACCGGAGATTACTCCAGGGATTATCTGGAAAGGTACGGTCAGAACGCCAGCGGTTAGCTTATCTCTCCCAAAGCCGGGTATTTCAAAACCCTGGCAAACTTCTGCAGGAGCATCAACAACAGTTGGATCAAGTGGCAAGAGATTTGTCTAAGACCATGGAGAAGTTAATTAATGAAAAGAAAAATCAAACTGCTGGTCTATCAGCCAAGCTGGATGCCTATAGCCCGCTTAAGGTACTTACACGCGGCTACGCCGTGTGCCGTCGGGAGGAAGACGGCAAAATTTTAAATGAAGCTGCTCAGGCTGAGGCGGGACAGATGGTAGAGGTATTGTTAGCTAAAGGTGCATTGAAATGCAAGGTGGATCACTTGAAGGAGGAAATGCCGTGGCAGAAAAAGAACTAAGTTTTGAGGAAGCTGTAGATAAACTGGGAATTATTGTTAAAGAGTTGGAAGATGGGGACATTTCTTTGGAAAATGCGTTGGAGAGTTTTCAACAGGGAGTCGCTCTGCTGCAGCAATGCAACAAGCGTTTAACAGAAGTCGAGGCAAAAATGAACGTGTTAGTAGACGAATATGGGGAAATCAAAATAGTTCCATTTGAAGAACGGGACGGAGTGAAGTAAGAGTGCAGCTATTGACATACTTAGAAGAGCGCAAGAAACTAATTGATGAGGAATTAGACCAATACCTGCCTCAGCATGGACACGCTCCGGAAAGGTTGCGTGAAGCTATGCGGCATAGTGTCTTTGCAGGAGGTAAAAGGCTGCGGCCGATTCTTACAATGGCAGCATCGGAGGCAATGGGGAAAGGTAAGGAACTGGTATTGCCTGCTGCTTGCGCACTGGAATTTATTCATACTTATTCTTTAATACATGATGACTTACCAGCCATGGATGATGATGACTTAAGACGAGGAAAGCCCACCTGCCATAAGGTTTATGGAGAGGCAACGGCTATTTTGGCTGGAGACGCTTTATTAACATTAGCTTTTGAGGTTATCAGTAATAATAGGATGATTGCACATATCAGTGGTGACACTATTGCTGAGGTAGTACGAATTGTTGCTAGTGGAGCAGGCGCAGCAGGCATGGTAGGCGGTCAAATAGCTGATTTGGAGGCAGAAGGGCAGCCGGTTGATGCAGAGACCATGCTTTATATCCATAGTAGAAAAACTGGCGCTCTTTTCCAAGCCGCTTTAGGTGCTGGGGCCCTGCTTGCGGGAGCAGATGAAAGTGCACTATCCGCCTTTAAAAGGTATGGCGATCAGTTTGGATTGGCATTTCAGATAACTGATGATATACTAGACGTAGAAGGGGATACTGAATTGATTGGGAAACCGGCAGGAAGCGATGAAAAAAATGCCAAGGCCACGTACCCTTCCATATATGGTTTGGAGCAGTCTTACCGTATGGCAGAGGAAAGCGTTGCTCAGGCAGTGGATGCATTGAGAGTTTTTCCTGAGCGGGCCGAACCACTGCGGCAAATTGCAAGATACTTACTAACAAGAAGTTTCTAATGATACACTCGTGGCTAAAGGGAGTATAGAAATCGCTTCTTAAGGCCATTTTTCTATATTGATTTCAAGCAAAATGCATGTTATAATAATTATTCCTGTAATATGATATATTACAAAAGAAGACAAAAGCTTTATTGTGACTGATGTCTTCTGTATTCTTGATGTATAGGAAATTATGGGTTGTGGATAATTTTCTATACATTGGGGTTGTTAAGGGGGTATGCCCCCTTATGTCAATTATAGGAGGGT
>JADQBR010000069.1 GCA_016278515.1 Bacillota bacterium
CTGTACCCCTTAAATTATATGAGATACAGCCATTTTTTGTTCAGAAGATACGTATACTACGAATATTTCATATGGGATAGAAAGTACCAATAATGTTACATTCATATTTCAAAGGTTCGATAATGAATGGAGAATTGTCAATATTGACTAAACGATAAGGCTTAACTCGTTGATTGCCTACAAAATGGGGTGGTGTTATTAAAAAGGCATTAATATTGATTCTCTTAATGGCGTTTATTTTCGGTTGCAGTCATATCCATCAGAATATAGGGAGACAAACGGACGGAGAACAAAACGACGGCACAAAACCGTCAGAGCAACAATTAGAAACACAGCTTGTAGAAATGTCTAATTTGGAGTATGCAAAAACAATTATGTCTGCCGGGCCGGGTAACTGGCAAGGTACAGATTTAGCTTGGGCTATTCCTCTGGTTGTTGGAAAATACAGATATAATGAGCAGTGGGAAAAAGATTATTACAAAAGGGACCGCGCAGTGATAAGCGAAACTGCCTGGAACAGCCCTGCTATGCAATTTTTAATTGATCATAGCGAATTTTGGTATGAGCCGTTTCCGGTAGAAGTCTTAAATATGAAAATTAATGGTAATAGGACAAAGATCACTGGAACCTTGCGTTTAACATTAAACACCGGTGGCGGTGTTTTTGACCATCCTGCATTTGTGGACTTTGAAGTGACAAAGGCACCAGGAGGTTGGAAGTACAGTAAATTAGGCAAAGTGGTTATTAGGAAAAAGTACGATCTGTCTCCATCCGGCATGTTTTTGGAAGCTGCAAAACTAATTAACGACCAAGAAACAAAAAAAATTTGCCAGAATGGAAGCTTTTCAGGACTATCTGATTTAGACCTAAATGATTTTGTCTTAACAATTGATGAAGACAAATTAATTTCTACCGACCATATGATTCCTTCAGAGTATGTTTGGTATGTAATGTTCTACGACGAAATATCTGAACTTGGTTTAGGAATGGGGAAAAAACTGATTAACGCAGTATCTAATAACCAACCTACAGGAGTGCTGGCTAGCGGAGTTGAAAAGAGTCCTGTGTGGAAACAGTTAACGGAACAAAGCAGTCAATGGATAGAGCCGACCTTTTCGATAAAAAACTTTAAACTAATTAACCGTAACAAAATTCGAGCAACGATGCGAATATATCCACAGGGGTTATATACTAATGACCCGAAATGGTATTTGCTGGACTTTGAATTGGAAAAGGAAGATGGCGACTGGAGGTATACAAGCCTGAATCTGACCTAAGTTTTAAAGACGGTTTCAATAACAGTTTTGGCCAAAAAGACTTAAAGCCATACTTGGCCCAGCATCCTATTAAGGACCCCCCAAACAACGCTAATGGAATTCGAAGGCGGGAAAATGCTCCTTGTATCGGGGGAAAGGGCAACCGTGAGAGGCCAAGGACATTTCTCTAGTGCCAGTATGTTGTTGGCTTTGCGGGTAAGGTTGCCGTTTATTGTTTTTTTGCTAATTAAAAGATCAAAAACATTAAGCCAGGGAGACTTTTCTAGATGGAAGTCTCTCTTATTGATAAAGGCAAAAAAATTTTGGTTAATACTGTAACAAAATAAATATAACTGGTACTAATTTAATGAGTTGCTTTTGTGTCAAATGCTTCTGGAAAGGGGAGCCTGATGTCTAACACGGGAATTACGTTAAGCCAGGTATTGGGAGTATTAGCAATTGCGTCTTTTTTCTGCTTCTACTTATTTTTAGATGTTTATGAAAACCGTTTATGTCAACCAATTGACGAGGCTGCTGGTAATGGTGTGGACAGGGTCCATGGAAAATTTGCTCATTAAAGGGCAAATGGTATAAGTTGTAGATTTTTTCTACCTTTTCTTTGGCTGGTCGAGACACCTTGGATAAATATTATTATCAGCAAAATGACGTTCAGGACCAATTAGGGTATAAAGATATGAGAGTGATAAACCATTTCCTTCTAACGCTGTAGAAGTTAATAAAACTTCTTCCGCAGACGTTAGAGTAGTTGTTGAAATAAGAGAGGTATATGGGTTCAGACTGGTTAAACTTGTAAGTCGGAGTATGGATTGTAGAAATGAGAGGGGAGGGTTTATTATGGGCGAAAGACAGACAACTATGAGTGATACAATAAAATCTTTAGTAAATAAATTACCTTTATTCAAAATGGATGATAAAGACAAAAGAAAAGAGATTGTTCAGTTTTCGATACTTCTTTGGATCTTTCTGATGATTGTGGGGATTTTGGATTATCTCGGAAGCCATTAACATAGACACCTTTTCTGAAAAAGAATGTGGGGTAGAGGAGTAAAAATAATTATGAGTAAATTAAAGCGTTTTGTTGCCTATTTTCTTTATGCACTTTTTATAGCTTATGTGTTTAGTTGGGCAGAAAAATATGCCATGCACTTACACAGGTTAGCCGCAGCTACGTTTAACTATTATACTTCCATAGGATTTAGTATATTTTATCCGATTATCATTGGTATTTTAATTGGACTTCCTAAGTTGTTAGCCCAGCTAAGAAAAGAGGGTTTTTGGAAATGGGATTGGGTAAAATTTTTGGCCATAGGTATCCAATGTGAAATTCGAGTGGAAATGATTTAAAAGTTATGCTAAGGGGGTATAGGCAGTGAACTTTAATTTGACTACGGCATTATTTCAACTTATTAATTTGATTTTGTTAGGACTGATAATATTTGCTGTTATAGCAGTTGTAAAGCACTTTAGAAGCAATTCAAAAAAATTAGATAAACTTGAAGAGAAAATGGATCAGGTACTTGAATGTCAAAACACAAAAGAAGAAATGGCAGGAAAGAGAGGGAGATAGTATGAAACAACTGCTATTTATCTTAATTCTGATAAGTGTATTAAGCTTTGGGTGTACAACCAACAAACAAGAAGAACCTAAAAAACAAGACAATACACCCGTCCAATCAGAAGTAGCAGAAGAACCAGAGCCATCAGCCCCATCTAACTACCAACCGTGGTCCATAAAAGCATATTTGAAAGAACTTGATTCTGTGTTTTCCGAAACATGGTCTCCTGATGGGAAAAAAGTTGCTTATGTAATATTTGATCAGTTGAAAGAGACAGGTGAATTGTATATTTGGAAGACAGGCGAAAAGGAGCCTAAAGTTGTCCCAACAGTCAAGGAGAGGATAGATACACTTTATTGGTCTCCCGACAGCAACTATATCATTGCAGATGCGGGAACTTCTTCTCTCCGCTTGGGCATAATTGTTGATGCCATAAACTGCACCAAGACGGCAAATATTAATTACTTTGGCAAACCGGTCTGGTCCCCCGATGGAAAATGGTTGGCACTAGGGCAGGTACGTTCCATTGAACCACCTATAGAGTGGGAGTTGGACGGAACAGTAGATTTGGTCATGTATAACGTTGAAAGCCAGGAAACTAAGGTATTAAAAGAAGGTAACCGGAAGGAATACTATAAACCCTTGAACTGGCAGAAGGACGGGGTATTGGAATACGTTCACATAGAGATAGATGGAGATAGTGAGCGGCAATGGTATTTACCGAATGAACTGAAAAAAGAATTCGAAAACCAAATTGTTGAGAGTTTCGTCTCACCTTCAAAAAATTACAAAATTACCTTGATTAGAAATAATGAAGGGTATAATTTTTACTGCCAAAGTGAAGACAAATTGAGCTTAATAAAGCATTTTACATATTTAGGTGATTCACCAAATGTAAGCTGGTCTCCCGAAGAAAAATACGTAATTTTGCAATCAGAATATATTTTTGACCTAATTAATGTCAAAGGGGTAGGCTCAATTGAAAATTCGTCGGAACTGTTTTGGTCTCCAACCGGTGACTATTTAAGCTTTACCAGACGAGGGGACGCACTGCCGGATGCCAGCAAGGGAGGACCATACTATACCACGGATTTATATATTTATGATATTGATTCAGCTGGCTATTCTGGTGTTTTAAAGGGAACCAAAGACTTCTATTATTCTGCCGACGGATGGGATAAAGAAGGCGTGAATTATTCCAAAAAGGCTGTTGCTAACGATGAGATTTTAGAGAACGGCACTTACGTCTATGCCAGGAACATAATTTCCTGGAATCTCGAAACAGGAGAACAGAAGATTTTAGAAACGTTTGCAGGCAGTGAATACGCCGGTTTCAATTACTCCGCCGATAAAAAATGGATTTCTTTAATTAGAAACCTTCCTAGCGCCGGTGAAGCATTTCCAGGCATTCCTGGTTTTTATAATACTGAAACAAAAGAAATCAAAGAGCTGGATGTAGTATTGCAGGTCTGGTTTGACTGGGCCGAGACATTTTGGTTTAATCATTCTCCTAAGGTTATTATTAACCAACAAAACTTATTTGATATAAGATACTGGGAAATGAAAGACATAACCGCGGGGGCATACGAAAGAATTTTAGGTGCCAAGCCTTCGCCAGATGATAAAAAAATAGCAGCTTTTACTTATCACCATGAAAAAAATACCATCGACGACATGGGAATACCTCTTAATTTAAACATTATGGACAGTAATGGGGAAAATGTCTTAAGTAAATTCAAAACAAACCTTTTGCCGTTTTTTAATAACAACATGCAAAGTTTACTGCCCGTCAATTTTACCTGGCTCGGCAATGATGCGGTAGTATTAGAAAACTGGCGGGAGCAATACCGAGAAATCTCCAACATTTACAAAATTGATATAAATACAGGGGATACTCAAAGGCTAGTGGAGAATGCCCATACTCCTACAGCCGCACCCAATGGTACTAAGATAGCAGTTATGGAAATGAATGGTGAATCGCTATATTTTCCACAGACAATCAAAGTGATAGATCCTTCTGGCAATAGTCTTCAAGTTTTAAACTGCAAAGACTTTTCTCTGGGCTTTTTTGACTCGGAAATTCTGTGGAGCGGTGATTCTACGAAACTGATTGTCAGGGGTTATAAGGAGCGAGATGCAGAAAGGGATCAGTTTGTTATTATTTACGACGTAACAACAGAAGAGAATAAAGTGCTGCCATTTAATAATAGTGAATTACATTATGACGGAAAACATTTTCTCAACGTCAACGAAGACGGTAAGGAAATCATATTTTCCCAGATTGGCAGTCTAAAGACTTATTAATGCGGATATGTAATAAGTTTGGCTGGAGGGAAGCAGTTTATGAAACTTGGATAGCGTTTTCCACTGTGTGGGTGAAAGAAAACCGGATTTCGGAGGTAAAGTCATGAATAGAAAGACGTATTGCATATTGTTCCTTGCTATAATAACTCTTGTTCTTTTCGGATGTTCTGGTGGTGGAAAAGATGTTTCTCGCGAACAACCTTCCGAGCAAGATGACCTAGTTCCTCAACCTCTTAGTTTGACTCAAGTAACAGAAGTTCTTAGCAGAAGTGGAATCACACTAGAAAAAGTAGAAGAAGCTAAACGAGAAGATCTTGCTTGGAACGGGGTTACTCCTCCGTATGTTTTCAATATTAACGGTGACCTCGGTAAACTATACATTTATGTTTACCCTTCGACAGACGACCGCCGGGAGGTGGCGTTGCCTTCAACTAAGATTTTTAGCAGCGAAGATAATCTTCCGGCAGCATTAAGTAAGCGATACATGTCTATTTATCCTTTGACATCTAAAAATGTATTAATGATTTTGGACCATACTCGTGACCTAAACATAACCGGACCCATGAACCCCATATGGGATACAATTTTCAGTACCTTTAAAACCATTAAAAAATCAGTCTTTGAGGATCTAAACGAAGGTAAGACCTATACCTTTAAGGGCGAAAGCAAACATTGGCAAGCGGAATTGGTTTTAAGAACTTATCAATATTTCTGGGATAGTAATGGCGTTGGCCATGTTGAGGGTCGGACGGAAGAAGAGGGAATTCTCACCTATACCGGAGCAAATGCTTCAAACATTAAACACCTTGAATACCAATGTATTAACGATTTAGGAGAAATCAGCAAAGGTATTTTCAATACTGCTAACTTTGATGGGGACATCGAATTCGGCGGGTTTGGCATGGGTAACGGCAGCCTCCAAGCTAATGAAGACACATACGCCGTAATAATAAAGTGGGATGAAAGGCAAGAGACAGTAGAATTGAAGCAGTAGAAAATAGTTGGAGGGAAAAATACTGTCCCTGAACGGTCGGAAATTGATTCGTACAATTAGTGGGCAGTGTGCGAGAATAACAAAAGTAGTAATTACGTTGACTATGACTCCGATAATATACAGGTATGAAGATAAGGCGTAGTTTCGCGGTTTTTAATTATGAGGACCTCAATAGATGAACAATTTCC
>JADQBR010000162.1 GCA_016278515.1 Bacillota bacterium
TGATTGGACAAGCCTTTTTGAGAATGAGACTATGGTTGCTGCACTAATTGACAGACTGACATTTCGATCACATGTACTGAATATGAATGGCCCATCATTTCGAAGTGAACACTCCAGAAACCATTCAGAAGATATGGAGCAATAGTGAATAAAATCTAGAAATAAACTAGTGGGACCATTCTAAAGATGTACAGGGAAATACCAGTATAGGTGTTTCCCTATATTAAACACTTAAGTGGTAAATTTATTCATTAGCGCAACTGGTAAACAAATTTAGTAGCGTGTGGTAAACAAATTCATTGACATTTGCAATGGCCTTCATAGCAGGTTGCATTTTGAGCAGCTTTGATAGTTATTATGCAGTGAATTCAATCAATTTTTGCAGTGAGTTTAGGTTTAGGAAAATTGCTGACGGCATTAAATTGGCTTGCTGTTTGTGCCAGAGAGGATTGGCTGGGGGGGCAGGGGGATGGGTAGGTATCTGTGCTGCTAGTTTGGCTTGATCTCGGGCTTCTGAGAGGCCACAGGCTGGTTTTTGGAACCTGTCTTGGACTTGGGTTTCCTGCGAGATTTTGTTTCTGTTTCTTTTTCGGCTTTGTTGGTTTTGGCTTTGGCCTTGGCACCCTTTTTTATCTCTCCCTGAGCATTGTCGGCTTCTTCTGACAGCGGCATCACCTTTTCTTTCAGTGTTTTACCTGGACGAAAGTGAGGGTAGATTGCTGCAGGGACCTCTAGGCTCTCTCCTGTTTTGGGGTTCCTGCCTGTTCGTGCTGCCACTTGTCGGGTTCCAAAGGTGCCAAAACCTGCTAGTTGGACTTTTTCTCCTTTGCCGAGGGTTTCTGCGGTTACTTCCACAAATGTGTTTAGAAATTGGTCTGCTTGCTTTAGGCTGATGTTCATTCTTTCTGAGATTTCTCTTGCTAAGTCAATTTTAATCATTTATTTTTCACCTCCTTATTTTGGTTTAGGCGGACAAAAACCCAAGAAAAGATTTATTGTCTTTTCTTGGGTTTGGTCATGGTAATAATATATGTCTAGTTAGTTGTTGCTTCAGTTCAGATTATTAAAAGCTAAAGAACAATAATAGGTCTATTTGCAAAAATATTATTTAGTATAAATACGAGGAAATAGCGCAAATGGGAATTTAGGCTTTTTACGTGGTAATGTTGATTTATATTAATTACCTCTCTCGGACTACTATTATTCTATCTTATTCTTTTTTACTAATGGATTTAATTGATAGACATTATTATTTTCTTTTAGGCTGAGCCTTTTATTTTGTTTGAGTTCGAAGAAGCGAAAACCTCCACCGCCTGTCCAACTAATTTCTTTGGATATCCCACCTTCTTCGCCTCCAATAACATTTCTCATTCTAGGTAAAACAATATCCACAATATGTAAGCCTCTTTCAATACCAATATATTTTCTATTCATTTTATGGGCAACTGCTGATGTTGTTCCTGAACCTAAGTATGCGTCTAAAACTATTTCTCCTTCATTTGTTGCAATATCTAAAATTCTCTTTATTAAATTCTCCGGTTTTGGTGTGTCAAAAACTGCTTTATTAGGAAATAGTGTTAATAAGTGCTTTTTAGCAGAATTTGTAGTACCTACGTCACTAGCCAACCATAAAGTTTCTGGCGTTACCCCGATTGTTCCTTTCGATAGAAATTTCTTAATTCTTGGAACTCCATTACCATCTTTACCAAACCAAATATTATTATTAAGAATTTCATGTTCCATTCGCTCTTTATTATATACCCAACATCTTCCGTTCGGCGGCAAATGTTTTTTTCCGTTTGGAGCTACAATTTCATAAAACTGACTCTTAACCGCATGCCCGGCTTGAACACTAGCTGATATCGATTGCCAAGGGCCTCTTGGATCTTTATCTGGGTTTTTATAACGATCAATTATTTCAGGCGTTGCAGGGAGTAAGTTTCTTGCTAGTTTAAACTTTTTTGTATTTTTAGCATACACCAGAATATATTCATGGTTATTCGAAAATACTTTACGGTTTTCTCTTGAAGTCCTATGCTCCCATACTACTGTAGTTATAAAACTTTTTCTACCAAATATTTCATCAGCAGCTACTTTAAGATAATGTACTTCACTATCATCTATTGAAATCCAGATACTACCTTCCTCATTTAGGAGAGGTCTTAACTTAATTAAAGTTTCAGTGATTTCCCCTATCCACTTATCATGTTCTTTATCGTCATCATAATGCGTATACTTTTCTCCATTATTGTATGGAGGGTCTATATAAATACATTTAATTGAACCTGAGTACTGTAATTTCAATAGGTCGAGTACTTCGTTATTGTCTCCATGAATGAGCATATTCTGATTATCTTCTGAACCGCAAGAATGTCTCCCAATAAATTCAAATAATTTGATATTAACCACCTGCCTTTAAGCGCCTTATTATTTACAAATGATTAAAATTTCAGCATCATAGTTTATTTCAAAATTTTTATCCGAATTATTCAATTTGCTATGTGAAAATTGACCAACTGGAATACTTTCTACATTATCAAAATATTTTCTTCCAAGTTTTTTTAGATCCTCAATTCTTTGAATTCTAGGAGTGCTCTTCTTATCTTCAGTAGATGGTGAGTAGGATAGGACAAGAGAAGCTTCCAAATTACTTACTTTTTCAAATAATGTTTCAAAGGCTTCTTGGGCCTTACTTTTTATTGAAAATGGCGATTGATGTCTATCTTCCCTATAAATCCCTCTACTTATTTTTTCTTTTCCTTGAACAATAGTCCTAGACACTTTTGGATTATCTCTTAGACAAAGCGTTTCAAGAACATGATAATAACGACTATAATGATATCGGGTATAAGGGGGGTCTGCATAAACAACTTTCACATCATTACTAAGAATGTCTAACGCATCCGAAAAGTCCATTTTAAAAATATGATGGTCAAACCCGGTTTTCCCTATCAGTATGTAATCTTGCAGTTTTCGAATGAATATTTCAAAGACATTTCTTTGTCTATCTTTCATAATTCTATTCGTAATGTTTTTCTTAGGTGTTCCATCCGCATTAAATGTTTTTAACGGTTGTGCAAACTGTTTCCCAACAGTATTCACAATATCACTTGCAGTGCTTAAAATTGCGGCTGTAAATATATCTTTATCCAATTCATCTAATGTAGAGACATATTCTAAAAGTGCATCTAATTGTACAGCTTGAAAAAATGAAAAATAAGTTCCTCCAAAATAGCGGGCAACAAGAGCCTCCGGACCTAATAAAAATTTTGATTCCTCATTCCGCCTAAAAGTTTCTTTCATAGATTTTTTTAATTCAGAGGACTGAGCTTCATCATATCCTTCTTCAAAACTAATAATTGAACCTTTTTCAACTAACTCGCAGATACTAAATGGATCACCCTTTATAGCTTCTTCGAAAGATTTTAGTTCATGTTTAATCATTGGTTCTAAACACCAAAGTAATTGTTGATAGTGCTCAGAATTTTTGCATTCTGATATAACCTCTTCTAAATCGTAGGCCGTGCTTAAAGGTTTTAAAACCGCCGAAGTAATAACTCTTGAATACTCCTGTATATCTATCGAAGTTATAGGCCTGTTTTTGGATAAGAACTGTGAAACGGTACCTGAGCCTGAAAAAAGATCACAGACCCGACTATTTGTAGGATCTATTTCATCAATCACATTCTTGATAAAGTCGAGAATTCTTAATTTACTACCCAAATAGTGAATTGGTCTAAACATTGATTTTGTATTATTTATTTCTTTATTTAAAAGGCTAAATTGTACCCCTTTTGTATTTTCAATTTGTTTCATCTAATTCTCCTAGCTTTCTCTTAGACTGACCATAGTGGCAAATTAGGACATGCTGTTTTTAACTCATCAACAGTTGTTTGTTCTCTCCTCATGTTATTAGTGTTTAAATTCTTATTATTTAAAAATCGGATAACTTCGATATAATATTGATCTTCCGGCAACAGCAAATTATAAAGAAATGTCCTTATAGATACTCGAACGAATATAGCTATCGGTCTACCTTCATCAGGGTAAGGAATACCTGAAGCAGCGTCTAACTCAAATCTCCAATTATGACTAACTACCGATACACTAGGTCTGACCTCAATATTTGAAGCTAATTGACCACTTTCAGATACATTCCTTAATAATATCCGATGATGCCCATTTACACCCGGCTGGGCACCAAAGAAATTTATAAACGAGCTTTTATTAAAATTTGCTTGTTTCCACCTATTACCACTCCTTGGAATTTCCGCAACAAGTACTGGGTCATCTTCAGAAAAGCTCCACGCGCCAATATCTTCGTCCTCATAAGTCTGGGAAATTAACGTTTCGTCAACATCACCTACATCTTGTTGTATATCAGTTTTTTGTTTTGTTCTTACTTTTCTTTTTACCTTAGAAAAACGCTGGGCATTTTCTCTAGCTTTTTCTAGTACTTTTTCATCGTCAATTGGTAATAAAAACTTAATGTTACAGGCTAACCAATCATTCCAATAGTTTTCTATTTCATTTAATTTTTGTTCATCAACTTCAACATAATTAAAGGCTTCTCTGTTGATTCTTAACCCTTTTCCAGTTAAATTTCCTGAGCCCAATACCACAATTCCACCATTTTCTTTTTTAAACCAACTAAATTTAGGATGAAATAAAGAACCTTTCGTATCATGCAGAAATGCTAATACTTCAAATTTTTCTCCATACTGTTGGTTAATTTCCTTTAAATTTTGCAATACTTTTTCACTCGTTATATCATCAACACCCACTATTAATTTAAAACCTCCATGGTGAGCTAATTTACGAAATGAAGCATCTTCTATAAACAATTTTACTCCCTCTACAGAAACAAAGGCATACGCTCCCCCACCATAACTAGCTTCATCACAGGCTTTAATTAAAGCTTCATGAATTGTATATGAACTTTCAAATACTGGATCTTGAATAAAGAATTCCATTATACAGCCCCCATTCATTATTACAGTAATGTCATAATTATACCGTACAATTGGGAGTGTGATTACAATATCCTTAAACTTTCTTTAATTTCTCTCTATTTTCCTTTGGTTAATTACAATTTTCTTAAATCAATTATACAAGAACTTATGTTCTATGTATAGTTTAATTTCTCCCAAATTTACACATGAGTTTTTGTAACTGTGCATTATTGGAGAGTGGCTTATAAACCAGCGTTACTTATGGTACGGTTCCTGTTAGTTAATTTTTAATGGTTACTTTCAAATAACTCTTCTTTATTTCAATCCATTTCTCCTATGTTGCCGCCAAACCGTCGCCTTTTCAAGAATATTTTCTAGGCCTCAACAGAAAAAAGGGTTTCACAGTAACCTGTGAAACCCTTGAAATATCTAACTTTATGGCGGAGGGAGTGGGATTCGAACCCACGGAACGCGCAAACGTTCACTCGATTTCGAGTCGAGCGCCTTCAACCGGACTCAGCCATCCCTCCATAACCCTTATTCACTTTTATTTCTTAACAGTCGGAAAAATTGCTTCAATATATCGCTACACTCTTTTTCTCTGATACCACTTACAACATCTAGTTGGTGATTAAGTGCAGGAAATTGAACAATATTCATTAGAGATTCCACAGCACCGGCCTTTTTGTCCTTTGCACCATAAACTAAACGATCAAGTCTTGCCATTACTAGTGCTCCAGCGCACATAGGGCAAGGTTCTAACGTAACATAAAGACTACTATGAACGACACGCCACCCGCCAAGTAATTTTGCCGCATCTTTTAATGCCAATATTTCAGCATGTGCCGTTGGATCTTGAGTAGTTTCCCTTAAATTATGTGCCCTCGAAATAATTTCACCCTCATGAACAATTATGGCACCAATAGGTACTTCTCCTTTTTCAAAGGCCTTATATGCTTCAATTAACGCTTCACCCATAAAAAAATGGTGATTATCCAAATTTTTCACCATCCAATAAAAACTGGTGCGCCCGGGAGGACTCGAACCCCCGGCACAGGGATTAGGAATCCCTCGCTCTATCCTCCTGAGCTACGGGCGCATGTTTCTTACCTTAAACTAAATATTCTTAGCCCATATATAAAATAAAGCTTGGCTTGCGCCAAGCATTTTGTGCACTCGGTAGCCTTTAATGCACTTTTAACAGGAATATGTCCTGTTAAAATAATGGCGCGCCCGGGAGGATTCGAACCTCCAACCCCCTGATTCGTAGTCAGATACTCTATCCGATTGAGCTACGGGCGCATAATGGCGGAGAGGGAGGGATTCGAA
>JADQBR010000055.1 GCA_016278515.1 Bacillota bacterium
TTGTTCATCTTTAACCCACTCCTTCTTTCTCTTTGCTCTTGTTCCATAAGCTGTAGATAAAAAGCTTACATAAGCCCACTGATATAATCAATTCTTGTGAAGAAAATATTATTTGGTTACTCCCTCCTGGGGCTCTTTCATAGACCCTATTCAACGATTAGGGTCCATATCGCTGTCATCCCCAAATTCTTCAAATGTTAATTTTACAATTTCCTTAGCATCATCCAACTCTGCATTGTTAAAACCTTTGATATCTTCAGCTATTTTCAAGTTAAGGAAAATTGATTGCTCTATAAATAGTACCAAAAACAGTAAATTTGTTACACTAGAAAAGATATTCAGCCAAGAATATAAGCGATTATTTTAATATTACGGCCTGCTTGGTTATTACCCTCTAGTGTCGCTAAATCTATTCCATATTTAAAAACCAGTGAGAACCGTTTAACGGTAGCGACACTGGCTGTCAATTTACGCTGTTATCAAATGGAACGACAAAAAATAGTAGTTCAATATTATTACTGACTTAGCTAGAGTTTAGATTTCTATAAAAATAAATTGAGTAAGTAGATACTATAGCAAGCAGAAAGTGTGGAACTGCCCATAGCCAGTTTCCAATTGGTGCAGATGACGATGTTCCTTCACCGACAATGGTTCCATTAAAAGCAATCCATAAAAAGATAGGTGGAAACTGTAGTAAAACTATAATGGCTAACAAGGGACAAGTTGACCTTTGCACAGTATTCTTGCTTAACGCAAATATTATTACAAGTATTCCAGTCAACTCGACTGTCCATCCCCAAGTTCTAGTGGCTGCAATAGCATCACTTACCATTTGCGGCAGATTGAAAATATAAAGCAGACCCATCGCAATAGCAAGGCTTCCAGCAAAAAGATTTACGAAATTTGCATTGATTATCCACTTTCTCATAACGCCACCCCCTCGAATACAAAGTATTCTTTTTGTGTTAATAAATAACCTTCCATCCTTTATCAAGCTTTTCTGTCACTATTTCCCTTTACTGTTCCGCAAATCAAGAATAGCATTAGCACGTTGTAACGGTACTATCACTGTAATCTTTATGGAGTGATACAAATAAAAAAACTCACCAGACGCTGATGTCTGACGCCAGTGAGTTTTTCTTAATACAATTTGTGATAAACTGAAAGGCACTATTACTAACTAAGCCAGCTTTAGTCTTTAATCCCTCCACTCGTGTGTTTCTATAGATAACTCATAACCTGAAGGGCTTGTAAGTCACTGGGACAAAGGCTTACTAAAATTCTGCTTTATGAATGAAGTCACATCAATAACGTACTCATCATAAAGGCCATACCCCATAAAACTAGCCATAGCGATCTTTAGGTTAGCTCTATTACAAAACGAAGGATAATTTGAAAGGTTGATGACACTCTGTAATTCTCTATATAAAGCTGACTTTGCTGGATCATGATTAGCAAGTATCAAAATGTACTCCGGCTTATCTAAACTAAAAGAGCCGATCCTTTTATTGTCCTGCAACAGGCCTAAATCAACCTTTTGGTTGAAAATATGTTTCATTTCATCTCGAATATTATTGACATTCTGGGGATTGGATAAGAACGCGTTCATTCCGGTTATGTGTCCGAGTAACCCTGATTGGCCGGTTAGGGCTTTATCCATGTATTTCATCTCAATAAATGCCAGTCCAAGATCTTTGTTTCTTCTCCTATCGGGCCCTGTCGAAGGCCATCTGACAGCAATAATGTCAAATCTTCCATTGGAATTTGCATATTCTATATCACAGATATAGTAATCAGTATCATTTGCCGAACTTCCATAGTTATTTTCGAGAACTACTAATTGTTGATAATCCCGTTCCCTGGAATTTGTGCCGAAATAAAGATCCATTTGGTCTTTAATGTTGGGTAGCTTGTTTAACCAAGTGTCGATAGAAGATGCATTTGAATTTTTTCCGAAATCTGCTTGAAGGATGTTTCTTAAGGAATTATCAACTATGTAACCGTAATCTATGCTAAATTCATAATTACCTAAACTCTTCTCAGAAATTCTCAGAATGTTACCGCCTCGATAATATATGTTGGTGTAGTCCTGACGGATTTCAAGCATCAAAGTACCATCCGCCTTAACCCGTTCCAACACTTTGGACAATGTACCGGTCTTAAGATCATTGATAAAGTTTAAGGAAATTCCTCTCATAGATTCCTCCATCCCAAGACATTCTTTTTTGGAAAGTTCTGGTATTCCAAAAGATAACTTAAGGATAAATGCCCACATTTTTTGGTTTATTTATAACGTCCCTACAGCCGGTCGTTAAGCTTTTGAAGCACCTCCTTAAGGGTGCGGTCGATAGAGGCAACTTTGACCAGCAAGAAAACAAAACCACCTAGCAGAAGAACAAAAATAACAAAGTTAAGCAATAGGATCGCTCCCGGTAAGAAGTTTAATGTCCACCACGGTGTAGAATTTATCATAGTTACTCTCCCTTCATTTTCACCGTGACCGCATTAGCAAACCACCTGTCACGGAAAATGTTTTCGTTTTATAAGTAATAAACATCAAGATACGTCAAGGTGATGCTATCGATCGCAGCCTTCTCAGCGCGCTCCTTATCAAAGTTCAGTCTTATTACAGTATTATCCTTTATTTCAAACATACCCGTCATTTTTTCATCACTGTGAATAGATACATGTTCCTCATATTCGTCCCGATATATCTTTAGGGCCCCTTCCAGATTGTCCCCAGGCCTCACCCCTAAATCAGTCTTAAAGTCAGTACTCTCAACTTCAATCATAATTACCTCTCTACCCGGTGTACCATTATGCCCTAAGACCACAGTAATTCCGTTTTCATATTCTAAGTAGGCCCAGTCCGGTTCAGACCAATTTTCGGTAAAACCATCTCCTAATGCTTCAATAACCTCATCTCTCGACATCCCTAATTTTAGCCCCGCAAATTGGCCCATTTCCTGCTTTCTATCAGTATCATCGACAGCAACCCCGCCATCTTTTAACTGCGTTATACCAATGCCATTTTCGATGGAATTAAGATTGTACCAAAAGATAATGCGCCCGTCGGATAGTACTCCTAAGATGTTTGTTTGGGCAGCTTTCACGGTAACAATGTTAGTCTCCAACTTTAAAGTCTCTAAATTAAGGCGATGTAAATAGGACATACTTTTAGCGTACTCGTAGCCCTGCCGCAGAGTGATAAAAGCTGCGTCGTTCTCACCGACGTAAGTGAGTTCGGGGAAACGTATAAAACCGCCGTCGCCAAGGTCTCCCGCTTTGATTTCCTGCACTGTTCCGGTCCGAAAATCTAAATACTGCAGTATACACTCATAAGTCTCTTTGTCTGGGTTGCGAACGCCCTTTACTTCCAACACGCCGGTATCATAACGGATAAAACCGGATGAAGATGCTTCGCCGGTAATGCTGAATCCTTGCGAGGTATTTTTCTGCAGGTCGTACAAGGTGTATCCCAATGCGGATTCGTAACCCGTCATTGTTGTAATTACTTTTTGGCCATCAGCTACAAATCTGGGGCTAGAATGATAAGATTTACTAAAAAATTCCCTGCCTACCGAAATAGTTGAGGCAAACGGTTTTTCAGTGCTGTCGGCTAAACTAAGCAACTTGAGGTCTCCCTCATTGGATGCGCTCAACTCGCTGCCGACGGGCTGTGTTTCAGCAAGCAGTTTTTCACTGTTTTCGGCCAAGTTAAACAATTTAAGACCTTCCTCGTCGGAATAAACCATTTTCATTAGGTCTTCGGAAATATCGTAACCGCCGAAATATCTATCCTGCTGCGAGGCGCGAGCGATTTTATCCTTAATTACCTGCGGCAGAGGCACTTCCTCTGACTGTTCCAGTTTTTTGTCTACAAGCATCACTTTGTCCTTAAGGCGCACTACAACTTTTTCTTCCATGACTGCAGCATCGGTGGCAGTGAAATTTTCCCCTAAGTCCAATTTCTTTTCCACTTTCATTGTTTCAAGGCTGACCAACATTAGGGAGCCGTTCTTCTTTTTATCATACGGTGCATAGGCTAAAATCAGCTGGTTGTTCTGTTCGCTCAACATAAAAAGCTCCTGCATATTGTTACCATCAAAGCCGGCGATTTTGTCAAAGCGTTGGAAATCGCCGGTCAGTTTTACCAGGTGGTTATTGATATACTTTTCCTGACCACTGACAAAGTAAAGACTGCCGCCCTCACGCGGTTTTAGTATGTATGTCTGGGTGCGCTCTACACGTCGAGCCGCGCTGGAATCGTATTTTTCCAAAACCGCAGTAATGGTACCGTCGCTGTTTCGTTTGACTTCGCCTAGTTTCACCCCCCAAGGATTACGTCCGTTGTAGCGAGGGCGATCTCGGTCATCGCCAAAACTGAAGATAAAGGCGCGTCTTTCCTGATCGTATTCTCTCTCATCTAGTTTAGTAACATCCAGGGAGGTCAAATTAAAATAGCGTCGGGCATATTTTTGCACAGTTTCGAGAGGAAAAATGCGGTTGCGGCTGCCGCTGTCCTCATCCGCTAGGGCCAAGCTCTCTTTGCCATGTTCTATAATATATCTGTTCCAACTGTATTTGGCAATATATATGGGATCTATTTCCGCAGCTGAGTTAAATTCATGTGCATTCCCTATGGTGGCAATTGTATCATAGAGGTATTCCTGCCAAAGTTCCTCCAACTTCTTAGGGTCGGTTATCTCTCCATAGTTCAGGTCCGCCTCCTGATTATGGGCGTTTTTTTCAGCTTCCAGCTTCACTTCTTCCTCATTATTTTCAGAAGCCTGCTCGGGTAAATCCTGCGGGTGACTATTGCAGCCTGCCAAAAATATTAGTAAGAAAACGCCTAAGATAAAAACCATAGCACTTTTAATTTTCATAAACTATAACACCTGCCTATTATTGCTTGAAATAGTCATCTATACTTATTAGTACAAACATCATCCGTTTTGTTACACAAAAAAAATAAATTCTGCGTTTTCTTAGACAAACACCTTTCAGGTATTGGTAAAAAGTAGTCTGCTATTTCACCAGAACCGGTTGATGAATTAAATATATTGAAAGGGAATTATTGCTTAACACCAATATGCATTCATTTGCATAACTGAATTTAAACATAGTACGACGCAAAAACCTTAATGCACAGGTATTTTCGCTTTCAAGCTCAGTTGCTCAGTCGCCCGATTATTTTTGAGTTCATTAAGAATTTGTATTTTTAAGTCCAGGTCTTCTTTAATGTATTTCAATGTCTTGTCATTTAAGTCTTTTCTATCCGCTAATATTTGCTTGTTTACTGTTCCATTAAGCAAACCAGTGAAACCGATTAACGGTAGCTGCACTGGCGTTACATTTATATGTACCTATTAAATTTAACGACAAAACCTACTAAACTTTACATCTTTTTAAATGGTGCAGTCACTAATAAATACCCAAAGACAATACCACTAAGAGTAACTAGAACTTGATTTGCATAATAAAGTGAGCCGAGCAGTGGTAATTTTACTGGTAAAGGGGGAGACAGTCCTGGTAAGAAAACAAGTATAGGATATATACCCATTAAAAAGGCAGGGATACCTATTGCTAATAAATTTATCCAATCCAACTTCCAAAAGCCCTTTTTCTTCACCTGTTCTAATAACTTAGGTAGTCCTACAAGAATGCCAATAACAACAGGGTAAAACACACCCAACAGTGTTTTAGAATAAATATTGGACCCAATGGAGCCAGATGGTGGAAAGAAAGATAAATGACCTTCTCCCCAATAAATTGAATAGGCAACGAACATTGCATATAATATAGTACCAACGAACCGCACTAACTTATTCATATAATAAGCCCTCCCATAGTGTTATACTATCAGAGATACCCTTATATTACCATATTGTCGCTACATCCTTATTAAATTCCGTTGCGCAAAACAGCGCTGACCGATTAGACGGGAAACAGCACTGTAATCTTTATTTAACGACGGAAAGATTCTTTCAAAATAACCATCTTATCATGCACATATTAGAGATTATGTGTCTTAACTTCACAAACAGATTATGCTCATAGCAAGAAAACCCATTCATTTGTTTTTTCTTCATATTTCAGGAACGATACCTACAACAGATGTCGAACCAGTTTCTGGATGATATGAAACGTGATTCTTATAAACCTGAATTCCCGCTAAATTATAACAAGGTTTCATGATGGCGGATCAATTCCGA
>JADQBR010000025.1 GCA_016278515.1 Bacillota bacterium
TTGCGGCAGGCACTCTATGCTATCATATTGCTTGTACTTTTGCAACTGGCTTTTCTTGGCTTTTGCTTGCTTCTTTCTTTAACGGCCGGATGTATATCCTATCATGTCTTGTGCCGCTTGGCTACTGGTAAGTGTTGTATATTATTTACCGTTTCCGTTTTAGCGACGCTTAGTAATATAACATTTTTGATTCTTCTTGTCAAGCAACTATATCCTTGAGTTTCCGCAAAATACATTGGGGTTTATTTATACTTACACATAAAAACTAAATTATACGAAGAGAGATGCATTTTACACTTCAGCCATTTTTAATGTATGCCCTATTTAGGAAAACCAAACAGTGCACCCCCTGAATCCAAATTAATTTTCATATAAGTTTCAGGCACTTCTCCTACTATTACTGTGTCTGCTATGGGGACCTGCGTAGTTACACTAACATTTGAGGCTATTAATGGAATTACCACGCGGATGTCGCTTTTAATATTAAGGTATATCTTATGACGGGTCTGATTTATTCCTGCATCTTCAAAACGATCTTGTATTTTTACCGAAACAGTTCCTAACGGCAACAACCATAAACCTATATCCGGTCCGTAGTTAGCGATAAGCTTACTGCCAGTAATTTGACCTAACGGAATAGAAAAATTTCTATTCTTTAGCTCCTCAAGAGACTTTTGAATCTCCAATGTAGCCTTTGCATTAATTTTATTTAGCTGAAGAAGATTTTGCTGCATATACAATATTTGATTTTGCTCGTTTCTTTCTATATGAACCAGTTTGTCATAGTCCATATCTGCAACAACAGTATTCAACACCGCTTGGTTAATGGCTTCTGTCGCCCTCCATTTTGCCTCAGCTTCGCTAAATGCAATGATTGTTGGTTTTAAAGTAAGTTCTATCGCCGTAAAGATTAGGACAAACACTACTATGCTAAAAATTATTACTTTTATAAAACGCCTATTTTTCTTGCGTCGTGCCTTTGACCTTCTCGGTCTTTTTTTACGGCGCAGCATGCACAATCACCTCTTCATTGTAATATATGTACTTACCTTGAAAAGGTGCAAAAAATTACGGGTTTTATAAAGAATAACCGGCGCTCTAAAATTCGCACCGGTTATTCATTATTTTATTTTAACTCGCGCAAAACGACGTTTACCTACTCTCAGCACCATACCTTCTTTAGCCTGCAGATGACAGTCAACATCGTCAATTCGCTCATCGTCCACCTTGACCGCACCTTGTTTAATCAATCTCCGCGCCTCACTTGTACTCGACGTTAACCCTGCATGTACAATCAACTTAGGCAGCCAAACTTTTCCATCCTCAAGCATATCTCCATTCACGCCCACTTCAGGCATATCATCTGGCAAGTCTCTTTTTTGGAAAACTTTCTTAAAGTGAGCCTCAGCCGCATCTGCAGCGTCTTCACCGTAATATTGGGTAACTAATTGGCGTGCCAGTTTCATCTTAACATCCCGCGGGTTGAGTCCTGCTTGCATTTGGTTTTTAAGATTTTCTATCTCTTTTAATTCCAGCGATGTAACCAACTCATAGTATCTAATAATTAAGTCGTCCGAGAGAGACATCGTCTTCCCGTATATTTCGATTGGCGGTTCATTTATTCCAATATAATTCCCTAAACTCTTGCTCATTTTTTGCACACCATCTAAGCCCTCAAGGATGGGCATCGTTAATGCGATTTGAGGTTCTTGACCATACTCTTTCTGTAACGTACGGCCCATTAGCAGGTTGAACTTTTGGTCGGTGCCTCCCAATTCCACATCAGCTTCCAACGCAACAGAATCGTAGCCTTGCATCAGCGGATAGAAAAATTCATGAATACTAATAGGCTTATTATTCTTGTATCTATTTGAAAAATCTTCTCTTTCCAGCATTCTGGCCACAGTTACTTTGGCAGCTAATGCAATAACATCTTCGAAAGTTAAAGATGCGAGCCATTTACTATTGAAAACTACTTCTGTCCTATTAATATCCAGCACTTTAAATATTTGCTCTTTATATGTTTCGGCATTCTCAAGGACTTCTTTCTCTGTTAACTGTTTTCTGGTTTCGGACTTTCCGGTAGGGTCACCGATGCGCCCTGTAAAATCACCAATTATAATAATCACCTGATGCCCTAAATCTTGAAATTGACGAAGTTTTTGCAGGACTACAGTATGCCCAAGGTGAATGTCCGGTGCAGTAGGATCCAAACCGAGTTTGATCTTGAGCGGCTTATTTTCCAATATTGCTTTCTTAAGTTTCGCCACCAATTCTTCTTCAGGAACTATTTCTTCCGTTCCGCGTCTAATAATTGCAAGTTGCTGCTGAAGGTTAGCTTTCACGCATAAATCACTCCTTTATTATTTAATGAAGTAACTATTGAAACAAAATTAGCTGCACTTTGCCCAAATAAAAAAAACACTTATCCCGGTAGGGACGAAGTGTTTCGCGGTACCACCCTAATTGCCGTTTTTTAAACGACCACTCTAATGCCTGATATCGGAGGCAGCCAGTCGTAAAACCAGGGACGTAATTCCCTTTTGACCTGGTCGAATTTTCAGCAACATCGACTTTCTGTGTTTCAGGCACCCAAAAGGTACTGTATCCATGTCAACTATTATTAGTTTGTGTTATTGTACCACGTACAAACTTGGTAATTCAAGTAATTTTTTGTCGTTTCGAATGTATTTCCTTTGTGTTATAATGTCCAAGAAGAATGGGGTAGGAGAAAATAAATTTAATCATATAAGGAGGTAGAAAGTGCCTCATGGGGAAAAAAAGAAAAAACAAAACTAAACGCAAACTTAATATATTTAGACTGTTTATTTTACTTTCTTTAATTGCAACTTTTATTGTTGCAGGTGCAGGAATTGGTTTTTTGGTAGGGGTGGTTAATAAACTGCCCGAATTCAAGAACCCTGGCGAGCCTGATTGGAATTTAACTACCTTTGTTTACGATAGTTCTGGACAAGAAATTGCGAAGCTGCACGGAGTAGAGAATAGAGAACCGGTCGCATTTAAGAAAGTACCCCAAAACCTGAAAGATGCTTTTATAGCTATCGAGGATAACGATTTTGAAAATCATTTTGGTATTAATCCCAAAGCTATTGCCAGAGCAGTTTGGGCAAATATTAAATATGGTTTTGGCGCTGAAGGAGGTAGTACCATTACCCAACAGTTAGCGAAAAACGCTTTTTTGAAAAACCCGGAAAAAAAATTAAAAAGAAAAATACAGGAAGCACTATTAGCAATTCAATTAGAACGCACTTATACTAAAGATGAAATTTTTGAGTTCTATCTAAACACTATTTATTTTGGTCATGGTGCTAACGGCGTCCAAGCAGCATCCCAGACTTATTTCGGGAAAAATGTTGAGGATTTGGATTTAGCCGAATCAGCTCTTTTGGCCGGCGTTGCGAACTCACCCGGCAGGTACTCCCCGTATATTGATGAAGATGCCGCTACCAAACGTCGCGCCAGGGTTTTGGATAAAATGGTTGAATTGAGTTATATCAGTAAAGCACAGGCCGAAGAAACTACAAAAGAACCTTTTAGCCTTGTTGGATTAAAAAAAGGTAGACAGTACAACTTTCCATACTTTCTGGACCATGTTATAGAAGACGCCGAAAAATTGTTACGCGAAAATAATCTTGATCCTATGGCTCTATATACCGGCGGTCTAAAAGTATATACGACGCTTAATACAGACGTCCAACAGAAAATTGAAGAAGTATATAATAATCCAGATAATTTCCCAAAAGTAGATACTGAGGAGCCGGTGCAAAGTGCAATGGTAATACTAGATCCTCATACCGGGGCCATTCAGGGTTTAGTCGGTGGTAGAGAGCACGTGACAAAACGTGGTTTAAACCGAGCTACTCAAATGAGATCTCGTCAGCCCGGATCCGTATTTAAACCGTTAGCAGTATACGGACCGGCCCTGGAAAACGGACTATCTCCTGCAACAACTATTGATGATGTGCCTGTCAGCATCCCGCTTCCAATAGGTGAATCATATGAGCCGAGTAATTATGATGGTAGATACCGCGGCCTTATTAGTCTGCGGGAAGCAGTTCGTTATTCTGTCAACGTACCTGCAGTAAAGGTATTAGATCAAATTGGTACCGGCACCGGTTACGATTTTGCTACTAATCTGGGTTTAACTCATCTTGCCAAGCAAGATAGAAACTATTTAAGTATTGCACTAGGCGGATTAACATCTGATCAGAGCAAAGGCTACGGTGTTACACCTCTGGAACTGGCAGCATCTTACGGAACGTTTGCTAATAAGGGTGTCTATGTTGAACCGTACGCAATAACAAAAATTACTGATAAAGAAGGTAATGTTATAGTTGAAACTAAACCGGAAAAACACATTGCCATGACAGAAGAAACTGCTTATTTAATGACAGATATTTTGACGACAGTGGTAAAAGACTCCAAGGGTAGAACGGGCACCGGTTGGCGCGCCGCAATACCTGGTTGGCAGGTCGCTGGTAAAACCGGCACTACTCAGTTAACAGGCAGTCAGTTTAACAATGTAACGGGAAATAAGGATGCTTGGTTTGCTGGATATACTCCGGAATATGCCGGTATAGTATGGATGGGCTATGATAAAACTGATAAAGATCATTATTTGGACCAAGTGTATGGTGGAAAATACCCGGCAATGCTTTGGAAGGCTGCTATGGAAGCAGCTTTGAAGGACAAGGAACCGAAACCGTTTGAACGGCCCAATGGCATTGTGAATGTAACGATAGATTCTAAGACTGGATTATTGCCCAGCGAATTAACTCCTCAAGAGTTTGTCACAACCGAGTTATTTACTAAGAATGCTGTGCCGCAACAAGTATCGGATATATGGCAGGAAACGGAGGTATGTGCGGAGTCAGGAAAGCTGCCTACCCCCTTCTGTCCGGACGTTATAACAGGCATATTCTTTCAGCGGCCTATACCGTATAGAGCTGAGAATAAAAATGAAGTTCCATTGGATGTAAATTGGGAAGTACCCAGAGAGCTTTGTGACATCCACAACAATTCAACAACGGTCTTACTAAGCACATGTACCGACCCTAGGCACGAAGGTAAGCTGGTGTTGGCAAATATCTCCGGGCCGGGGCAAGAAGGCGGCTGCTCCGAAGAATACATTGTTCATCGGGTATTTCCACCGGGAACAGCACCAAGTGCTTTCTGCAATATAGAAGAACACCAAGTTGTTGACCAGTCAACAGGCAAACAAGTGAACCCGCATTTTCCCGGTAACTGGAATAGTGGTGCGACTAAACCGGATAAGAATAACCAGACTTATCCCAACGAGCCTTTGGAGAAACCGGAGCGTACAAAACCGCCGGAACCAGTATTATCGGGAGAAAATGCAATTACGGACATCAATAACCCTAACATGCTGGGGGTTCAGTTGCAGTGGGAAGTTGACCAGACTCAACTGAAACCTGGGCAGCAAATTGTATACTTCATTGAGCGATGGACTGATACAAGTCAAAATAAGCTCAATATTGCTTTGACCAATACTACCACCTGGCTCGACGAAGAAGTAAAGACTGATAACACATATTTTTATCGTGTTACTGCAATAGATGTTAATACCAGTTTAACTGCGCTTTCTAATAGCGTTGAAGTTCAAGTTAAAGAAATCAAAGTTGAAACAGATTAAACGAGATGCCGGGTGACACCGGCATCTCGTTTTTATAACATAAGAAACTACCAACGTTCCAGCAAGTCTAAGTATCGTCCACGCGAGCAAGCACTTCCGTATCTGCTAATAATTCATTGACCTCTTCCACAATACTTGCTAAGAGAGTTTTTAGTGTTCCACTTAAATTTGTACTATATTCAATGCATTCCGGTTCTATTCCTACAATAGTGATTGGCTTATCAAAGCCTGATTTGCGAGCAAAAGATACTGTTTCAAAGACTCCTAATTGATGCATAGATATAACCGATCTTTCCACCCAATTTACATCTTCATCAGAAACAATGTAGCAACTTCCAGGAGGGCCATCACCGGCCATAGCATCTACAATATAGAGGTGATCCACCCCATCCAAGTAGCCCAATAACGCCGGACCTAAAGTACCACCATCTAGTATTTGGACGTCAGGAGGCAAACTCATTCTGCTTAGTTGTTGAATAACATGAAGGCCGATTCCTTCATCCCCTAAAAGTAGGTTTCCCAGCCCTACTACCAACCTGATTGCAATCACCTCCCAAGTTTTTATTAGTATTTACAGTTTTACAAGAAACATGCACTGATTTTTAATAACCAATTCATCTATAAATTATAATCAAATAACAATGATCATTGCTTACTTCCTAACCGTTGTAAAACTCTATCTTTATTGCTGGTTCCTCCATAACGCAGACATACTCGCAAATACCGCATCCCGTACATTTATCTGTAACTATTACGGGATACTGAAATTCCTCCATGTAGATAGCTTCATCTATCAAAGGGCAATTATTATAGCAAGAACGGCAAATGTCGCCCTGGTGTGCATAACAGAGTTTCTCATTTACCACTGCAGTTCCAATCTTTACATCATGCACATCAATTATCTCTAAAGCTCCCGAAGGACACACAGGAGGACACTCCATGCATAAGGAACAAGGCTGTTCTCTAGGCCTAAAATAAGGTGTACCTAAAGCAAAACCTTGGTCTGCATGGGCAATGAGCAAGGTCTTCTCTGGGCATATTTGAATACACTTTCCGCAACGGATACATCTAGCCAAAAACTCTTCCTCAGGCCCGGCACCCGGTGGTCTAAAAACTTTTGGACCATGAGTACCTACCAAGTTTATACCAGCATAAAGTGTACCTGTGGCCATAAACACCCCACTTGCTTGTAATAATTTACGCCGTGATAACTTCACCCCTAGCCTTTTACCCTCTGTTCTATTTGTATCTATAGCAGACTTTGATCCTCTTCCAATTTTCCAAGTAAAGCATAGTGCCTTAGTCGGACATACATCCAGACATTGCCCACACTTTGTGCAGAGCGCAGAATTTACATATTGTTGTGCATCCTGACCAAGAACTATTTCTTCTAATGCACCACAACAGTGGTCACAATTATTAAAACATGTCCGACACTTAACACATTTCCTGTCATCAAATTTTACTGTCAAAGGGCTAAAACGCCCTAATATTGCATAGAAGTTACCAAGTGGGCAGACAAGCCTGCACCAACCTCTTCGATAACCTGCAACTTCCAAACAAACTATTACTATAAGAATAAACACTTCAATTCCCAAACCCACCACAAGACTTCTAAATAAGATATTCATAGGTGATACCATTTGAAACAACGGAATACTAACTAATAAGCTTCCAACTAGTATTAGCGGCAAAGCATAATAATATTGATTCTGTGTCACTTTTACCCTTTTATTATTAACCCTTAAGCTACTTACTGCCTCTACTATAAGCCCAATTGGACATATCCAGGCACAGAAAGCTTTTCCTACTACCAAATACATGAGCAACACCGGAACTGTGCTTAAAATTAAAGTTACAGTAACCCCTTTAGAAGCTGCTACTACCTCTAATGTTGCCAAAGGATCAGTTAACACAATTCCCCATATACTACTTGAAGACAAGTTGCCTATCACAGCAGTTGCACCAAACAAAGGAAGCATAAATAGTAATATTATACCTACCTGCAC
The DNA here is from genome assembly GCA_016278515.1 of Bacillota bacterium. GTDB lineage: Bacteria > Bacillota > JADQBR01 > JADQBR01 > JADQBR01 > JADQBR01. Next base: position 7,684 of record JADQBR010000025.1, read on the forward strand.
AAACCTGCGAAACTCTTTCCACTTCATTGCATATATCTCCCTTAAATTAAGGTAGCTGCCAATATTGGCAGCTACCTCCCCCAGTTAATTATACTTTTTCTACACGTACTGCACATATTTTAAATTCCGGCTCTTTCGAACCCGGGTCAACGGCATCAATAGTAACACTATTAACTAATCTATCTGCTTCAAACCAAGTAGCAAATAACATTCCCGGTTGAGGTATACCAGGTCTCTCTACTTGAACAGGTAATTCCACAGATCCTCTTCGAGATACCAAACGCACGATATCACCATTTTTTATACCCAACTGCGTAGCATCCTTTGAATGAACTTCCACATATGATGATGGCACAGCCCTATTTAGCGCTGGGCACTTTCCAGTCATAGTCCCAGTATGCCAATGTTCCAAAATACGCCCCGTTGTCAGGCAGAACGGGTACTCCGCATCTGGCATTTCTTCTCCTTCTTTATATGGCCGGGCAAAGATCACGGCCCTGTTGTCCGGCTTGGCGTAGAAATCTATTTTACCTTTCTCTTTGATATACGGATCCTCTCCACCTATAAATCGACGAACCGTACCTTGTATCCCTTTATGGTCTTTAACCGGCCATTGAATTCCATGCGCCTCTTTAAGCGACTGGTAAGTAGCCAGCTCCATATCCGTCCCTGTTGTACACTTTAGATATTCATTCCAGACATCTTCAGGCCCATCATACTGGAAAAGACTCCCATAGCCTAAACGATGCGCAAAGTCAATCAGCATATCCAGATCGGGGCGCGCTTCTCCTGGTGGGTCAATTGCCTTAGCTAAATGCTGGGTGCGCCTTTCAGTATTACCGTAAACTCCTTCCTTCTCACACCACAAAGCTGCCGGAAGTACCACATCAGCATACTTCGAAGTTAACGTAGGGTGGTATGTCTCTGCAACCACTAAAAAGGTTTTTTCCAACCCAGGATTATAATGCGTCGCATTAGGTAAGGATTGAGCCGGATTGGTACACATGACCCATAGTGCCTTCACATCGCCATCTACGCATTTCTGAAATAGTTGCATTGTATGATACCCTGGTTTAGGACTGATCCTATCAGCGCTAATACCCCAAATTTTAGCGATCTCTTCACGGTGTTTAGCATTGGCTACTCCACGGTGCCCCGGCAGAAGATGGCACAATGCACCCACCTCCCTGACGCTACCACAGGCACTTGGCTGACCAGTTAGCGAGAAGGGCGTACTTCCAGGTCTACATATTTTTCCTGTTAATAAGTGTAGATTGTGTAACATATTGTTTGCCCAAACCCCTGCAACCCGTTGGTTAATACCCATAGTCCACATAGACATGGTGTTTTTACCAGGCTCCGCAAAAATCCGCGCCAATTCCCTAATTCTATCTACAGATAGATTGGTTTTCTTTTCAGCAAACTCTGGGGTAAAATCCTTAATAAACTCTTTAAATTGATCATAAGTTATTTTTGCTTGCCCGTTAGAAAAACTGGTATGCTTAGCAATAAAATCCTCATCAGTCAAACCCTCTTCAATAATAACGTAAGCCATGGCATTTAACAGTGCCAAATCCGTTCCAGGTTTAAAAGGTACTGAAATATCCGCAATTTTATGGGAACGATGTCTCCGTGGATCCGCAATAATAATCTTCGTATGAGGATCTTGTCTTTTCTTATCCGTTAAACGGGCGAAAAGCACCGGATGGCATTCAGCCATATTAGACCCAATTATAAAGAAGACATCCGCGTGCTCAAAATCTTCATACGCCCCCATAGGCTCATCCGCACCAAAGGTGGTAGTATAACCCCCAACCGCACTTGCCATACAAAGCCGTGGATTCCCCTCCACATTATTGCTACCAATGGCGCCTTTGAAAAGTTTATTGGCTACGTATTCCTCCTCTGCCAACGCCTGACCCGATCCATAAAAACCAACTGAGGCCGGGCCGTACTCATCTATAGCGTTACTAAATTTTTCGGTAATAAGGTTCATTGCCTCTTCCCAGCTTGTTTCAACAAACTTACCATTTTTCTTCACAAGCGGTTGCGTTATACGATCATCTGCAGTTAATATCTGCGGTAGATAGTACCCCTTTGCACAAAGCAACCCTTTATTAACTTCATTATCCGGGTCTCCTTTTACAGCAATTACCTTTCCATTGGTCACTCCTATAAGCACGCCACAACCTGTGCCGCAATAGCGGCAAACCGACTTGACCCATGAATCCGCATCTGACTTATTTAATTTTTGGGATTCGGTTTGAGTACCTGATTTATTCACTGAGCATCCTGCGGTTAACATAGCTGTAGATACTGCACAGGCTTTAATAAAATTTCTTCTTGTAAAATTCATTTCCTACCCTCCCAGTTATAATAGCTTATATTATTCCGAAAGCACATGACACTGACGACACGGAATATTTTCAGGGTGAGGTGTTTTGGGAGCTTCTCCAACTTCTCCCTGTCGATGACATACTAAACAATCATCTCCCCTATCAAGCTTATGTGGAATAGGTGGCGGAAAACCTGTTAATACTTCTTGTTGTAATCCTGTTTTTGAAATGTCAGCAATTTCTCCAGATTGAGGTTGACTGCTACACGCAGTGAGTGTCAGTACCCCTAACATTAATAAAAAAACGCTGCAAACAATAAAAAACAGTAGTCTCTTATGCTGCTCCACGTATCGTACCTCCTTACTAATTATTTTCACTTCTTTAATCCAAAGGGTCAATGGCGATGGCCGGCGCAGGAGCAATACATGCCTTAGCACAACAACCGCATCCGGTGCATATCTTGCCATTAACTATGGGAAAACCTAAATCTTGAAACTCAACTGCTGAAGGATATTGACTACAGGCGTCTGCACACACTCCACACATTTGGCTATTCCATGCCAAGCAAAGCTCTCTATTAATCTTGGCCTTGCCAATTTTGACTTCGCTACCCTCTTCCGGCTCTTCAAGGGCCCCGGTGGGGCAGGCTCTAGTACATTGCAAGCAAAGCGTACATGATTGATGTTCAGGTTTTAAATATGGAGTACCGATAGCCGGGCCACGGACAGCGCCAGTAATTCTAACTATATTCTCCGGACATGCATCCACACATGAGCCACAGCGCTTACAGGTACTTATAAAGGCCAGTTCCTCCAATGCACCAGGCGGCCTAACAACGGACCTTTTAATCTCCATTCTCGAAGCAGCCTCCGCTCCCAGATATTTTACTTCTTGTAACATCAATGATAAAAACTGCCTGCGACCTACATGGGTTTCCGCCAAAGCCACTCACCTCTTTTAGTTAACGCTAAATTCATCCCCACAATGAATATACGCTGGGTATGCACCCAAAACTCCTGGAGCCTCTTTTATATCTTGCTCTATTATCTTACCGGCTTCCTTTAAGGAATGTGTTTCTAATACTAATACAAGCTGTCCCTCTAATATGCTTTCGACCGAAATACCAGGCAGTTTACTAATAGTATTTTTTGCCAAGAGCTCTTGACCTTGTCTGCATTTAACAATGAGGCTGGATATAACTATTATGATCACCTTCCACAAAATAATTTTTAGGGGAAAAGAGACAACCAAGACTCTCTCCCCCTTTTAGGTAGTTCAAGGAGGAACCACTTTAAAAAAATTTAGTTTGCTAAAGTATCCAACTCGCTTCCTGTTTCCTTTTCATATTTGAACATTGGATATTCTATCGGATCTATATCAAGATTCTCCTTAATCCCGGCTTCCAAAATAAGCCGTTCGGCTTCCTCTTTGATGGCAAGATATTTTGCCCAGAGGTCCCCAGCACCATGCCAATGAGTATAATCCGGCGAGAAGTGTTGTGCCCCTTTAATGGTGGTAGCATTAGCATATTTAAATAACTCAAACATTAGACTTTCTATATGACTAACATGACTATAACTGGTGCCCTTAGCATTAAGCATCGGCAGTCCATCTTCATTTAATAATGAACCAGGACTAGGTTCAAGCACACCTTTCTTATATAGGTCTTGTATGATTTGACGTGCTGCTTCTACCATGCGGTTGGCTTCTTTCTTAATTTGATTTACATTTTCTCTAGCATCGGCAACATATTCTTCACTATGACACTGCAGACAATTATTCCACAGCTTCTCCCTACCCTCTTCCTCAAAGTCACCTTTTAATTGAATAATTAAATGTTTGTTGTCAGGGTCAGTGTGACATGTATTACATGTAGGCTCACCTGTCGCCTGGGCAACTTGATAATGAACACTTGACTCATAAGCCTCGCGTTGAGGGTGGTCTGGACCCATGTGACAGTTTTCGCATCCATTAGTAAAGTTTCCAGTTACTACTTGCCCTGCATGTGCTTGTTTCTCCGGTTTAGGTAAATCTGTGACGTGAGCCTGATGACAACTGGTACATGTGTTTCCTACCTTGGTATGACAGGCATCACAACCTTGGCTTTGCATAGCAGGCCAAGCATCGAGTAATTTAAAGCGAACATTTTTCTGTGAATAACCTACTGCTTCAACATGTCTTGTCTGCTTAAATCCTTCCAATTCCTTTTCATGACATTCACCACATGTTTCAGGATCAACCTTAGCAAAATTCTCATATGATAGATCCTCTTCTCCCAAAAGTTCTGTGCCGTGACAGTTTATGCAGGTTACCCCTTCTTGGCCATGGGCGCTTTCCTGCCATATCTGAAACTTCATTGGCATTTTATCTTTATAGAAGTCTTCAAAGGCTACGGCATCCGCTTTAGTAGTCCCGGCAGGTATCACAACATTAGCACTTGTAGACAAACTTACTAAGGTAATACCACCAATAACTAAAATTCCGATAACAATCCATAAAAATCTACTCCATTTTCCTTTCACCTGATTTCTCCCTCCTTTTTAATTTCTCTTGGTGCGTGTCCCACCCACTGGTGGCAAGAAACACACGCTGCAGTTCCAACGGATGTAGAGTGCGCAATCTGCTGCGTCTCACTATTGGGAACCTGCCTCTTTAAATCATGACAAGCCAAGCAATTTTGATCGTCAATTTTACTTCTTGCACGATCCGCCAGTTCGGGTGTCATTCTTCTAAATTCAAAATTAGTGGGCCTAACAACCGAATGGACGTACAGTTCCTTAAGCTTTCCTGCTTTTACAACCAATTTGTTACCCAAGTTCCGCGGAATATGACAATCTTTGCACTCAGCAACTATACCAGATTCATTGGCGCCGTGAATAGAATTCTGCCAAGTACTAACAACCTTATTCATTTCATGGCAGGACTGGCAAAAATCAGTTTGAGAGGTATACTCACTGGCACCAGTCAGGAAAAACAGAGTCGCCAGAGCCAAACATACAGGCAACAACCACGCAATACGCATTTTAATAAAAGATTTGCTTTGACCCGTTTCTGTTTTCAATACTTACCCTCCCCTCGTGAAAAGTGACAACAATACCAACTCCGAAACTACTCATTAATACCCCCTTTTGTGATAGTGATGTTTTTCTCAAGATGCTTAGTTTAGTATACTGAATAAAATTAGAAGCCTTCTTAATATAAGATTAAGAAGGCTTTATTATTTTCTTAAATATTTCTTAAATTGTATTGCCTGCTACTTAACACAGAAAGAGTCTCTCTTTAGCGTTTCTGGCTCCGGAGTAATCCCTTTTAAAATTAAACTTGAGAAGTACGGTAGCCTACCCCCCAGACTGTTTCTAAAATTTTGGGTTTAGCCGCATCCAGCTCTATTTTCTGCCTTAGCTTACGAATATAAACGGGGATGTTATTGGCTTCATCAATATACGGATCACCCCACACATTTATTACCATCTGTTCCCTAGTAAATACTCTGCCAGGTTGAGAGCATAATAGATAAAGAATATCAAACTCCTTAGGCGTAAGGTTTATTTCGTTTCCCCTAACCCATGCCCTACGAGTTTCTTTGTTAATCTTTATCTGATCCAATATAATGGCTTCCTCTTTATTATCTCGATGGCCTCGAAATCGTCTGAGGACAGCCTTAACGCGCATTACCAACTCTTGAGGACTAAAAGGTTTGGTCAAGTAGTCATCGGCACCTAAGTTGAACCCTACGCTTTTATCAACTACATCTCCTTTAGCAGATAAGATAATAATCGGAACATCAGATATCTCCCTAATTTCACGACATAGGGTGAACCCATCCACCTTAGGAAGCATTAAATCCAAAATAACTAAATCCGGTTCATTCTTTTGATATAACTTCATTACATGGTCCCCTTCAGTCGTATAAAGCACTTCCATATCTTCCTTAACAAGGGCCTGTTCAATTACCTTAACTATACTGATTTCATCATCCACCACTAGTATTTTAGGCATTTAATCTCCCTCCCCCTTAGACCTCAGCGGCAATATTACTGTAAAAAGACTACCTTTCCCAGGTTCACTATCAACCGTTATTGACCCACCGTGCAAATCTATCCATTCCTTGGCTAGTGCCAAGCCTAGGCCGGTACCTTTAAAGCGCCGCGCATCAGAAGATTCGACCTGATAAAACATTTCAAATATGCGCTCTTGCTGTTCACTTCCCATGCCTATCCCACTGTCTTTAACCTTCACTACAACCTCTTTATTATGGTAGTTCTCAACGGTGACTTTCACTTCTCCTCCCTCCGGAGTGAATTTAATAGCATTACCTACCAAATTGAGAAATGTTCGCTGTAGTTTTTCTTCGTCCCCCGTGATCATTGGTATATCTTTATCTATGTTCCATATTACTTTAATTCCCTTTCTTTCAGCTAATGGCGCACAAGTAGCTTCAATAGTAGAGAAAACATCCAGCATATCAACCATAATCAGACGTAGTTGTTCGTGACCTGCCTCTAGTTTAGCCATATCCAAGAGATTATTTATCAAACGCAGCAAGCCGCTGCCCTGTTCCAGAATGTCCTTAAGGTTATTACGGGCTTGTTGGGGTAAATTTTCATTCACTATTGTAATTTCTGCAAATGCTAAAATCGCTGTTAAGGGTGTTCTCAATTCATGAGTCATAGTCGCTAAAAATTGTGACTTCATCTTGTTCGAACGTTCCAGTTCTGCATTAATTAGTTCAAGCCTATCATGGTGATCCTCAAGTTGTTTGTTTGCTGCCGCAAGCTCTTTGGTACGCATGGCAACCCGTTGTTCCAAATTTTTATATAGTTCATTAAGCTGCCCCGCCATATTCTGAAATTCTTTAGTTAGATCTTTGATTTCCCCTTGAGCATTAATCTGCTCGGTATTTACCTCTAAATTTCCCTGCCCAAATCGTTTTGTTTGGTCACGCAACTGTGTTAAGGGATTAGTAACCATCCTTGCCATAATGAAATATATGGCACCAAGGGTAAGCCCGATTAGAAGAAGCATGAAGCCTAAATCTCTGTAGATATTATTTTGTAAATTAGCTAAAAATCTGTTCATAGGCAGCACAACACTTATTGCGCCGCCAAAATCTCCTAGTTTATATCCTTCCTTCTGATACCCTGATATGTCAATTTTTCCTTTTGGTTCACCATGACAATCAATGCACTCTGTTTTAATTTCCAATGGGTACAAATAACGAAATACTCTTTGTCCATTAAGTGTTGTCTCTTGCCAATATTCGGTCAGATCTTTCTCTGTGGCAAATTTATTTAAGACTTCTTTTTCAAATTCATCAGGGGCGTTTTTGACATCTCTAAAATCGATACGCGTCTGCTTTATTTTATATGATGATTTCTCATTAAATATTTCTGCTACTCCACCGCCTACTGCTGCAGGGTTTAAATGTTTAAACTCAAAATGCCCGTCAGTATCGTAATTGATTCTGTTTTGATTTTCAGCAATAAAATGACGCATTGAAAGAAATTGAGAGGTGATTAGTTGAGCCTTTTCCAACAGTTCCTCTCTTATCTGCTTATTTTGTTCCCGAACATCCCAGCTAAAACTGACAGCCATAATAATTACAATAATTAGGGTGAGATAACCCATCAGTTTAAAACTAAGCCTGTTGCCCATACTTTAACCCCCAAACTACCTAAGGTGATTTAATTCACAACATGGAAAATGCTTGAGCCGGTTTAGCTAGCCTCTAATTTCAGCTAATGTGTATTTCTTCACATAGTAGTTCGCCATTTTATCCCATAAACCTGTTAATTCGTCTTTGGTAATTATAGAAAATAGAATATATATGTTATTTAAGCCCCTACCACAACCTTAAGAGAAGTCCCCATACCCGTATTTCCAGAACAACAAAAAAGAACTAGCTCATGGCTAGTTCTGTATTAACCTAATTTAACTTCTGTGGCACCGCTTCCTCCTTGCCTGCTATCCGCTAAAAAGAACTCCTTTACTTGAGGATGACCGCCAAGTAATTCTCTTACTGCACTACGCAACGCACCGGTTCCCTTTCCATGGATTATTCTCACCTGATTAAGGCCCGCCAGTACAGCGTCATCTAAATATTTTCCCGTTTGGTCTAGTGCCTCCTCTACAGTAACACCTCGCAGGTCCAATTCCGGAGAAATTGTACTTGTCTTAGCGGAAACCAACTTACCAATTCCGGTTTTTTGGGTCTCCTGATTAATATTTTCTTTTACAGGTCTCAACTCTGCTTTTTTTACCTTGATTTTCATAATACCTGCCTGTATTAGCACTTCATCCTGACCGTCAGCCGCTTCAAGAACGTAACCTTTTTGGTTCAGTGTAGGAATAAACACTTCCATACCCGGTTTAAAACTCTGCGGTGCCTTACCAGGCAATTTTTCCTGATATTTCTTCTGTTCTTTTTCTAATATTTTTTCCTTTTCAAATAGCTTGGTTTTAGCCGTCTCTGCTGCTTCCATATGGGACTTATCAAGCTGTTTGCTAAACTGCTGTCTCATCTCACGAATTAAATGTTCAGCCTCACGGCGAGCTTCTCTCACAAGCATCTCCGCTTCCGCAAGCGCCTTACGCAATATCTCGGCCTGTTTGTTCTCTAATTTAATGCCCTCTTCTTCTAAACGCATACGTTCTTCCGTCAGTTGATCCCGCAGACTCTCAGCTTTTTCGCGCTCATGAGTACTAATCCGTTGGTTTTCCTCTAAACTCTGAATTAGATCAGACACTTTCACCTGTTCACTGGATAGAAACTCCCTGGATCGGTTCACTATTTCTGAAGGCAGGCCTAATCTTGACGCAATCTCAAACGCATTACTACCTCCCGGAACTCCAATCATCAACCGATAAGTAGGTCTTAAAGTAGCGACATCAAATTCCACCGAAGCATTTTCTATCCCCTCTGTGCTGTAAGCATAGGCCTTCAACTCGCTGTAGTGAGTAGTGGCAATGGTAGTTGCCCCATATCTATGCAGGTATTCTAAAACCCCCATGGCTAGAGCAGCACCTTCGGTCGGGTCGGTCCCGGCCCCCACTTCATCTAATAAAACTAATGTTTGAGAATCTACCTGCTGAACTATATTTATAATATTGGTCATATGGGAAGAAAACGTACTGAGAGACTGCTCAATGCTTTGTTCATCACCTATATCAGCAAAAACTTTCTTAAAAATTGATACTTCTGTTCCTTCTTCCGCAGGCAAATGCAAGCCGCACTGGGCCATTAGAACTAATAATCCTACAGTTTTTAGTGTAACGGTTTTACCCCCGGTATTTGGCCCGGTAATTAACAACGTATGAAAATCCCTACCGAGATAAACACTAATAGGAACTACATGTCCTTCAATCAGCGGATGCCGCGCAGAAATAAGACTAACGTTCCCCCTATGATTAATCGCAGGAGCCCCGGCATCCATTACCTCACTGAGTCTACCTTTAGCAAAAATCACATCCAAGCGTGCTGCTGCATCAGTGGAAGACACTAACTCCATCAAATAAGCTTTCACTTGGTCAGTCAAGCGCCGCAGAATAGCTTCTACCTCTTTCTTTTCCGCCGCTTCCTGCTGTCTCAGGTCATTATTCATTTCTACTACCGCCATGGGTTCTATGAATAGTGTCGCACCACTTGCCGATTGATCATGAACCAGTCCGGGAAATCTAGGTCTGTATTCCTGTTTGACGGGGACTACATATCTTCCGCTGCGAATAGTAACAATAGGATCCTGCAAAAGTTTTTGCGTCTCAGTAGATCGAATTATGGAGTTAAGTTTTTCTTTAACTCTAACCTGTAGGGATTTAATCTTTTGACGTAAGCTGTATAGTTTTTCTGAAGCTCTATCAGCTACCTCTCCCTCATCCGTAATAGACTTTTCTAACACTCGTTGTAATGTTGGTAAAATAGTAATTAACTGAGCGTGTTCTTTAATCTGGGGAATATCTGCCTCCACTCGCAAAAGGAATTGCTTCAGACGCTTGCTCCCCCTAAGGAATTCACTAATATCCAATAATTCCGATGATAAGAGCAGTGCACCCTTATCACTACGATGAAGACTTTGTCTAATATCTTTTATCCCGCCAAAAGGCGGTATGCCTTTAACCCGAAGCACCTGACGCGCTTCCGAAGTCTCAGCCATCCTAATAGCAACTAGTTTCTCGTCAGAGACAGGCATTATCTTTAATGCTTGTTCCTTACCAAAATTAGTAGCACAATGTCTTGATAATCTGTCTAAAACCTTATTTAATTCCAACTTCGTCAATGATTGTTTATTCAAACCTTTTCACCCTTAATAACCCCAAAATCTTATGTCCTTGGTTTACCAGAACAGCTCTTAAATACCGCTCGTTACATTATAGCACACCCCTATAATAATGTCCTTTTGTATAACCCTGGGTGCTTATTCCTTCAAGCAGAGCTTTCGCATGTTCAACACTCAGCTTGCCATCCATCACTTTTCTGTAACTGTCTACAATTCTTGCTACTTGATTCTCGTCCTTTTCTTTTACTAATATGCGCAACCATTTAACATCCATAGCCTTAAATTTGTCAAGGTCATCAATCAGACACAACTCTTTTGCGTTAAAAATATGCATTCTGCAGTACTCGTCAGTTTCTACAGGAAAGATCATGTTAATCCTGTCCTTTAACCCAACTGCTTGTTTCTTACACGACCTGCTGCAGGCACGACTTTCAGTCCTCCCCCCTGTTAAGGCACCCTGCAGACAGTGCTCCGAAAGCATCAAAGGAATCCGCCCATGAGCAATGCACTCACTATTTGAATGTAATTTAAGCTCAGCTATTTGTTCGAAAGTTAATTCTGGAGAAAGAGTCACATGATCTGCACCCCAGTTAATCAACTGCTTGATTGCCAGACTATTAAACGCGTTCAGAGTATAATCTACAGCCATCTTTATGTCCGGAGTTAATTCTTTGATTAAGCCAATGCTGCCTATATTACCTGCTAAGATTCCATCCGGCTTCCATTCTTTTACCACTGATAAATAGTCTCTGACTTGTTTTTTTTGCCTTTCCAACCAGATTCGCGGCAGCGCAATGAAAACTGAGCAGTCCGCTTCCCTTGCCATTGTAGTAATTCTCTGCTGTGATTGAAGTGTGAATTCCGCATGCCTGTTATAACGCTCTCCACCAATAATTATCCTGTCGGCACCGGCATTCAATGCAGCTTTCGCAGCAGCAAATGAACCAACTTGCACAGCCAATCCCGGTTTCAACTTAGTTGGCTGTTTTATTGACTTTTCAAATTCCTGATAGAATGTTTCAAGCCTGCCATTAAAAATTACTTCTTGGACACGGGTATTGGCCGATTTTTTTTGTCTTTCAGCCATCAATCGTTCAACCACTTGACGCCTCAGTTCGTTAATCTCACTTATAGGGTACATAACCCCTTGTTCCATTTCCGTCGACAATTCGTCCAGAACATATGGAGTATTTCCCAGCCGCACCAGTTGCTTTTCCAGCACTTCTTTTGTTATGGGTCTTGACCTAGCAGTTTCACCAATAAATGTGCCAAACACTGTTGCTTGGCCACCGTGTCCCGTAACAGCAGTCAACCTTAATGGTTTACCTATTGCCCCAGTCACTTTAAATGAAATACCGGTCACTCGTTCTTCCTTGGGAGAAGTGTAGGACTTTTTTGCCTGTTCCATCAACTGGGCGTCAGATGTCTTAAACACCCTGTCCCCACGCCTTACTTTAGGTAATTCTAATAGAACCAGTTCACCAGGTGCCCCAGTCTGAATCTTCTTTCCTTCCCGTATTATCTCACCGATTCTTGTGCCTAATCTCCCACTGGAGACCCAGATTTCGACTCCGTCACCTACTGATAAAGGTATTTCCAGCTTCACCAAAGCTCTCTTTCCCTTTATCTCTTTAATTCTACCGAGAAATAGACCGCGATTATTCGGCCTGGAGTAACTCATTAAATCGCTGCCAGGATTTTTCTCTAGATGGCCTGTAGTAAAATCTCTATTAAATGCCTGTGCCAGCTGCCTTTCTTCTTCTTCTGAAATATAAAATTCGTTCTGAGATTCTTTCATTGCCCGGTCCAGTGCGGCTCGATAGTTTTTTACTACCACGGCAACATATTCCGGGCGTTTCATCCGCCCTTCCAACTTAAAAGCAGCAATCCCCGCGTCCACTAATTGAGGAAGCAGTTCTATAGATTTAAGATCTTTAGGACTAAGCAGATGTTCTCCATCAACATCGACTTGAATTAATTCACCGTCCTCGTTCACCAGTTGATATTTCATTCTGCATGGCTGCGCGCATCTTCCTCTGTTTCCACTTCGGCCGCCAATCATACTGCTCATGAGACACTGTCCCGAATAACTAATACACAATGCACCGTGAATAAAAGTTTCTATTTCCACGTTTGTCTCTGCAATAATCTCTTTAGTTTCTTTTATAGAGACTTCTCTAGCCAGAACTGCCCTGTCTATACCTGACTGCTTCGCCAATGCTACACCGGATGAATTGTGCAGCGTCATTTGAGTACTAGCATGCAGCTCAAGTTCAGGCAGTACTTCATTACTTAATAACAGTAAGCCCAGGTCCTGAATTATTACGGCATCAATACCGATATTATAAAGCCAGTGCATGTATTTTAGCGCGTCCTCAATTTCAACATCATTTAATAATGTATTAACTGTAATGTAAATCTTTACGCCTCTTGCATGAGCAAATTTTACAGCTTCTTCCATCTCTTCTCTTTCAAAGTTTGCTGCATAAGCCCTAGCGCTAAACTCTTTTCCACCCATGTAAACTGCATCTGCTCCGTTCTCTACTGCTGCTTTTAACGCTTCAAGCGATCCGGCCGGTGCCAATAACTCAGGTTGCATCCATTAACCTTCCTTTCCAGTTACGACTGATATCTATGAAAATGACGTGCCATAAGGCACGTCCTAAATATACTGCCTAACCTTCAACCATTTAAACCACTAATTTCTTTCTACTCTTGTTAGTCCTGAACATGGTATTATTTCTACACCTTGAGTGGTGAATCTGCCCAACAGTAAGTTCATTCCCAAAGAATCGCTAGCAATATGACCTGCAATAACTACGTTAATATGGTTCTTTTCCGCCTCTTTACGGTGCTTTTCACCGATGTGCATGGTAACGATAGTACCCACGCCGGCCTGGGCTAACTTTTCATAAGCATCTTCGGAGCCGCCGGTTCCACCAGTCATATCTACAAAAACCTTACCTGCCCGCTTATCCTTACTTCCGACAACTACAGCAGGCCCTGATTTATCCTTAACAGCCTGTTTATACTCAGGTATTTCCTTGATGATAGAAACAACATCTCCAACTGTCTCCGGATTACGTTCATTAAATAAATCATCTAAAAATTTGGTTACCAGGTTGTCCGCTGGGGTGTGAATACAGGCCATGGGGATATCAAGGGTCTTCGCTGTGTCGATTGCACGATTATGGTTTAACGGCATCAACCCGCGTTGAACTTCACTAATTCTACTACTTAGGATTCCTTCAGCAACATTGATAGGCACACCTAATAAATTGAGAATGTCTTCCTGTAAATGCATCACATCATACAAAGCAGCCAATGCCTTTCCTTCCGGATGATGGGCTAAAACTAAGTCAATCTTTTTCCCTTTTTCTTTTAAGCGATCTGCTAAAAGAACTTCTCCAACTTCCATATCTATGCCACATAAAATAGTCTTTATTTCTCTTTCTCCATCACCGTATAAAATTCGGGTATCACTGTAGGGATTGGTCAGCGTTTCAACATCGAACTCCTCTTTTTCGTCATCTTTTAGTTTCTGATACTTCTCTTCCTGTTTAGCCAGTAATTTCTTAATAGCTTCTTCGCTTCTAAAATCTGCTTTAATCCCAATCTCAACGGCTTGCTGATAAATCTCCTTTAATTTCATGAAAATCATTCCTCCTATGCATTTCTTCTATTAGTGGCGTTATTTCACAAATGTTTGAAACATCTCTCAACGCCCGATGTCCATAGCCTATGCCCACTAACGGGACTAAATTGGAAGTATGTCTGCTATGACTCAAATCTTCCATATTTCCATGATCACTGATTATTATAACCAAATCTTCAGCCAAATTTATATTAGTCAGAAGACCTCCAAGAAATTCGTCCAATAAAGTCCATATTTCAAGTGCTTTTATAAAATCACGTTTATGACCGACAATATCGCTCTGAAAGAATTCGAAAACTGTAAGGTCAAATTGCTTGCTAATCTGCCCCAAATTCTTTCCGGCAGATACAGGCGGTACTAATGGCACATCTTCACCCATCCTTTGCAGTGCTTTATTGGTAATATCCTGATAAACCGCAGTTCCCATTTTAAGATCATCAACTGTACATAAACATAAACCTGCACTAATGGCCGCAAACGTTGATACAGAAACGTAGCTATGATTACTCGAAAAAAAGCTGGGGCGGTAGGCATTTGCAAAAATCACCGACTTTCCAAGTGCTTTTAATCGCCTATAAATATTATGTTCGATTATAATGCTTTTTAATTGTGAGTTAGGCAAACCGTGCAGATGATATCCTAGTCTTTTTTGAGCATTAATCCCCGTCCATATTGCGGTCTGCCCAGTTGCACTCTGGGGAATTCCTTCTACCCCCAGTTTTGCATCCACAGCCTTGGCAGTAACTGCATTGGAAAATAACGGCATGCTGCTGGCGTAAAAATGATGCCCTTCTAATAAATTGTCTAAACAAGGGGTAGCCGCAAAAAAATAGGGATTGGTGGTTACCGGCTCACTCAGACCAAACCCATCAATGAATATTAATATAATTCCCATGGCGTATCCCCTTATAAGTAGATATGTATCTATTGTTTGCTATGTAGAAACGTAGTGGTAAATCTGCATCTCTAGTAATACCTATCCTCGTAGTTGCTACAATTTCCGAGGATAGCCCATTATCCTCTGTCACTAATAATGATGTTCCCAACATGCTCGCACCATCTAGGCTTAGATCAAAGCCCATAGCCTGGGCAAGTTTCCCTGGACCGCTGCACAATTCTACCAGTTTTTCTTTATGTCGACGTTGTTTCATGATTTGAATGCCTTGTCTAGGTTCCAAAGCCCTAATAAGTACCGCAGACGGAACAGTCTTCTTATCAGTTGTTATGTTAAAGCAGTAATGGACCCCATAGATCAAGTAGACATAAGCCCTGCCGGCAGACCCAAACATAGTAGCATTACGTTTTGTTTTTCCCCGTGTCGAATGACTGGCCGCATCGCCTGGCCCTAGATAAGCCTCAGTTTCTACAATGATCCCCGAGGTAGTACCTTGGGGCGAATTAAAAATAAGCTCTCTGCCTAATAATTCCTTTGCGACAACAACCACAGGGCGTTCATAAAAATCACCGGACAATTTATTAGCTGCCAAGTCGCCACCCCTTAATTCCCACATTAGTTATTCCATATTTCCGGAAAGAATCCTCTTGCAGCTGGCCAAAAAATCCCCTATTTGTCTTGTCTGGAATTATAAAACTGATTATATTTACTGTCACTTAAGCCATTTAATTATTCTATCCAATGGCCAAGTATTAATAATATCATTTGCCACCAGCCAACCCCGGCGGGCAGTTATTATGCCATAAAGCATTTCAGGCAGCCGGATAATATCATGGGCATCAGTATTAATTGCTATGGGAATGCCTCTTTCTTTTGCCTGAAAAACGTGTTCATCCCTTAAATCCAATCTATCAGGGGATGAATTTATTTCCAGAGCCTTCCCGTAATCACAAGCTGCCTGCATAACCTTTACAATATCTACTTCATACCCTGGCCTCCTACCGATCAGTCTGCCCGTCGGGTGGGCAAAGAAATGCACCCAAGGGTTAGAAATTGCCTTAATAATGCGTTGGGTCATGACCTTTTTATCCATCCGGAAATTACTATGAATTGAAGCTATTACCAAGTCTAACTCTTTCAGTATATTATCGGGATAATCTAAGGTTCCATCGGCTAAAATATCCGCTTCAACTCCAGTAAACACTCTAAATGGTGCCAATTCTTCATTGAGAGCAGCAATCTCTTTGTGCTGTTTTCGTAATATTTCTATACTCAATCCCCCAGCAATTTTTAATGACCGGGAATGGTCCGTTATAGCAATGTACTGATAGCCCAGTTCCCTTGCCGCCAATGCAACCTCTTTAATTGTATTTACTCCATCACTCCAATCAGTATGCAAATGCAGGTCACCTTTAATATCAGAGAGCTGCACCAATTCTGGGATTAAATTTTCCTGAGCTGCCTCCACCTCACCCTGGTCTTCCCTTAATTCAGGTGGTACATACTGGAGTCCTAATGTCTTGTAGATATCTTGTTCACTCTTAACCATCAATCTGTCCTCGCCGTGAAGGATGCCATACTCATTAATCTTAATATCCTTTTCTTTCGCCAATTGCCGCAGGCGCACGTTATGCTCCTTAGACCCGGTAAAATGATGCAAAGTAGTAATGAACTGATCTTTTGTCACCAAACGCAAATCCACCTGTGAGCCTAACCAAGTACGCACGCTCACTTTGGTTTCACCTTCAGCCAACACTTCTTTTACCTGGGGATATTTTGTAAACGTTTCTCCCACTTTTTTCGGATAGTCAGTAGCTAATACCAAATCTATATCCCCAACTTCATCCTTCCCTCTTCGCACACTTCCGGCGACGTCTACTGAAATTACCTCAGGCATTGAATTTAGGAAGGTGGCTATTTCTTCCGCTAGCGGTTTTGCCACCCCCAAAGGAGTCGCCCCACTCCCTCTTCGCAATAATTCTATACCCCGAATAATTGCTATTTCAGTTTTTGCTCCCATACCGGGCAAATTTCTAATTCTGCGTTTCTTAGCTAATTGGGCCAAATCATCTAGAGTTTCTGGCTGAAAATTGTCATAAATCGCACGAGCTGATTTGATCCCTATAGCTGGAATACGCACCATCTCTATTAGTATTTCTGGTGTTTCTTCTTTTAAATTAGCATAGTAAACACTGCTGCCTGTTTCCAGAAGCTCTGCAACCTTAGCCGAGATATTCTTCCCAATCCCGGGTATTTCCTTAAGTCTATTCTCCTGATACACTTTTAAAATGTCTTCGGGCAGCTTCTGGATTGTCCGGCTGGCTTTACGATAAGCCCTTATTTTAAAAACGCTTTCCTGCTTTATCTCTAGTAAAGCTGCTATGTCCGCTAACACCCAAGCGACCTCCAAATTCGTCACAATTGTCAATCCTTTCTTTTCCAACCCTGATCATTTCGTTTCCGTTATAGTATTTAATTTGTCTCATTACTAAAAGAACTATCCTCTAGAAAAGATTAAGAAAACTTGGCTTACGCCAAGTCTTTAGACGACGGCGAAGCCTTAGTTGCATTTATGCTAATCAGAAAGTTATACTTTCTGATAGTGCTAAGAAAAATAGGCGCTTTAAAGCGCCTATCTATTCCCATTCTTCTTCTAGTAGTTTAGCCAGTTCCTGATGCTGCTTTCTTAATTTCTCACACTCGTCCGCAAAGTTAAGCGCAATAAGAATAGCTGCTTGGGTGGTGCTTAACGTCGAATCTTGGCTCAGTTGCCGCATTTTCTCGTCAACCTTGACAGCTAAACTTTGAATGTAATCCGCTGGCTCTGTTCCACGCACCACATAATTCTGACCAAGAATATTAACTGTTACCCGGTTCTTTCCATTTTCAGGCATATTATTTCCTCCGCACATACTAGTTACCTAAATTACTATTTTAACCATCAGGCGACAAATTCCTGCTTTTATCGAACTTTTGCCCGGAATTTTTCCAATAAACTATCCTGTATTTTATCATGTAGTTGGGATACTTCATCATCAGTCAAAGTTCTATCCAAGGCCTGATAAGTCATAGAATAAGCTAGACTTCGATAACCTTCCGAAATCTGCGTTCCCTTATAAACGTCAAACAATGTGATCCCTTTTAACAATTCACCGCCCACTTCTCGAATTAATTCATCAATAGCGTCAGCCGATACAGCGTCCTCTACAACAATCGCCAAATCACGACTAACAACAGGAAATTTAGGTAAATTCACATAGCTTGGTACCAAATTAACATGTTCTAATAATAGTCTTCCATCCAGCTCCATGACAGTTGCCCGTTGCTGTAAACCCACATTGCTTAAGGCCTGGGGATGAACTTCACCAATATAACCAATGCACTCACCGCTTAAGATAACTTCTGCCGCACGCCCCGGATGCAGGGAAGGATAGTCCTCTGGCACTGCTGCAGCTTTAAACTCTACGTCTTCCACATCCAATTGCTGCAGTAGACTTTCGACTATACCTTTCAAATGAAAGAAATCCAACGGTGTCGATTTCTGAACCCACCCATTAAATTGTTCACCGGAAACTATTGCCCCAATTTTTACTCTTTCATCCGGCAAGCGGTCTTCTGAGAGTAAGAATACCCTGCCAATTTCAAAAAACTGCAGATTAAGTTGACGCCGCTTGAAATTTTTTGCAGCAGTTTCTAATAATCCGGGTAAAAGAGAAGTGCGCATAACGCCTTGCTCTTCCGTCAGGGGATTTTGAATTTCGACATAGGTGCGCCATGGGTGTCCTTCCGTAACCAAGAGCTTATCCATTGCCTTTGGACTAATGAAACTATAACTTATCATCTCGTTTAACCCGCAACTTATCAAACCTTTAGTAACCTTAGTCTTAAGTATTTCCTCAGGTGTTATGGGTTCAGCAGACGGTTCTCCTTTAGGCATGGTGGTGTCAATGTTCCCATACCCGTAAAGCCGTGCTATTTCCTCAACCAAGTCTATTTCTGAGGTTAAATCATTTCTATATGAAGGAACTTTTGCTTTAAGAACTCCCGTCTCAACTTCCTCCACTTCCATCCAGAGCCTTCTTAATAATACTTTCATATCGTCACATGAGATACTCGTGCCTAATAATTTATTTACCCGCTCACTTCGCATAGTAATTACAGGTTGTTCCCAAGGTTTAGGGTAAACATCAATAACACCTGGTGCCACCTGCCCGCCACCCAACTCGGCAATTAATTGGGCTGCTCTGTCCGCTGCAGCTGCGCTCTGCGCTTTATCTATTCCCTTTTCAAACCTGGCAGAAGACTCCGATCGAAGTCCGACTTTTTTTGCAGTTCGTCTAATAGATTCTCCTTGAAAGTAAGCAGACTCTAACAGAATGTTTGTAGTTTCCTCCGTCACCTCACTGTCAAAACCGCCCATTACTCCTGCAATAGCCACAGCTTTCTCAGCATCTGCTATTACTAACGTATCTTTATCCAACTCTCGTTCTTCCTCATCTATAGTTGTTATCTTCTCCCCTTGAACCGACTTTCTGACAACTATTCTATTGTCAGCCAGTTTATCATAATCAAAAGCATGGAGCGGTTGACCCAATTCCATCATGATAAAATTAGTGACATCCACGACATTATTTATTGGACGCACCCCTGACGCTTTAAGATGCTGTTGCATCCACAAAGGAGACGGTCCGATGCTGATATTTCTTATTACCCGAGCTACATAACGGTGACAGAGATCCTCTTCTACGATTTGTACATCTGCTAACCGGCTTACCGATTGACCCTCAGTTTCCTCAATCGCCATACTGGGCAGTCTAAATTCCCCTCCGGTTAAGGCAGCAATTTCCTTAGCAACGTTCACCATACTCATACAGTCAGCTCTATTGGGAGTTAGGCCTAATTCCAATACATAGTTATCTAATCCCAATGTTTTCTTTACATCATCTCCTACTACCGCTGCATCATTTTGAAAAATAATAATGCCTGTTTGCTGCTCCTCAGAAAAGTTTTTAGGGTCTAATCCCAGTTCTTGAGCAGAACACATCATCCCTTGGGACACTTCGCCTCTTAGCTTGGCTTTCTTAATTTTGACACCATTTGGTAAATGACATCCTATTATTGCTACAGCGACTTTTCCATCCTTAACTACGTTCGGTGCACCAGTGACTATTTGAAGTACATCTGTGCCAATATCTACCTTACAAATGACTAACTTATCTGCATTGGGGTGATCAACAACGTCAATGATTTGACCTATTACTACATTATCGATACCTTCCCCTAAGTACTCAACACTATCTACCTCAATACCAGCCATAGTCAACTTATGAGCTAGTTCCTGGGGTGATATGTCCAATTCAACATATTCTTTCAACCAATTATATGAAACCCGCATATTAGTTCCCTCCTAAAACTGCTGCAAAAAGCGCAAATCATTATCAAACAATAGCCTTAAATCGTCTATGCCGTATTTTAACATGGTAATTCGTTCTACACCCATTCCAAAAGCAAAACCGCTCACCTCTTCAGGATCATAGCCTGCCATTTCCAAAACCCTAGGGTGTACCAGACCGGAACCAAGAATTTCTAACCACCCTGTGTGAGAGCAGACGCGACAGCCGCTGCCGCCGCAGTTAATACAGGATACATCTACTTCTGCACTAGGCTCAGTAAAAGGAAAATAACTTGGGCGAAGCCGTATCTTGCGATCTTGACCAAATATTTGCCTTGCGAATGTTAAGAGAGTCCCCTTTAAATCCCCGAATGTAACGTGCTTGTCTACCAACAGACCTTCTACTTGATGAAACATAGGGGAGTGGGTGGCGTCATCATCTCGACGGTAAACTTTCCCCGGAGCTATGATTCTAATGGGCAACTGAGAATTTTTTCGCTCCATAGTCCTAATCTGTACTGGCGACGTATGGGTACGCAATAATACTTCTTCCGTTATGTAAAATGAATCTTGCATGTCACGGGCTGGATGATCTTTTGGTAAATTTAATGCTTCAAAATTGTAATAATCCAACTCTATTTCCGGCCCTTCAACTACAGAAAAACCTAGACCTCTAAATATGTCTATGATTTCGTCCAAGATTTGATACAGAGGATGCCTAGTTCCTAAATTAAAATCCCGCCCAGGTAACGTGATATCTATCCGTTCCTCTTCCAGTCTTTTTGTTTGAACAACTTTTTCCAGATCCTGGCGTTTAACTTGCAGCTGCTCTTCAATTTGATCACGAATTTGATTAGCCAATTGCCCAATTAGGGGCCTTTCTTCAGGGCTTAATTTCCCCATCCCCCGCAATACCTGCGTCAACTCGCCTTTTTTGCCAAAATACTTAATACGAAGGCTTTCCAGTTGATCCAGGTTAACAGCTTTCGATAACTCATCCAAAGCCGTTGCTTTGATTTCCTGCAACTTGTCTCGCATTTTCCCAACCTCCAAATTTAATTAATAGGCACCTTTTCAATCCCGCAATTTATTACAAAAAAAAGCCTTCATCCAAAGGGACGAAAGCGTTTCTTCCGCGGTACCACCCTAATTAACCTACTGCGTTCTCTTTTCGGTATTTACTACGATACCATCTTTCTAATAACGGCGAAAGTTCCGGCCCATCTAGTAACTATTATTCCGCGTTCAATGGGCAGCTCATAGGGGAACTTCGTTAACCCATCCTTAAAAAGCTCCCAGTCAATGGCTTTTATTCCCTTCAAAGGAACATGGTTAATTACTCTTCCTAATCATAGCTAGTTTAAACAAGTATGTTAAATCGGATTATTGAATAATAAGCTTACGGTACATCATGTAAGCCTTGATTGATCCAGTTAGCTCGAATACCCGCCAAAAAAATTCTGCAGGTGGTAGCATACATTCACAACCTTTCATAGGCTGACTTCTACCTGTTAAAATTATACCATAAGCCTTTCGTCATTGGCAAGCAAAGCAAGCCTAATCAGTAATTAGTGAATTATTCAAGCCTGACCCTCTTTGTTTCTCTCTTTGTTTCTTTGTCTTAATGCTTCATACAAGACAATACTGCCTGCTACTGCTGCATTTAAGGAGTCAATTTTGCCTATCATTGGTATATTTATAAGTTTATCAGCTACCGCTATAGTTTCCTCTCTCGGCCCCTGATTTTCATTGCCTACTACTAAAGCAAAGAGTTCAGTCAAATCAACGTCATAATAGGCCTCTTCAGCCCCAACATCTGCTACCAACACTTTAATACCTTGTTCCTTCAGTCGTGTCATTATTTGAGCAAATGTCCAACTGTCTATCACTGGAATATTAAATATGGCGCCCATGGTAGATCTAAGTACTTTAGGGTTATAAACATCAACCGTTCCTTCTGTGGTCATCACCGCGCAGCAGCCAGATGCCACAGCCGTTCGGATTAGTGTTCCCATATTACCCGGATCCTGAATCCCATCAGCAATAACCACATTCCCACTGTTTAAGATTACTTCCGTCTGTTTTTTCTTAACCACAGCAAGTATCCCCTGAGGCGTTTCCGTATCTGTGAGTGCTGCGAACAGTTTTTCTGGTACTTCCAATAATTGTATTTCAGATGTTTCAAATTGCAGCATATCACTGTGTGCACTGGTGTAACTATCTGACATGACAATTACTCGGACCTGACCAAATTCTATAGCATCTTCCACCATACGTTGGCCTTCCACTACAAACAAACCATTTTTCTGTCTATATTTTCTTTTACTTAATGCACGGATTTCCTTAAGTCTATTGTTGGATAAGGAAAATATTTTTTCCATAGATATACTCCTCTAATAATAGTCGCTGCAAATTGTTTCAAGCTGACCCTTTGTTATATTATAAAATATTTATGATAGAATACGCAACAGAGCTTTTCAATTATAGGGTCAGCAAATTTTTGATAACAAAAAAGAAGCTAGTGTTATCTTTTTAGATACTAGCTTCTTGCCGTTATTAAATTTAGTTTATTATTATAGACTTTCTTTAGCTACTGCTACTAAATCTGCAAACGCCTCTTGGTCACTAATAGCTAACTCAGCAAGGATCTTACGATTTATTTCAACATCCGCCTGCTTTAGGCCATTGATGAAACGACTGTAAGATAAACCATTCATTCTTGCTGCAGCGTTGATGCGTGCAATCCAAAGTTTGCGAAAATCGCCCTTACGCTTTTTGCGGTGGGCATAAGCATATGATAAAGATCTCATTACCGCTTGGTTAGCAGGTCTGAAAATCTTAGATTTCATTCCAAAGTAGCCTTTAGCCAGCTTCAAGACCTTCTTATGGCGCTTGCGAGCGGTAACACCTCTTTTGACGCGTGCCATGACTTATTCCTCCTTTATTTAGGTAACACTGCTTTTATTCTTTTCAGGTCAGCCGGACCCAGTAAGCCAGACTTTCTTAGTTGACGTTTCCTTTTTGTCGTTTTCTTTCCTAAAATGTGACTTTTGAAAGCTTTTTTGTACTTAACTTTACCGGTAGCTGTTTTCTTAAATCTTTTAGCAGCACCACGGTGACTTTTCATTTTAGGCACAAAAATCCTCCTCTCTGCTTCTGCTTATTTTATCTCTTTAGGAGCTAAAATCATAATCATATTTCTTCCTTCAACTTTAGGTCTCTTTTCAACTGTAGATATATCTGTTAGCTGCTCAGCTAATTTGTTACAAATATTTTTACCTAAGTCAGAATGAGTAATTTCCCTGCCACGGAACATAATAGTAACCTTTACCTTATCTCCACCTGTTAAAAACTTCTCAGCATTTCGTGCTTTTGTTTGAAAATCATGTTCTTCGATGTTAAGACGAAATTTAACTTCTTTTACATTGATTATTCTTTGATTTTTTCTTGCTTCTCGGTCTTTCTTACTTTGTTGATACCTAAACTTACCATAATCCATCACACGACATACTGGCGGGCGGGCTTGAGGCGCAACTTCAACCAAATCCTGGCCTTTAACTCTTGCAGCTTGCATAGCTTCTTTAGTAGGCATAACGCCAATTTGTTCCCCATCAGCTCCGATTAGGCGAACTTCTTTTACCCTAATATCCTCATTAATTCTTAACTCCTTGCTAATGTTGTGTCACCTCCATTTTTTTTTAGAAACACCAAAAATAAAACGACGGATGAATCCATCCGCCGCGAAATAACGTTAATTTCATAATTGACCTTATTAACAACTAAAACCAGCGTCATAAGGTGAGAAGCGGATGGCTTCTACTTTGTTGTTATTATTTATGCACTAAAAAATTATACCACAGCCGTTTAGTTCAGTCAATAGAGGAAAACTTTTCAGAAAAATAGTTTATCTTGCGTTTATCTTGCCTCACCAGCTATTTCAGCTAACATGTCCGTTATGAACTGCCCAACTGAAACCGCCCCAATATCTCCCTCACTACGTTTTCTAACTGCAACTGTCTTATCATTTTCTTCCTTGTCTCCAACTATTAGCATGTACGGTAGTTTAGCTAACTGTCCTTGGCGAATTTTATAGCCAATTTTTTCATTCCTATCATCCACTTCAACTCGCAATCCATTTTCGGACATTTCCTTAGCTAACCGGTGTGCATATTCGTTATTTCGATCTGCAATGGAAAGAATTTTAGCCTGCACAGGGGCTAGCCAAGTCGGAAACGCACCGGCATAATGCTCAATTAAAATACCAATAAACCGTTCAATACTGCCAAATATCACTCTATGAATCATGACAGGGCGATGTTTGTTTCCATCTTCCCCAATATAAGTTAAATCGAATTTCTCCGGCATCAGAAAATCTAATTGAATTGTTCCACATTGCCAGGTTCTTCCTAAGCAGTCTTCCAGATGAAAGTCAATTTTGGGACCGTAGAATGCACCATCACCTTCATTTATAACGTAATCAAATTCTTTTTCCTTCAGCGCCAGCTCTAAAGCATCAGTTGCTTTTTCCCATGTTTCATCCGATCCCATTGCCTTTTCCGGCTTAGTAGATAGTTCTACATGATAACTAAATCCAAATTTTTTATAGAATTTATCCACCAAATCAATTACACCTTTAATTTCATCGGTGATTTGTTCCGGCAGCATGAAAATATGTGCGTCATCCTGGGTAAATGCTCTCACCCGCATTAATCCGTGAAGAGCACCCGACATTTCATGTCGATGCACCAACCCCAGCTCAGCAGTGCGCAGAGGCAGTTCTCGATAGCTATGCTGCTCCTGTCTATAAACTAACATTCCGCCTGGACAGTTCATTGGTTTAATCGCAAAGTCTTGTTCATCTATAGTAGTAAAATACATGTTCTCTTGATAATGGTCCCAATGGCCGGAACGTTCCCACATGCCGCGGTTTAGAATAATAGGAGTTTTTATTTCCAAATAACCGGCTTTAACATGTTCCTTACGCCAGTAATCCTCTAATAGATTGCGCAGCACCATCCCTTTAGGTAGAAAAATGGGGAAACCTGGTCCTTCTTCAACTAAAGTAAACAAACCTAGCTGAGTGCCGAGTTTCCTATGATCCCTTTTCTTAGCTTCTTCCAATTTCTCTAAATACTCTTCCAACTGAGATTTTTTCGCAAAACTAGTGCCGTAAATTCTTTGAAGTTGAGGGTTCTTTTCGCTTCCCCGCCAATATGCTCCAGCTAAACTTAGCAGTTTCACAGCCTTAATATAACCGGTATTTGGAATATGAGGGCCTGCACAAAGATCCGTAAAATTTCCTTGAGTATAAGTACTGATTATTTCATCCGGGGGAAAATCTTTTATTAACTCCACCTTATAATCCTCGTCTTTATCGTTGAAATACTCGACTGCCTCTTCTTTTGCTAACTCTTTACGCGTAAATTCCTGCTTTTCTTTTCCTAAGCGAATCATTTCCGCTTCAATTTTTTCCAAGTCCTCCGGCGTAAATGTATGTTCACTATCAAAATCATAATAAAATCCATCCTCAATTGCCGGTCCAATTCCTAACTTAGTATCAGGAAACAGATTCAGCACCGCTTCCGCTAAAAGGTGCGCGGAGCTATGACGGAATACATGCTTACCTTGATTATCTTGAAAGGTAAATATCTTAACTGCTGCATCCTCTTTTAATTGATAATTCAAATCAACAATTTTTCCATTCACCTCTGCCGCTAAGGCCTCTTTCGCCAATCTACCGCTGATCGACTTAGCAACTTCCCTAATATTTGTTCCTTCCGCAAATTCCTTTTTAGATCCATCAGGAAAAGTAACGTTAATTATCGCCATTTTAAATCCTCCTCGTAATAATATAAATAAAGGCCTTATCGTCAAAGGGACGATAAGGCCGTGGTTCCACCCTAATTAAGAAGGTAATATCTCATCTTAGTTGACCGGTAACGAGGTCAATCGGCTTTCTTACTTTTACTAAATTCAGAAAAGCACTCAGGGATGGTTTTCTGTCAAACAGCGGTTTAAAGGACTCCCAGCCATAGGTCCTTATTCTCTAAAAACTTGTTTAACCTACTCTTTCCCTTCATAGGTTTGTCAATCTTTACTTGTCCAAATAATTATACGCTGATACAGACACATTTGTCAAACTAGCCCCAATAATAAAATACTCCTACCTGCACCAAGCCAATTAAAAAACCGAGAATAGCACCTAACACTTCAATATGTTTTAACTCTTTTGACGCTACACTAAAAATTAAATGTTCCAATTGTAGCAGGTCGAAGTTTCGCAGTTTTTCCTCGACTAAGTGATCTACTTTTACCTCTTTTAAAAGATCCTGAGAAATACTTTCCGTCAATTGTTCAAATAAGATCGGCGCTTCTTTGTTTACCGTATCCTCAACTAAGGCAATTACCAGACTTTTTACAGAATACGGTACGAAACCTGGCATTTTTTGGTTGACCCGCTCTTTTAGCAAATCACTAACAACTTCAACAAGATGTTTTTTTCTCGATTGATTATTTAGTTCACCAATAATTTCTTCCATAGATATTAGCTCATTTTCAACGACCCTGCCCACATTAACGGCAATCTCATCTTGTCTTTTAGGTATTAGGCCCTGAATACTCCAAGGAGTAAAAGGAATACGCTTGGGGACAAACGGACGAAAGATTAGTTTTATGGCTATATAATTGGTCAGCCAGCCAATAAGTGCACCTATCACAGGTATTATTATAAATTCCGGCCACATATGCCTACCTCATTTCTCCTTCTGAATATACCAAAATACCTGCGTTAATGCAATTTTTTGCGCAATAAAAAATGGCCAACATCAGTTGTTGCGTTGGCCATGTTCGCTGCAAAATTCGCACCCGGAACATTCTTCTGCACGGTCCCCGAAGACATTTTTGATAGTTTTAATAGCATCCCGAACAGTACGTTTATCTGGAAAATGCAAAACCACCCGCCGTGGTGCAATAGTAATCAAGGCACTAATTAATAAATCTTCATAATTAATTTCGTTATCTATAAACTCTAGAATAAAACCCTCCAGATAGTCATTGTCTATAGGTTTGCGGTTACCATCAAATAGTTCAAAAACACCTGTTTTTTTTAATAGAACATTAACAGTGTCCACCCTTGGATCCTGAATGTCCACAAAATACCTAAGCAATCTAATGAATTCATCATATTCTCTTTCCATAATAAATTCATCAACAGCCTGATCGACTGCTTCTTCCAGAATATCTCGGTATTCCTTCAATCGAAAATTAATAAATCCTTCCAGATTTATGCTGCTATTTTGCTCTAAATATTCCTGTGTTTTTCGTAGAACCCGCTGCAATCTAATATTCTTGTTATATATGTCCTGGCAATTTTCCAGCAGATTAAAAGTTCTGAGCAATACCTTATTTTTTTCTTCTTCTTTCAAATAATAATACTGATCTTTAATTATTTGGTAGACTATCTGAAATTCCCAATTGTCCAAGATAACTTCGGTTATTAGCTTGGATAGTTTATAGATAAATAAAACCCCTGTTTCTTCCTCGGGGTGACCGTCCCTAATATTTAACGTTAAAAACTTATATTTTCCTTTATTCTCTTCAATTATGTCTATTTCTCCATCAGGAATGAGCGTTTTTGGACAGCTCTTTATCCGTTTCATCAGGGTAGGAAAATGACTGGCAGAACCTACTTGAAAATTTAGGTTCAAATTTATCACCTCTCTTCAAGATTAGTATATGTGAGGTAATTTCCACATATACAATCCAAAATATTAACCTTGTGGCTCTAAAGACATTTTTGCCCTAATTTAGCTAACACATACAATGTATTATTTCTTATGCGCCTGTACATAATGATATTAAATTATTAATGGAGGTGTTTTCATTTGAAAGTAAAAGTGGATCCGGATGAATGTATTGAATGTGGAGCCTGTATCGATATATGCCCGGAAGTTTTTGATTGGGACGAAGATGGAAAAGCAGTGTCTATAGTGGATGAAGTTCCATCTGATAGCGAAGACGACGCTGTTGAAGCAGTGGAAGGTTGTCCTACAGAAGCCATTAGCAAACATTAATCCCTTTTGAATTAAAGTACTTAAATTTGAAATACTATCAATAGGAGGGATGCTGAATGTGGTTTAAAATGAAACACAATCTGCACAAAATGAAAAAGTACTCTTTTCTCGCCTATCCTTTGGCCTTTATTAAAGGCCTGTTTGTCGGTCAATTAATTGGCAAGAAATTAGGCAGAGATTAGGTTAGGTTCCCTTCTTTAACAACTAGATTAAGGCCTGCAGAAATCTGCAGGCCTTAATCTTTAAATGGCCATTTTATTGCTGCCAAATTGCCCTACCGCTCCTTCCAAATTGGTCGTCGCTTGCAGTAAATGCTGTACATTAGTTCTTAAAGATAATTTTTCCAAAGGTTTCAACCATTTGGTTACTTGATCAAGCCCTTGTTTCAAATTCTCCAATTCATCCCCCATCTCTATGGGCATACCTTTCATTACTTTAAAATCATCTAGTATTGGTACTATCAAATCATAAAACTCAGCAAACTCCTTTACGGTATTCTGCCCTAAGCGGACTGCATCATCTGACTTATGGACAATTTGTTCAGTCAGTTCGTTTCCTTCACCTAATTGTCTGCGGAGAACAATTAAAATGTCACACATCTTAGATACTTCTTCTTCATCCAGTTCCCTAGATATATAATTTATGGTTTTTTCCTCAAGTTCTTCTATTAATACAGCCATATCATTATAAAGAGAAGAGAAAAGCCTGTGTTTATCTTTTATTACAGTCGCTGAATCTGTTCCTTTGTTTGCATAGTACATCATGGATTGCGGTAGGTTATCAGAAAGTTTGATAAATTGCTCTTGCCGAAGACAATTTGCCCATTCGTCAAAATGAGTACTGATTTGGTCTGCCAGAACTTTAACATTACCCGCCTTACCATCACATCCGGAAAGTCCTCTTATTGCCTCTGAAATACCTTCTTCCGTCTGCCCGACACCGCTCATTAGCTTTAATGTCATAGTTTTAAAATGCTTTGCTTTTTCTTCAACTATCCCCACCAGATTTTTCAGAAATCTTGTTAGCACTTCAACTCTTTGACCTGCTTGAGATATCTCATCCAATCCTTCCAATTCATCTTCTCTAATATTGGAAAAATCCCCATCTACACATGCATTTAAGTAGTTTAGAAAAACATCAAACCGCTTTCCTACGGTTCGCATATAAATAAACCTAAACAACAAGGCAAAAATAAACCCTTGTATAACTAACCCAGGCAGAATTTCCCGATAAAACATATGCTGTGTTTCCACGCCTAAAGGTACTAACTTCAGATAAAAATAGAGAGCCCAAATGACAATAAAAAAAGTCACGCTGCCAGCGGATAAGAAAAACATTTTGTTAGTTAATTGCTTTTTCCCACTCAATTTATACCACCCTTTCCCATACTAATTTTATCACCTACACGTATCTTGGTCTTTTCTATGGTACCAGTTGGTAATTCAACAGTTTTATATGCCCCGATGGCACCAATAAACAATTTATTTGGTTTAACATCCAACACCTTTTTAATGACGTAATTATCTTGATCCAAAAAAAGCACATCAATATTAAAACGCATAAACATGGTATGAACCATGCTGCAAGGCTTAATAATCAGCGCACTGTTTTTCGGCAAATGTTTTTTTCCCAAGAGGCCTTTCAGCCTCTTTAAAAAACTATCAGCAGTAGCAACGTTTTGAGCTATAACGATCCTTTGTGTAAGATTCATAAGCGAATCTTTTCTAAACTTCATTGCTGCCCCAGCACTCTAATTATTTGAATTGCTGCTGGTCCCAGAAGCACTATAAACATTGTTGGAAATATAAAAAATATTAAGGGTATTAACATTTTAATTGGTGCCTTCATTGCTAATTCCTCAATTCTCTGGCGTCGCTTTTGCCTTACTTGATCGCCCTGGCTGCGCAGCACACCTGCTAGCCCAACGCCCAACTGATCTGCCTGAATAACTGCTGACGCAAAATTTCTAATGTTTTCCGTGCCAGTCCGTTGCGCAAAATTACGCCAAGCCTCTTTTCTCGGTTGCCCCACTTGGAGTTCCCTCAGGAGGTACGCCATTTCTTGTGCCAAATGTCCATTGCTTTTATCCACTACACGCACTAGGGCTGAGTCAAAACCAAGACCTGCCTCCACGCTGACCGTCAATAAATCCAATGAGTCAGGAAGTTCTTTATCTAGCTTATATTTTCTTACAACTATATTCCTCTTAATAATTAAGTCAGGTAATAGATAACCGACTAATGTTCCTGTGATAACCCATCTTAACATGTATAGTACTTCTAAACTAAGAAGCATGGTAAGAACGATGGGTATTAAACCTAGAGCGGTTGCAAAGAATAGTTTAGCGGCCATCAGATCAGCAGGTTGCGCTGTCATAA
Source organism: Bacillota bacterium (assembly GCA_016278515.1). GTDB lineage: Bacteria > Bacillota > JADQBR01 > JADQBR01 > JADQBR01 > JADQBR01. Next base: position 38,685 of record JADQBR010000025.1, read on the forward strand.
AGCCTGCTTGCCATAGTTTTTCCTGCCAAACTTTTGACTTTTCTTTTGGCAGGAAAAAGGATGCTTTGGCCTTCATCCAACCTCTAAGCGGTCTTAAAATCCTTTGCGAAAATGGCTCCTTCAAGTGTTCGGGATATTCGCTTAAACTCAACTGTTGTTCAGCTAGCCTCTCCTTCAGCTTAGCTTCAAGATTTGACCGTTCACCGTAAGCTAAGACCAAGAAAAATGATGTTAAAGAAACCAACACTGCGGTTAGCAACACTTCCACCTCCTCATTACAATCAGACGTCGATGGTTACAACTTTCTTAATAAAGAATAATCCCAGCAGTTGTGAGGTAATGCCACCCACAATTAAGAAAGGGCCTATAGGGTCTGAAATTAATACGCTTATATAGTTCGGATTAATAAGAGTTAGAACAAAAGCTAACACAATAGGCAGCATGCCAATTATTAAGCCCGATATTTTACCTTGGGCAGTTAACGTTTTAATCTCTCCTCTCATGCGCGCACGCTCCTTAATAGTTGTGGCAATTTTGTTTAATACTTCAGCTAAATTCCCGCCGACCTGCCGCTGTATTAGCACGGCTGTAACTACCATATCCAGATCGTCACTCGCTATCTGTTTAGCTAGGTTATCCAATGCAATTTCAACAGGCAGTCCTAATTGAACCTCGTTCATCACTTTTGAAAACTCTTTTCCCAAGGGCGCAGGCGTTTCCTTCCCCACCAATTCCATGGCCTGAAGAAAGCTAAATCCTGCTTTTAATGAATTAGCCATAAGAATTAATGCGTCTCCCAATTGTTCATTAAACACCCGCAGTCTTTTTCGCCTGGCACTACTAACCCAAAGCGGTGGCATTATCAAAGAGACAACTACTAAAACAAAACCAAAGTATATCTTGCCATATATTACGAGAGCCATTGAAACAATGAAGATAACTAGATAAATACCAATAAACTCTTCAATCCGCAAGGGCAATCCGGCTTGATACAAATACTTGGATATCTTATCAGTAACACTTATTTTAGCTATTGCGGACGCTATCTTTTCTTTAGGCTTTCCGCCTTTTTCGGTGGCAATATTTTTATTGTTTTTTCTAAAGCCGGCTTCTTGCAGTAACTTATTAAACTGCCTTCTCTCTTCCATGTGGTGCAGCAAGCCCATTATCACCACGCCAACCCATCCAGTTGCAAATAAACTTATTAGTATTACCATGAATTTATCACCTCGACAATCCTGGTGAAAAGATATTCGCCGGCAAAGTAATCCCCTCCGCCAGTATTCTGTCAACGAATTTGGGCCTAATTCCGGTAGGAGTAAAGCCTTTTTCCAGACCCTGATTGTTGTATTTAAATATATCTTGTAAAACTATTACATCACCCTCCATTCCCTGTACCTCAGTAATATGAGTAATGCGCCTAGTTCCATCGCTTAATCTTGCTTGTTGAATAATTATATCAATGGCAGAAGATATCTGCTCCCTAATAGCTCGGATTGGTAGTTCCATGCCTGCCATTAACACCATCGTCTCCAACCTCGAGAGAAAGTCTCTGGGAGTATTAGCATGGCCTGTTGTTAAAGAACCGTCATGTCCGGTATTCATAGCTTGGAGCATGTCCAATGCTTCTCCACTCCTAACTTCTCCAACCACAATGCGGTCCGGTCGCATACGCAGACCATTTCTCACCAAGTCACGAATACTGACTGCACCCCGTCCCTCAATGTTTGGGGGTCTAGTCTCTAAAGTTACCACATGGTTTTGTCTTAACTGCAGTTCAGCGGCATCCTCAATGGTTACTATCCGCTCATCCGGGGGAATAAATGATGACAACACATTTAAAGTGGTTGTCTTGCCCGAGCCTGTTCCCCCGGAAACCACAATATTTAATCTTGCCTTAACGCTAGCCTCTAAGATAGTAAGCATTTCACTAGACAACGTTCCAAATTCGAGAAGGTTTTCTGTTGTAAATGGATCTTTGGAAAACTTACGTATTGTCAAGACTGGTCCTACCAGAGACAAAGGGGGTATGATTGCATTAACCCTGGATCCATCCTTTAAACGAGCATCCACCATAGGCATGCTTTCATCAATACGGCGGCCTAATGGAGATACGATCCTTTCGATTAGGTTTACCACCTGATCAGCACTCTCAAACTTGACGGAGGTTATTTCAAGGCACCCCTTGCGTTCAACAAAAACCTTATTGGGGCCGTTTACCATAATCTCGGTTACTGTCTCATCCTGCAACAATTCCTCTAATGGACCATAGCCCATAGAATCGTTAACAATCTCTTGAATAAGTTGTTCTTGTAAGGATCTTGATAGATTACCTTCTTCCTTTAAAACTTCCTGGGCAATCTCTTTAATCTTAACCGCCAGGTCAATTTCTTTAGACTGTTCGGTATAACTTGATTTGCCTATTTCCTCAATGACTGCCTGGTGTATTTTTTTCTTCAATCTTCCCTTAGATTGACTGGCACTGCCTACGGATAATGGTTTGCTAACTTCTTTTTTTTCTAAGCGTTCCAGCAAAGACATACCTTAACCTCCTCCTTCACAAACTGGTAGTCTTAGAAGCTAAAAATCTTTCTAATTAAACCCTTACCACTTTTGTCTGGTACAGCTTTGCCCGCCACAGTTTCAGCCAGCTTTTCAAAAGCTTGATTAAGGGCATTACTTGATCGGACTAAAGTTGGTGGAACTCCCTTATTAACAGCAGTTAAGACCGTTTTCTCGTCGTAAGGAATAGAGGCTACCACGGTTTGTTCCAATGTTTTTTCCACCATCTGCTGTTTAAAAGCGCCGTTCCGGCCAGCAAAGTTTTCCAGTGTAAGAACTTTATGCCCGTTGCCTAAAGCTTCAAATAATCTCTGGCTGCTTATAGCAGATTTCAAGGAAAGTAGGTCGGGTGTTACCATTTGGACAATAACATCAGCACATTCTAACGCAAACAAATTCGTTTCATTAAATCCAGTAGTTAAATCCAATATTAAGTAATCAAAGTGCTCCTTTAGGCAGTTAACCAATTTTTCTATCAAATTCCGCTCTATCTTTTCATTATGCTCCACACTTCCTAACCCCGGCATTACCTGAATTCCCGACAGATGATGGAGTAGGTAACCCTGCAATACGTCCCAATCAATTATTTCCTCTTCTAATAAATGTTCCAAATTTCTCTTTGAATTCAATCCCAGCATTAAGGATATATCACCAAACTGCATGTCCAAATCTACAAGAGCAACTTTAAAAGACCTGCCTAATACTATGCTCAAGTTAGTGGCTGCTAAACTTTTACCCGTACCGCCCTTACCTGAAAAGAGCGTCACTACCTTGGCCTGACTTTTCTTTTCAATCTCGGCGGAACCAATCGCCTGCCCAAAAGAATAACTGCGTTTAACTTTGGCCACCTGTCTAATAGTACTTGCCACGTCATCTCCACTGAAAGGCTTAATAAGATATTCTCTCGCGCCGGCCATCATTGCTTTTTTCAAGTACTCCTGCTCACCTTGAATAGAAATAATAATAATGGCCGTTCCAGAAAAATGGCTGGTAATTTCCTCCGTAGCCTGAATCCCGTCCATACCCGGCATATTAATATCCATTAAGACCACATCAGGCTTGACTTCTTTTACAACCTCTATGGCTTCTTCACCGGTTGCCGCCTCCCCTACCACCGAGATATCATCTTCGAAATATAGCAACCGAGATATGTCTTGACGGGTCTGTTCCACATCGTCCGCTACAACCACACTGATTTGTTCCATGTTCTACACTCCCCCAGAAAATAGTCTCTGAATATTCATGGCTGGCAAACCCGTAGTCTCTTCATCATTAAACCCACGCAAGGACAAATGAACCTTGCCATAGTTAGTAGCTAATACAATAGCTTGAGCCTGTTTCGGCGTCACCTCTAAGGTAGCCGTCGCCATGTCAACCCCCTTATCTGTTCTATCCAACAACTGATTAACTGCTAGCAGCTTAATATTTTGGGCGACAATTACAGTCTCGGGGTATGCCTCTACAGCTCCTGATGTATTAGGCGGTGTAATAATAGCCATTACATCCACAGCATCACCCGGCTTAGCTAGCCCCGCAATACCCTGAACATTATCGACTCCAATGGTTACAGCTCTTTTGTTCGCATTTACTTTAAAGCTTAATCCTGCAATCGATTGAGAGGTTTTCATTAACTTTGGCTTAACTATTTGTTCCCCTGGGTAAATGGTAGTATTGGTTACCGCATCTTCCAAATAAGCTTTATCAATTACTGCTCCTGGTAGAATGTCTTTTTTATTTATATCTTGTAAGGCAATATTTTCTTCAGGTATTCTTTGCCGAATTCCAATTTGTTTAACTGCCACCAGTACTTGGGTTGTTTCCAAACCATCTTCAGCTTTTGCTTCCAGGTTATCTAGGAAGAAGTATGTACTAGCTCCAGCTGCGATTGCAAATATTAGAGAAATTAATATTAGTTTTTTCCTCATTTTATTGTCCCTCCCCATTTACTAAGCGCAAAGTGTGCAATCCAAAATCCGGTGCAGCATCAGACGGTATGCCCGCTGTTACTGTTTTAACGAAATAGCCGGTTATTTCACTGTTAATACCGCCCCCACTTGTTTCCGTCACCATGAATGATGCAAAACCAACAATTTCTATTTGCTTCACTTGACTAGACACGTATCCTAAATCCTTATAGACTGGAATAAGCAAAATCCTAGGGCAACCCGGTTCAAAATTCTCCGGCGTACATGGGGGGCTGCTATTGCACTGGCTTAGTACATAGTCAACGCCTCTTTTAGTCGGACCTGCCATATTCCCGGTTTCTGTTTCCACAATGTCGCCAATCGTTAAAAGCTCCGAATATCCATATTTTAGATTATCTTCATAAGTTGATGATCCTGATTGACCTAATGATAATGCTCCAAAATTTCCCGGTCCTAAATAGTTGCTGAATGAAAAGCCGTTGGGGGACTGTCTGAGGACATAAGGTATATCAAATGAAAAATTATGCTGTTCAACTGCCAGGGGTGCTGCCCGCTTAACAGCTGATATATTAGAAACCCGCGCAGAAGATTTAGCAGCAACATTTCCCTTGATAAACCCGATAATTGGTGCAAAGAAATAGTTTACTTTTTGAAGGCCTTTAGCATCAAGACCCTGCCCAAAAGCATTTTTCGTTATTTGATATGAAGAGACAGTATCAATATTTTTCATTAAATAATTTTCTGCTACCGTAAGTGCTTTGGTCGGATGCTCAACCAATTCTCTGGTACCGGCTAGCACTGCCGCATCCAGACCATGCTGTAGTTTCTCCTGCCCAAGCATAGAAAGGCCCAGATCTACCACTACTGCGGATAAAGCTAATAACAGCGTTAAGCTGATAGCGACAAGTACTAAGGCATTACCTTGCTCATCTGTAAAATATTTGAATAACCCACCCATAATCCTCACCCCCTTAATCATTCCACCCGCATAGTAACTTCTGATTTAACAATAAACGGATTAGATAGCAACTTACCTATCAACGGAGTATACATGGTAACCGGAAAGCGAACCTCCACAGTGACACTTTGACCCGCTTGACGGTTTACTTCGCTTGGCTCGATAAAAATTTCCGTTTGACCATTATCAATCGCCAATAGTGCTTGGTTTACCTTAGAAACTATTTCACTATCTTGGGCGTTAAGCGCACCCGCTCGCGCTCCCGCTCTGGCAGCATGGTTTACTACTAAAGACGCATTAATTATTCTCCCTACCTCCAACGTCCCAAGTATTAACACCAAAACTACCGGAAGCACCAATGCCATTTCAACCATAGCTTGTCCTTTAGAATTACGTAAGTTCCGCAACCACACTTAGCACTCGCCTCCCATATAACAGGATAAAGACACTGACGCCAATAAATGCACCATAAGGTATCGTCTCTGTGACCCGGCTCTGTTCCAGCTCCGGCAGCGTATTAATCTTAAACCTACTTAACACAAGCATCCCAAGCCCAACAATGGATGTTTTGGCTGTCACAAAAAAGCGTTTGCGGTATAGCAGCACTCCAGTGGCATAGAGTCCCCCTAAAATCGCTGTAGCCAAAAATGTCTGCCAAACAAAGCCCGGGCCCATGAATGCCCCCACCGTTCCTAAGAGCTTGGCATCGCCGGCGCCCATACCTCCCAGCGCATAGGGAATAGCAAACAGTACAACACCAATCAACCATCCCAATAGCGCGGTGCGAAAGCCAGCTAGTCCGAAGTCATATGTATTAAGTCCCATCCCCAACAGCGCTCCGCCCAAGGAAGCCAAGTTGGAGATCCTGCGCTTAAATATATCGGTATAAAAAGAAATTATTAAGATAAGTCCGAAAAAAAACATCAGCATACCTAATACCCCCTTCACTGGGATAGAGAAGCCCTACTTGCTAAAGTAGGGCCCATAAATAGCTTCACACCTATTAAGTAGTACCGTTTATCCCATTATTCAGGTCAGTCTCTACACCTTCAAAAATATTTAACAAAGTATCTTTGAGGGCCACCAAAGAACCAATCAATAATACCGCCACCAGTGCTATAATCAAACCATATTCCGTCATTCCCTGTCCCCGTTCATCCTTAACAAAATTCGCTACCCATGTAAACATTTTTTAACACCTCCAAGTTTATTGTTGTGCAGTTAACCCAGCAGTTACACTGTCGAAAATGCTCGCTATGGTTCCCTTTAGCGCTACCAACGACCCAATCAACAGCACTGCTACCAATGCAATAATCAAACCATATTCTGTCATTCCCTGTCCCCGTTCGTCTCTCATAAATTCCGCCAACCAGGTAAACATTCTTAACACCTCCAGTTTCTATTTCCCTGATGTTCTAACTAAATTTTACCAATAGCCTGGATATTTTGATATCCATCGCTAGTCTCAATTTAAGTGGGACTGTGGTCCTAAAAAACAACAAAAAGCGACCCCATTGGATCGCTTTAAAGAACTAATTTGTTTGAAATTCGTCATCATTCATACTTTTACCAGATTATTTTTCACCGCAAAAATGGCAGCTTGCGTTCGGTCATGCAAATCCAGCTTTCTCAAGATATTTGTAATATGGTTCTTGACTGTCTTTTCACTAATGTATAGTTGTTCTCCGATTGCCTTATTGGATAGGCCCTTTACGATAGACTGAAGGACTTCTTTTTCTCTACTGGTTAGTTTAGGAATATCAGTTTCATTTCTGTGTAGGCGTTTAAATTCATCCAGCAGCTTAGCAGTAATATCGGGATGAATTATAGACTTGCCTGCTGCTACCTGTTTAACAGCATCAATTAAGGTTTCAGCCTCCACATCCTTAAGAACGTATCCTGAGACGCCTATATTAACCAATTCAAAAACATATTCTTCATCATCATGTATGGTAAGTGCGATGACCCCAATTTCCGGATACTCTTGCTTAATTATTCGCGTTGCTTCCAACCCGTTCATAACCGGCATATTGATATCCATCAATACCACATCGGGTTGATGTTGACGCACACTTGCCACAGCTGCTGCTCCATCAGCAGCCTCCGTAACAATTTCCAGCTCCGGGTCCAAGCCTAGTATTTTACCCAATCCTTGTCGGATTAAGGCATGATCGTCCACAAGCATAATCTTAATCGTATTCATGTCTCTTTTGCTCCTCTTTACAGATTTTTCGACAAGAAAAACAAATTTCTGGGGGTACATTAATATTTTTAAGAATTTTCTTCCAGAGGAATGCTGAATTTTACTTCAGTACCCTGTTCAGGTGCACTGTTAATGGCAAATTTTCCTTTCAGCAATTCTACCCGTTCTCGCATACCTAACAATCCAAATTTATCCTGGCCCATCTTTTCTTTAACATTAAAACCAACTCCGTCGTCTTTAATGCTGCAATTTACCACCTTAGGAGTCATCTCCAACCTAACCAAAACTCTATAGGCCTTAGCATGTTTGTTAACGTTATTGACAGCTTCTTGAATAACTCGGAATATTGCTACCTCCATGCCCGATGAAATACGCTTTTCTTGACCAAAGGCTACCAACTCAATAATTATTCCGTTCCGCTCCTGGTACTCACTGAAGTAGCGTTTCAAAGTAGGTATAATCCCTAAATCATCCAGAGCCATGGGCCGCAAATCGAATATAATTTTACGTACATCTTGCAGACTGTTTTTTACAACAGTCTTTAACTCTCTTAATTCTTTGGGAACCTGAGCCGGATTTTTATCCAGCAGTTTTTCACAAATTTCCGCCCTTAAAATTACATTTGCCATTGACTGAGCCGGACCGTCGTGAATGTCCCTAGCCACCCTTCTTCTTTCTTCCTCCTGAGCTCTAATCACCTGCACGCCAAAGTTCTGACGTTGCTGAATTTCTTCCAACTTACTAGAAATTCCTTGAAGATTTCCGCCAAGCAGATTTAGCGCAGCACCAACCTGTCCAACCATATTTTCGGCCTTTTTCACTGTTTCATCCAGCTTCCTTAAGCTAATTTCCAACTGGTTGCGCCGAAGTCTTAATTGGCTTTCGCGCTCTCGCAGCAGACCCAGTTTAACCTGAAGTTCCCTGGCATGATCGTATGCCTCTTTAATATCCTTTTCAGTGTATCGGTTAAAGTTCCTGCTCACATCCATTAAGCGAAAGCGAGCAGTCTTTTCCGAACGTTCCAGTTCATCTACTTCTCTAATTGTTTCCACCGTTTTGTTTTGAATGTCATCCAGTTCTAACGCTACCCGTTGTTTCTCCACACGTGCATTTTCCGCAATATCATAAATCTGTTCCTTGCTTTTTGCAACTACAGTAATGGTATCCTTTATAATTTGGTCCAATGCTTTAATATCGAACATAACGGTCACACTCCCATGTTGTCTTCATTTAGATGTCAAAAAACACTACTTAGTTTTGTTATGAAAGTATTTAGCGATACGCTTTGAAAATACCTTTTTCCCTTGAAAATAAGTTTTTAAAGGTACCGTTGAGACAGCTATCGGAACAATTGAAGATGGCACAGGCGAAGATGTCCCAAATGCCGATTTACGTGAATAAAAACTGTTATGCCGCGACTCCGGTCGCGGCATTTTTAATGAACCAAAATACTGTCAAATGAATATCATTTATTATAGATTGATTTCATTTGCGAGGTGATACTAATATGCGCTACTTACTTCAGCCAGGCGAAAGCCTGGAAACTGTCGCGGCCCGTTTTGGAGTACGTCTAAGTGAATTACGCGCCGCTAATCCCGTGCTGCCTGACGGCAGGGCTTATCCCGGCATGATTATTAAAGTTCCTGGTTATAACCAACCTAGTTTGCCAGCTGAAGGTTATATCACCTATGTGATTCAACCAGGCGATACATTAAGCAGTATAGCTCGGCGGTTTAACCTTGATTTAAGCCGAATTATTGCTCAAAACCCACAAATCACAAATCCCGATGTAATCTGGTCAGGTCAAATAATATACCTAATATATTTAGGCTACTAATATTCCATAAATTCCATATCTTTACACGAATATTTACCAAGAATAAGCAAATCCTATAGAAGAACAAAAACAAAGGGAGGCGCTTTATTCTTATGCAGCAATATCAAACTCAACCATTGGGCATCCAAAATAGTCAATACACTGGACAATTCGCCCAAGAACCGCAAAGACAGCAGCAAAATAACATTAACGCACAGCAATTTAACCAAGCTAAAATGCAGTCTGAACAACCACAGTACGGCCAACAAATGACAACCGGTCAGTATGGACAAACCTATGGACAACAAAATGAAATGCAGCAGCGTCAATTGCAGAACCAGCAAAACGCTCAACAATTCAACCAAGCCAAACAACAATTTGGTCAGTATAATGCCAGCATCCAGCCTTTTGGGCAACAGATGAATGCTAATCAATTTGGCCAAAACTACGGGCAGCAAAATGAATTGCAGCAGCGTCAGCTGCAGAACCAACAGAACGCCCAGCAATTTAACCAAGCCCAGGCTCAGCAACAAAATAACCCGTATGCTGGCGGACAATCCTTTGGTCAGCAAAACATCGGGCAATTTGGCCAGAATTACGGGCAACAAAATGAATTGCAACAGCAACAGCGTCAGCTTCAGAACCAACAAAATGCCCAACAGTTTAACCAGGCCCAACAACAGTATAATCAAAACACGACCGGCCAACCCTTTGGTCAGCAAATGACCACCGGGCAATTTGGCCAAAATTATGGCCAGCAAAACGAAATGCAGCAGCGTCAATTACAGAATCAGCAAAATGCTCAGCAGTTCAACCAAGCCCAACAGGGACAGGGGCAGTATGGACAGCAGTTTAGCCAGTATGGACCCGTGTCGCCCTCACAAATTCGTACCTTTTAGTATCAAATAATCATATAAAAAACCCTCTAAAGGCAAAATTCTTTAGAGGGTTTTTTTATTATGCAGGCATTTTATTCATAAACCTAAATTGCAGTCACGAGGCTAAGGAAGTTTCCCTAGACAAACACAAAAAGTCTTCCTATGCATACTTTAATACAGACAGAAGGAGGGAGGAAAAATTGGTTTCATATTTACTTAACTTCGATAACATAATTTTGCTAGGCCTCTTAGCCAGTCTAACGGCGGGATTAGCCACTGGTGTGGGCGCAATACCCATATTTTTCACTCGCAAAATATCAAAAAATCTGATGGATATCCTACTGGGCTTCGCTGCCGGGGTTATGTTAGCCGCTACCTCTTTTAGTCTGATCATCCCTGCCCTAGAGGCAGCAGGCGGAGGGATTAAAGCTGCAGCTATCGTTCTTGGCGGCATCTTGATTGGGGGAATTTTTTTAGATAAGGTAGACACATTTTTTCCTGATACCAACTTATTGAAAGGACCTGGGAAAAATCATGACAACTTACGCAGGGCGTGGTTATTCGCAGCTGCAATAACTATCCATAACTTTCCCGAAGGGTTAGCTGTTGGCGTCGGTTTTGGCAATGGTGACATTGCTAACGGTTTAAGTCTAGCAATAGCTATTGGATTACAGAACATTCCGGAAGGCCTTGCAGTAGCACTACCTCTGTTACGTGAAGGGCTAGACTCTTGGAAAGTGTATCTCATTGCCTTGGGCACAGGATTAGTGGAGCCCGTGGGCGGCCTAATAGGTGTAGGACTTGTACAGATTGCTGCCCCATTGTTACCTTGGGCTCTAGCATTTGCAGCAGGTGCAATGTTATTTGTTATTAGCCATGAAATTATTCCAGAAGCGCATAAGAATTCTGCATCCAAAGCATCTACCCACGCGTTGCTTATTGGTTTTGTAATTATGATGTTTTTAGATAATGTATTAGGGTAGATTTAATATGAGAAAAACTCAATCTTTCAGATAGGATAATAGTAATAGCTATATTCTAAGTAGATAAGCAACCGTCAATGCAATAATTTCACGAGCATGAAACAGGAACAGCTTTAAAATTTGTAGATAGGCTCAATAGACGTCCATCCTTTTAATTTACCATATTTGCACAGCATATCATATAAATATATCTCGTTTTTAAGAAACCCAAATATCATTTGCCTCAAGGAATCGGTAGTAACCATCGAGCGACCTACTCGGGCTGAATAATCGATAAAGTTATTACACCCAACGAATATCTTTTGGAATATAAACCGATCATTAGGCTGACTATTTTCAGTATTTATTGATTTGGGAGGCCTTTCCGGTAGAGGCACTTTATATTTGTCCAGCTGCTCCTCCAATTTGTTGACTTGATCCTCCAATATGTTTTTTAAGCCATAATTTATTAATTGCTTGAATTCTTTGTCGTGGGCATGATTATGGTAAAATTGAGTTTCTTCAATACATATATATCTGGCAACTAGAAAGTCCCAAAGAAGACCAGCCTCCAAAATACCTATTTCTGGCCCTACTGCTGTATCAGTTTTCCCAATGTGAAAATTATTTATTTGGACCATAACTAACCTTCTCTCTAAACATAGAATTAGCCGAACATTTAGGGCCCTATCCCTTTATATATTTATATTCTGCAAATAACCAACTTTTAATTCGCCCCGGCACAAAATATTGTGCAGAATAGCTCTAGATCCCAGAAATGCAAAAAATCCCGCCGAATGGCGGGATAATAAACATTTTGGTGGGCGATACTGGATTTGAACCAGTGACTTCTACGATGTCAACGTAGCA
>JADQBR010000054.1 GCA_016278515.1 Bacillota bacterium
AGGGGCTTTTGTCCTGGCTGCTGTTTTAGCGGCCCTAGGTGCAGTGACACTTATTCTAACTGGAAAAATAAATCAAGATTCAAATCCAGATAAACCTCAGGTAGTAGGGAATTTTTAAAAAACGGCCTCTAAATGAGGTCGTTTTTAAACAGTTTACTCGTTTAAATTATCTTTCTTAAGTTAAAAACGTTCTATCTTAATTCCTTTCTCTTCTAATCCTGCTCTTATTACTTTCACTAATTCCAAGGATGTAACCGTATCACTGTGAACACAAATAGTATCTGCATTAATATTTTTAATTTCGCTGCCATCGTGACAAACAATTCTTTTTTCCATAACCATTTGCAGCACTCGTTCGATCACCTTTTCCGGTTCATGAATAACTGATCCAGGCAACCTTCTTGACACCAGTGTACCATCTGGGTTATACGCCCGGTCCGCAAAAATCTCTTCAGCCGCTTCAAGTCCCATGTCCCGCCAAATTTCTACTGCACGTGACCCCATAAATCCAATCAATTTCAAGCTCGGATCCACCTTTTTAACAGCATTTCCAAGGGCTATTGCTAAATGTTCCTGGCCTTTTTCTGTTAACTGCTGGGTATCATTACCAAATGCTCCGTGCGCCTTTACGTGCCGCACTTCGGCTCCAAGAGACTTAGCAATTGCCTGGATTGCACCTATCTGGTAAATAACCATTTTTTCTGCCTCGTCGCCGGATAAGGCGAGAGAGCGACGCCCAAAACCTTGTAGGTCGGGATAACCGGGATGGGCTCCTATTCCTACTCCATTTTCCTTTGCCAAATTAACAGTGTAATCCATTACTACTGGGTCGCCAGCATGAAAACCACAGGCAATGTTGGCAGAACTAATATAGGTCATCACATCCTCATCATATCCTAACTTATACCTACCAAAACTTTCTCCCAAATCACTGTTTAAATCAATTTTTGCTTCAGCCATTTTTATACCCTCCTTGTATTAATATTAATGTTAAAGCCAACCTAAGATGATAGGTGCAAACAATCATTGAACTGAACCATTAATTTTCTATCAGTTCTAAGCGAAAATCCATTAACTGTTGGTATTCCTCTAATAATTGGTGTGCCTCTTCTAAGCTAACCGATTTAAACCTAAGTTTACTGCCAGGGCCCATTTGGGCAAGCATGGATATATCCGGTGTAATAGTAACAGCTATCTTAGGGTAGCCCCCTGCAGTTTGACGGTCTTTCAGTAAGATTATCGGCTGGCCGTCTCCGGGAATTTGCACTGCTCCTAATGGAGTAGCATTTGTCAAAATATTTGGCCCTTTTTCACTATGATTGATTTCAGTGCCTTTAAGCCTCATACCCATTCGATCCATTTTATCGCTGATAGTATAAGTTGCTTGGGTAAAGAGCTGCACCGCTTCATTGGTAAAATGGTGTAATTCAGGACCCAATATTACCCGTATCTCTTGTTCCTGACCAGGCTTTCTAATCAATTCTTCGGGAAAACGCAGTGATCTGATGTTTTCATCCTGTAAAGTGCTGCCTTCTAATAAGTCCCCTTTTTGGATTGCTCGACCTTGATAACCACCAAAACCTGATCGCAAATCAGTTGATTTACTCCCTAACAAAGGTTCCGCATCAACCCCCCCGCTGACAGTAAGATAACTACGAATACCCCACTGTCGAGGACCAAACGAAAGGACACTGCCCTTCCGCAAATAAACTGTTTCCCACATGGGCAAAGGGTCACCGTCTACTTTTGGGGACAAGTTCCCGCCAGTAACGGCTACCGTAACATCTGTCAAAACCCGCAGTTTTGGGCCATAAAATGTTATTTCCAAACCAACTTCCGATGGGTCATTTTGCACTAACCTATTACCAATTACCAGTGCTGTGACATCCATAGCCCCGGCAGTAGGAATTCCCTGGTACTGACTGCCAAAACGGCCTAAATCCTGGAGAGTGGTCAGTAACCCCGGCGTTATTACTTCAAATATACCATTAGCCATACTAACCCTCCCCCGCATATTTTTGATATTCTGCTTCTGTGATGGGCTTAAATTTAATTTTATCTCCTGGTTTAATAAGTATCGGCGGCTCCCGATAAATGTCATAAAACTTAACCGGTGTGCGACCAATAAAATACCAGCCGCTTGGGCCTGTCACCGATAACACAGCAGTCTGCTGCCCACCAATCCCCACTGAACCGGCAGGTATCCCAAGAGCAGGGGTCTTTTTCCTAGGAGTAAAAAGCTTTTCTGAAAGCCCGCCCAAGTAAGGAAAACCCGGCGCGAACCCGACCATATAAACATGGTATGTTGGCGCAGAATGAAGATCGACTACCTCTTTTGCTGTTAATCCATGAGCAGAAGAAACATATGCTAAATCCGGCCCATATTCACTGCCATATACTACCGGAATATCAAACGTTTTCCCTTCCAGCGTGTCCGGATATATTTCTTCGCGCATATTTTCGAGTATCTCTTTCAGCTGAGAAACTCTTATCTTGGCGGGGTTATAATAAATACATAAAGTGCAGTATGTAGGAACGGCTTCCAGGACGCCAGTAATCTTCTTATCTAGAACTTTATTCCATAAAGCCAAGATGAACTTATTGGTTTTAAGATCAACTTCTTCACTAAAATACATTACCAATGCACTATCCCCAGCAGGTACGTACTTTATTTCCATTCAAGTCCCCCCTAACATATTTGTAGTTTTACATTCCCATGGGATTTTCCTGCATGTTTGTTCTATTATTCTGAAAAATAACCAATTACACGTGAAATTGGTTTTTTAAAACAGAACTATCAGATTGATGTAGACAGCACCCGAGTGCTGTTTGCCAGCAGCGGGAATTTGTCTGCTGCTCCAACAGACAAAAGATAATTATCGCCTGCTGTACCTCTTGTCTGCCTCAAGTACCTGGGACGGCGTATAGTTAACCAGGCAGATACCAGAAACTACAGCGAATAAGCCCAGGACAATCCGCCAAGTAAATGGTTCGTTTAACATCAGTGTCGCGAAAATAACACTGAAAATGGGCACTAGAAATAAAAAGGCGCTGGCTCTGCCCGCCCCCATATAATCCAACAGATAAAACCAAAGTGCGAAAGTGATAGCCGAGGCCATTATTGATGTATAAGCCAACGCCGTGATAGCCAAAGGAGTAAAGCTAATAGTCAACCCCCTATCCATCACTAAACCAAAAATCAAGCCCACTGTACCACCAATCAACATCTGCCAAGCAGTTAACTGGAGTTTATTCTGCTGAGAGAGCTTCACTTTTAAATATATGGTAGCTGCCGCCCAGACAAAAGCACCCATAATTATCATCAATTTACCGATTATTGCCCAAGTGTCATTTAAATTGAAGCTGCTGTCACTAAAAACAACTATTAAACCAATAAATCCGACAAGCAGACCAAACACTTTCTGCATGTTAAGTTTCTCTTCAGGTAAAATAAAGTGGGCCATGAGATTGACAAACAGCGGATACGAATAAATAAGAATGGATGATACCCCTGCTTCTACAAAACTCATGCCATAAATTACAAAAGCATAGGTTAATGTGGTTTGCAATAGGCCAAATACCACTATTGGGCCCCAGTCACCGCGTTTCGGCAGGGGCACACCCCAAGCCAATGAAAAAATAACCAACATTGAGCCGCCAATAACATAGCGTAGACCAGAAAATGTTAGGGGCGGGATATAGGTGATAGCCACTTTCATCACTGAAAAATTAGAACCCCAGATCAGATATATTAATAACAACAAGACAAAAGTTCTTTTCTTAGACATAGCGTCCCCTTTGGCATATTTTTTTCACCTGTATAACTATCTATTCTGCTATTTTTAACCTCTTAATTCTACTACGGAATTCATACTTTATGGTGTTGCACGGAAACACAGCTCCCAAAGTAGTAATGCTGCAGAAGCTGTGTTCATTTTGCTAATATAAATATTTACTTTTCTATCCAAAGCTTTATTCAATAATTTCGCATCCCTTTTTTTTCAGTTCTTCGTCTACCCAACTTCTATCAAAAGTCCCTTCTTCTATTGCTTTAAAAATACTGGCTTCACTTTCAAACGTTGCTTTCGCCTTTTGCAGCACTTCAGGCGCATCCTCTTGATTAATTATGACTACACCGTCCGAATCCCCCACCACAATGTCTCCAGGTTGAACCACAACACCTCCACATACAACCGGAACATTTATTTCACCAGGCCCATCTTTATACGGGCCCTTGGGATTAACTCCCCTTGCAAATGCAGCAAATGAGAATTCTTTAATTGCAGCAGAGTCCCTAATTGCACCGTCAATCAGGAACCCAGCTAATTTCTTTTTCATCGCATAACGCACCATTATTTCACCTGTTACTGCGTTAATTTTATCGCCCTGCGCATCAATTACCATTACGTCACCGGGTTGAGCCATATCTAATGCCTTATGAAACATAAGGTTATCCGAAGTCGCTACCCTGACTGTAAAGGCAGTACCCAGTAACGGAGTATCATTTAAAGGCTTGATTTCTGCGTCTACACAGTAGAATCTGTTCATACTATCAGCAATATTAGACGTGGGTAGCCCTTTGAAACCCTCAACTAATTCCCTACTTGGTCTGTTAATCTTGGTATTAATTCTAAAGCCTACGTTTGACATACGAACCCTCCCTTTGAGGTTTATCTGTTTGTTATTGCACATTAATTTTATTTCTTTAGATCCAATATCAAAACAGGACCCTGTTTCCAGTTCAGCTAAACTTTTCAGAATTATTCAACCAACTGATGTAATTTAGAGAAATCCATATTTCCTCCGCTAATAATACTTACTACATTTGTACATTTCATTGGGATTTTATGGAATAATGCGGCGGCGGCGGCTGTTGCGCCAGAAGGTTCTACAACAAGTTTCTGATACTGCATTATCAATTTCACGGTTTCTTTAATTTCCTGCTCACTTACCAGCAAAATATCATCCACATATTTCTTTACGATGGGAAAAGTTAATTTGCCAGGTTGTTTAGTCTTGAGACCATCGGCAATGGTGTTTATATGTTCTTTACTTGTTATTTTGCCTATTTGTTGCGACATGTACATAGAATTGCTTCTTTCCGGTTCTACACCGAACACTTTTACTTTAGGGTTAATTTCTTTAATCGCAGTTGCAATTCCCGATATTAACCCCCCACCTCCAATAGGTACAAGTACCGCATCAACGTGTGTAATCTGCTCCAGAATCTCCAAGCCTAATATTCCTTGCCCAGCTATAATATATGGATGATCATAAGGTGGAACATATACTAATCCGTTCTCTTTTGCCAAATAATGGGCTTTATCCAATCGATCCTGTGAATCTGTTCCACACAATATAACTTCTGCCCCATAAGCCCTTGCTGCTTCCTTCTTGCTATCAGGCGCATCTTCAGGCATTACTACTTTGGCTGGGATACCAGCCTTACCAGAGACAAATGCAACAGCTTGGCCGTGATTCCCAGAAGAAGCAGTAATTACTCCATTTACTGTCTGTTCTTTAGCTAATCTTAATAAAAAATGAGCAGCTCCTCTAATCTTAAAACTCCCAGTTTTCTGCAAATTCTCTGCTTTAAAGTATAAGGAACACCCCGCTTCCCGCGATAAAATACGAGAGTGGAATATTGGAGTATTATAAATCCTACTAGAAATCAAATTCCTTGCTTCGTTAATATCATTTTTCCCGACCAATTTTATTCTCCTTTCTTACCTATGCCCTACTATCTAAGCGTTATTTCTGCCGCCCCTACATCTGAGCCGCCAGCTCTACCCCTTTCTGGAAAGCCTCTTTATTAAGGTCCAACACTTTCCCGGAGAAACGACTTTCCAATGTATCAATGAAAGTATTCTGTTTAATCACCTTGGTACGTTCCAGGACAAAGCCCAAA
>JADQBR010000034.1 GCA_016278515.1 Bacillota bacterium
AAGACCTAGTCGAGAAGGCGTTTGGTAATTTGAAAGAGCGATTAAACATGCGGCGTACCTCGGTCTCTTCGGAAGAAAACCTGGATGGAAAGCTGTTTGTACAGTTTATTGCACTGATGTATCTTTCTTATATCAGCAAGGCGATGAGTGATAACCAATTATTCAAAAACTATACCTTGCAGGAGTTATTGGATGAATTGGATGTGATTGAACGCTTTGAACAGCCAGGTCGAAAGCATCGCATCGGTGAGATGACGAAGAAACAGATGAGCCTGTATGAGTCCATGGGGGTCGCTGTGCCAACCTAGGTATAATTTCACGGGAATTCAGGTTTCATCTGTAAGATTAGTATCCGTAAAAAATATCACACCGTTAAAAAACCAGGTTCGCATTATCCATATTATGCTAAATAGAGAAGGGTCCAGGAAACCTAAACGACTCTACCTAAAGAGATATATTAATGATTAATTCTGCAAAGGGAGTGATAATATGCAGAAGAGCAAAGAGATTAAGGTCGGAATCGGTTTTGCGACTGGGAGGAAGTCTTTTCAAAAGGTGCTGAGAACTTACATATATAGCTGGAATGAATCCGGTTTAGTGGAAAATGAAAGGGTTAGTCTAAATCTTTTTATCGCATATGATCTTACTTATCGTAAAACAAAAGTCACTGATTACACAAATATGCACCCGGAACTAGTCGAGCAGATTGATAGCAGCAAATTTATTGGAAACACTTCTATAAAAGAAGAAATTGACTATTTAATTCAGGAGAATGTCATCAATCTTCAAGAAACACGCTTGATTTTCGGCAAGGGATATGCCGCCAAGCGTAACGCCATTTTATATAATGCCATAAAACACAATATGGATTATTTAATTTTTTTAGACGATGATGAATACCCGCTGGCAGTGACCAATACTAAAAAAACTGCAGTTTGGGGAGGCCAGCATGTGCTAACAACCCATTTGAAATATATCAATCGAGCAGATATCACCCACGGAAACCACTGCGGTTATATATCCCCGATTCCTTATATAGAATTTAATGATACAATGCCTGAAGCAGATTTCCGCTCTTTCATTGAGGCTATTAGCAATGATATTGTCAACTGGGATAGCGTCAAGAGCGTTATGAGCAATGGCGGGGTAACATATGCTGATACAAATATACTAACAAGTGACGATGCCTTAGAGGTGCAGGAAACGAATCATACCAAATTTATATCAGGCGCTAATCTGTGTATTAATCTTACTGATCCTAGTCGTATTTTGCCATTTCACAATCCACCAGGAGCCAGAGGAGAGGATCTTTTTTTAAGTACATGTTTGAGTGAAAGAACCGTTATGCGCGTGCCATGCTACACATTTCATGATGGGTTTTCTACCTATAACTGCCTGTTAGAGGGTGTCCTGCCAACACGACTGAAGTTCGTAAAAGCTGATACCGAACAAATCACCGCTCGTTTTTACAATGCTTGTCTAGGTTGGATTCGTTATAAGCCATTACTACTCTATATCACCGAACCGAATAGTTATTTGGAAAAGATTGAAGAGATGCGGAAAAAACTAAAAGCGACATTGCCTAAAATCTGCGCCTATTTTCGACAGCCGGATTTTATTAATGTCTTAACCGAATTGGAGAAGTACCATAGAAATGTTGAAAAGCATTATCATACATTTAAAGAAACACAACTGGTATGGGCAAAAATTATAGAACACTTTGTACATAAAAAAGTGGGAAAATAAGCGAACAGCTTCACATAGATCGGGCTCAGATTTAAAGGCGTAAGGACAAGGTCCTAAATCGTTAGACGGTTTTCCTGTATGGAATATGAAAAACATTAAAGAAAATTGGCTGTAACAACTTCCCATTTCCTATAATAGGAATATGTTTCAAGGTAGAATAAAGGTTATGTTGAAATGAACTTTGCCAAATATAATAAGATGACCAGGGTCTTTCGTATTTTAAAAGGTTCGATCATTTTTATCAAAGACAATGTATATAAATGCACATCGGGATGGTTTATGTTTAGGGGTGTGCATACTTTTTAGCAGAAATAGAAGGGTTCTTTTAATTGATATCCCAAGTTTGGCGACAATATTTTCTAATACTTTAGAAATCAAGGGTTCTAGGCATTCGGGGCGGTAGTTTGTAGTAGAGAAAAGTCTTAAATATCACCCAATTAACTTGTGGTATACCTTGATTTAAAGCGGTTCCTGCGGTAGTAGTAGCCAATAACCCGCAGGAGGCCGTCCATGTTCCTTAAAAAAGCCAGGAAAACTTATAAAGATAAGGTTTATGAAACCTATGCATTAACAGAATCATACCGTGAAAATGGTAAAGTGAAACACCGTCATATCAATAATTTAGGCCCTTTAAATGAAGAACAAGCCCAACGCATAAGGCTCGTGCTCAAGGCCCAACAAACCAAAGATGTTTTCGTTGGCCAGTTATCTGATGTAGTAGCCAAAGAGCACTATAGTTTTCTCGACATTACTGTATTAGATGATTTATGGCGACAGTTTGACTTAGATCAATTTTTTACTGATCTGCCCTATGCTGAAGCAATGGCAGTTAATCGCTGTTTGGACGCAAAGAGTAAGATTCAAATTCAAAACTGGACGCAACGAACGAATTGATTTAGACACTTTTTATAAGTTGGTTACAAAAGGACTTCATAAACATGTAGTCTTCAGCTTTTCTACAGAAAGCCCTGATAATTTTGAGAAGATATGATATGTCTAGCAATGCTTTTTAATATGTTCCTTTAACCGTCTGTTTTCGAAAAAAACTAGCCGAAAACCTGTTGACATGTTTCCGTTAACGCAAGTGGCAAAAATCAGGCCAAGACATCAAGCTGTCCTGACGTGTTGATAGAGAGGAAATAGTTTGAAATCAAAGGTTTGAGGCATTTTGTCCAGAAATAAATCCACGAAAAAAGAAAGGGAAAGCTAGTTTTATAGGTATAACATGGGCAGCATTTATCCGACAGGAATAGATAGAGTAAGAAGCCACCATTTTTTCCTTAAATGTACCATGACTGCGGTAGTGTCTCGCCGAACTGAGAATTGTTCCCTTGTTCTAACACATGCGTGGCGCATGCCAGACATGGATCAAAGGAGCGCATAATACGCCCTAGCATGGTAAAAAGATGGCTGGGCTTAGGAATTTGTGATGGGTGCCTTTAGACAGAAATATATTTAGAAAAAGTTATAGATTTGGACGAGAAACAGGCCAAGGATAAATCACTATCCTATAGCGCTACGGGCTAAGACATTTTCCCTTAAGCCGAGGTTATTATAAGCAAATATCTCCTACATTACTAATTTTATAGTGTATACATTGCTTGGAACTTACTTCCGTTTTAAGATGGGGTTTTATTGTCCCTTTATTACCATCGGTGGCGAATAACATATAATATATAACAAGTTCACCATGGATGCTATGTAAATTCCATGGACTTGGCGAGATAGCAGGGTTACCCGACCTTCCTATCCGCTATACGATTTTTAAATTCCAGAGACTTTTAGTAAAAAGGACATCGGCAAGGATGTTCTTTTTACTTTTTGAATGCTTGCATAGCGTACCACCCCTTTCTGAATGTTATTATTAGACAAGCCTTCTTGAGCTTGCTTTGATTATACACCAGCAATAAACTTTTGACAAGTTAACTTATCACGTATACAAATAATGTATTTTTGTATATAATATAATAAAAGGCTTAAAGGATGATGAATATGGACAGTAAAATTATTGGTGTGAACTTACGGCGAATTCGTGAATCAAAGGGTTTCAGTCAGTTACAAGTGGCTGAATGTGCTGGTATTTCAAGGGTTGCGTACCGAAACATTGAAAGCGGCAAGTCAGCTCCAAAAGTATCTACTTTGCAAAATATCGTTTCTAGTCTTGATGTCAAACTCCAAGACGTTCTTGTCCCGATTCGTACGTTAGAAAATGTGAGATTTCGGTCGTTAAAAAAAATGACTAGCCGCGATAGTATTTTAAATGAAGTGGCAAGGTGGCTGGATGATTTTAATTATCTAGAAAGTTTACTAGGTAGAAATGAAAATTATAAATTTAAGGATTTTGTTAGTGAACTGTCAACTATGAATGAAGGAAATAGTAGAGCTATGTATGCTGCTGGAAAAGCACGAGAGATCTTGGAATTAGATGACGAGGAACCAATTCGTGATGTAGCCGGACTACTAGAATCCAGTGGAATAAAACTATACCCACTAAGTCTTGCTTCAGATGGTTTTTTTGGGTTATCAGTTGCAGAGGAAGATGGAGGACCGGCTATTGTTGTTAATGTTTGGGAAAGAATCTCTGTAGAACGCTGGATTTTTAGCGCTGCTCATGAATTAGGGCATTTGCTACTTCATTTAGACGCTTATAATGTGAAAGAAAGTGAAGAAGATAAAGTCCAAGAAGATGAAGCAAATACTTTTGCGTCGTTTTTCTTAATGCCAGAAAAGGTTTTTACAACAGAATGGAAGGATACCAATGGTTTATCTTTAGTAGATCGCGTACTTAAGGTAAAGCAGATATTTCAGGTTAGTTATAAAACTGTTCTCTATCGACTATCGGAAATTCAAGGAAATTATGTGTGGGGAAAGTTCCAGGCTGCTTATAAAGCAAGAACTGGGAGAACTTTAGGTTTGACTGATGAACCAAAAGCTTTATCCCCAGATAAGTTTCAACAATCTGAAGTTTTGCGATCCAAAGAACCTGAATCCCTATCAACGTCTTGCTTTATTGAAGATCATTTATCGAGACTTGTTCGTGAGGCTATAGAAAAAGACGAAATTACTATGAGTCGTGGTGCAGAGATCTTAAGACTAGATTTTCAAGCGATGCGTGAAAGAATTAATTCGTGGGTGTAAGTATGGGGACATCAAAAAAACCATTTCTAATACTAGATGCCAATATTCTAATAGATTTGTACAATTTTGATTGGGCTTTAGTAAAATTGATTTCTGCCCATGTGGGGCAAATACATTTAGCTACCCCTGTTTTAAGTGAGGTAGACGAAATTGACGAGGGTGACTGCACAAAGTTTGGAATTGTACTCGTAGAACCAGAGCTAGATCATGTTATTTCAGCATCGCAAGACAAAGGACCATTATCTTTTCAGGATAGATTGTGTTTAATTCTTGCCAAGGAATATGGTTGGACTTGTGTTTCGAATGATAAACCATTAAGACAGAAATGTCGAAATGAAGAAGTTCCAGTAATTTGGGGTATTGAACTAATATGCATATTAGTAGAAGCGGGTGGATTGCCTGTTGAACAAGCAAAAGATATTATAAAAGGGATACAAGAATCTAATCCCAAATATATTACTAACAGCATCGTTAATAAAGCTTTCCGTAGATTGGGATTGGATGATTTATAAGAGGATTGTTTCTGACTTCTATTAGACAGCATACGACCAACATAATCTTTGCCTATACTGAAGCGGAAAAAAAGGTGTCCGCCCAGAAAGTTTTTTACCGAATTATATTTCTTTTAACACCACAATATTTTCAATCTTTAATCGGATATCCCCTTCCCTTGTGGTGATAATTATCTGCCCTGAAGTGGTTTCTGTTTTTTTAACAATTCCTTTGAGATTTGTAAAACCATGCTCCGTTAAA
>JADQBR010000145.1 GCA_016278515.1 Bacillota bacterium
ATAATTAAGGCAATAATAGCCAATCATGAAAAGAGGATAATAACTGTGCCTACCATATGTATGTTTAGAGGAATTAAAATATATATAAACTATCGAGATCATATGCCTCCGCATTTTCATGCAGAATATGGCGAATATTACTGTTGTGTTAGTATAGAAGAAATAGAATTGATTAGTGGGAAAATGCCTAATAAGCAATTAAAAATGATATATGGTTGGGCCGCAATACACCATGAAGAGTTGAAAGAAGAATGGTATCTTGCTCAACATCAAAAAGAGTTGTTCCCTATTGAGCCATTGAAATAATTCTGCTGGGAGGTGGATTTCTTGAAAACTGATATGATGCCGCAGAAAGTACAAGATTATTTTAATAATGGTGCTAGAAAAATTAACAAAGTTGTCCCTAACGATAACTACTCCTTAACAGTCTACTTTAATAGTGATGAAGTAAGAGTTTATGATATGTCTAATAACTTATTTGGAGTTTTTGAAATTTTGAAAGACAGAAAGAAATTTAAAGAAGTATTCATTGACGAATATGGTAACATTGCATGGGATAGGGACAACACAATTGATTCTAATGTAAAGTGGGATAATAGAATTGACATCTGCAAAGATTCCGTTTATATGGATTCAATTCCTCAGTGATGGAACAGGGCAGGCAACCACGGTGGCAACCAGGGGGATGGTTCTCCTGCAACCAGGGGGACGGTTCTTGCGGTTGCTACTGAGCGATAAAAAAGTTAAGATAGATAAGGATGTCTGGAGAGAGCACAAGGGGAAGGTTCCTTTGTGTTATTTTCTTTCTCCTATGGAATAGTGTGTTTTTACTATCTAAGGTTTGAAATTTGAGCGGAAAAACCCCACATGTTGTTTGTATACGCCTAAGGTTATATTGTATTGATCCTGTGAAACGCATCTCTCTTGATAAGAGCCGCCTTGGGAGCACACCGGGGCTTTTTCTATGCCTTAAAACAGAAAATAGCACTTAAGTGGTTGACACAATACTTAATGCTCTGTACTATATTGGGAACAGGGCCCACCACGCCTCTTAACAATGCGGACCAGTGTGGAACATTTTATATCTAATAACAAATGCCAGTTGACACAAAAGAGTTCTATTAGTTTCTTTTTCACCTAGAAAGTTTATAGTTTTATTAACCTATTGTAAAAATAAAGAACTAGAGGTATAATAGTATCAAATTGTTCTAGAAAGTTAATACTAATATTAACTTAGAAGAAAAATAAGGAACTAGGTGATTAGCGTGAAGTATTATGAGGATTTTTTAAAGCTAGAAGTGTTTAACCTTGAGGATGCTCAAAAAATTGTGGGAAGCATAGAAAATGCCAAGGTTCTATTAAATTCATATGTAAAAAAAGGTCTTGTCAAACGCGTACGCAGGGATTTATATAGTGCTGTAAATTTAGAAAATAGAGAGGCTCCAGCTGACCGCTACCTAATAGGCAGTAAAATAAATGAAAGTACTTATTTGGCATATCACTCTGCTTTTGAGGTACATGGATTATCCCACCAGGTAAGCTTTGTGGTTTATGTGGCATCAGATAACAAAATATCTGATTTTGAATTTGAAGGAGTTTTATACAAGTATGTGGGCCAAGGAATCAATGAAGGAGTTACTCGCTACCGCTTAAATGAAAAGGTTAAGGTTACAAGTCTTGAAAGAACAGTTGTTGATTCCATGGACAGACCGGATTACTGTGGTGGCCCCCACGAGTTAGATGAAATATTAAAAATATGTTCTGCTCTGAATGAAACAAAACTACTTAAGTATTTAAAGGCATACGACAAAAAAGTTCTTTATAAAAAAGCTGGGTATTTCCTGGAACGCCACCAGGAAACTTTGGGGATAACAGAAGGTTTCTTGAGTGTAATAGAAAAAAAGACTGGAAGCATGAAGAAATACTTAAGTGATGAAGCTTTAAACGGAAACGGCGTATTTGTAAACCGGTGGGGCCTAATCGTGCCCAAAACTTTTGAGGTAAAGGATGATATATTTGTTTAATGCTGGTAGGAAATACTACCTTAAGCTATCTGAAAAAACAGGGTTTCACAAAGATGTAATAGAGAAGGTCCATCGGCTAACTGCCATACTAGAATATATAAACAGCAACGTTTTTTTGAGAGAAAGATTAGTTTTAAAAGGGGGAACTTCTTTAAATCTTACTGTTTTCAGTTTACCCAGGTTATCTGTTGATATAGATCTTGATTTTCACTCCTATGATAGCCGGGAGACGGTCCTTGAGGAAAGGATTAAGGTTAAAAAACTGTTACATGCATATTTAGAAAGAGAAGGTTACAACATTTCTCAAAAATCCAAGGACTACTTTGCTCTAGAATCAATTGTAGCCGGTTTTCAAAACAACGCAGGAAATCATGATAACATAAAAATCGAGATTAACTACTCCTTAAGACATCATATTTTTCCGACAGCAATGAGGAAAATGAATACGAAGCTATTCGGTCAGTTAGGGGAAGTGAGAACCTTAAATAGTATTGAACTTTTGGCTTCTAAAACAGCGGCCTTATTTAACCGGCTGGCAGCAAGGGATTTTTACGATTTATACAATGTGAAAAAGTTTGGTATTCTTTCTGAGAAGGACTATGATAATTATTGTAAAGCGGTTATTTTTTTTTACGGCAACCATAAGGCAACCAAAGGGACAGGCAACCAAAGGCAACCAAAGGGACGGTTCTTGCGGTTGCTACTGAGCGATAGAAACGGTAAGATAGATAAGGGTGTTAATAAATGCCAAGAACGACAAGAAAGAAAAGTAAAAGTGGGATATATCATCTAATATTAAGGGGAGTAAATAGGCAAACAATATTTGAAGATGAAGAAGATGCAGAAAGATTTTTACAAACTCTAGAAGAATATAAAGATAAAAGCGGGTATAAGGTGTACGGATATTGTTTGATGGGAAACCATATCCACCTACTTATCAAAGAAGAAAAAGAAGACCTAGGTATCGCAATGAGGCGTATCGGAGCAAGTTATGTCTATTGGTATAATTGGAAATACGATCGCAGCGGTCACTTATTTCAGGATAGATATAAAAGTGAAGTAGTAGAGGACGATAAATACTTGTTAACAGTAGTTCGGTATATACATAAAAATCCAGTAAAGGCTGGTTTAGTGAAGAACTTCAAAGAATATAAATGGAGCAGTTATTCTGAATACATAAGTAGGAAAAGAATCATAGATAGTGAATTTATATTAGGTATATTTGGTAAAGATAGAATGAAGGCTATCTCAATGTTTGAGGCGTTTCACAAAGGAGAAACTGATACTAGATGTTTAGATATAGATGAAACAAACCGAATTAAGGATAGCGAAGCAGTTGAGATTATCAAAAAGACGTGTAAAATCTCCCACTGTATAGATCTTCAAAAATTAGATAAAGGTGAGCGAGATAACTATTTGAAAATAATCAAAGGAAAAGGATTATCAACAAGACAAATAGCCCGGCTCACGGGAATAAGTCGGGGTATAATTTTAAAAGCTTAGGGATGACATGGCAGGGGGTAATAAGCAATTAAAAATGATATATGGTTGGGCCGGGCCGCAATACACCATAAAGGGTACGCCGTTCGACTAAAGGTGCAAAAGCGCTAAGTCTTTCGCTGGTAAGTCTTTTATGCACCAGGGCACAAGTGCGACTAAGCTAGTAAACTGGCAAGTATTCTATGGCGAAAGCATCCGAATATAATCCCTGTCACCGTGTAAAATCCGATAGATGTAGACTGTGTTATCTATTATGCGATAAAAAGCAATATAAGGTTCTATAATGACCATACGAAAGTCATAATACTTTAGCGACGTTTCGATAAGTTTAACACCAGAGTTTGGAAACTGCGCAAGGCGGTTTAATGAGGTCATGATTTTATTAAGCATATCTGTGGCAGCGGTAGGGTCATCTAATAAGATATAATCAAAAATTTCATCAAGGTCCTCATAGGCTGCTGGAAGAAGTTCAATCTTGTAGTTTTCCATTAATTTTCTCCTTCAATTTCTGATTAGCATTGTCAAGAGAAATGGTGGGTTCTCCGGCCAGACGTTGTTCTTCTGCAAGGAAAAGCTTTTCTTTCAAAGCTAATAAGGCTTCTCTACGTTCAAAGGCCTCGATGCTCATGACAACTAAATCACCTTCTCCGTTTCTGGTGATATATACAGGTTCAGCTTTCTCGCGTGCTAGTTTTGCGACGAAATTATAGTCATTACGAAGAGTGGTGGATGACTTTATAATCATTAATGACACCTCCAATATATTATTTCATACTATTATTATACTATTATTCTACGAGAATATAAATAGGCAAACAAGGAAAGAGACAGTGAGGAAAGAGACAGTGCCAGGCACTTAACTTATTAACCTATTAAGATGTCTTGCTGGCGTTGTACAGTCAGAGGTACAAAATAGGGAAGAGCACAAGGGGACGGAGGTTCTGTGTCGTTTCTCCGAAATAACTTTTCTTTCATTACAAAAAGTAGGGGACTTGAGCGCCGGAGAATGGCCTTTCAGGTCCCTCTTCCTTTGCCACGCCAGCCATTCAACTTCCCCATCTAAAATAGGCAGTTTGATAATAATATGCATCTACAAAATCCTAAGGAAAAGTATAGGTTTTAAGGTGCTTTTTAGTGTAAGAAATTAGAAGTGGAAAAGAGTGAACAAATAAAAAATAGCCCTTTTTGGGAGCTATTTAATTTACCGCTTTAGTTGTTCATAAAAATTTTCACGAGTACCGGCAAGAAGAACAATTACCCTTTTACCATTGACTTCATTAATTGTTGTATAGGCAACTTCATAGTTTGTACCTTGATACCTAACATCGTAACCATAGATACCAGATAAATCACCACGCTTTGGTTGACCAATATAAGGATCTTTGCTTATTTCCAGCAAAGCTGTTTTATAAGCCTCTTTTAGAGGTTTTTCTTTAAGCTTTTTAAAAAATCGTGCGGCTTGAGTACTGAATTGTATTTCATACATATCTAGTTCTCCGGTCCAAAGATATCTTCAAAGCTTTCTGATTTCTTTTCGCCGGCAGTGATAGTATCTGCTTCTTCAAGCATATGCATAACAGCTTTTTTGATATTTTTGCTTTGTGCTTCAAACTGTTTTACTAATTCATCACCTGAGTAGCCTTGATTTATAAGGTCTTTTAATATCTCGACAGAAAACTCGCTGGGTTCTCTTTTTAGAGGGCGGATAACAATTGCTCCATCTTCAAGAGTACATTCTACCTCGTTATCAAGGCCTAAATGTTTATAGTATTTCAAAGGTATCGTAATCTGACGTTTTTTAGAAACACTAATAATTTTACGATCCATATTATCACGCTCCATAACAGTTGCATTCATATCGTTAACCTCCTTATAGTATATGCAAAGTTTATATAGAAATACCTAATTCTTTATTTCCTTAAAATTATTATAACAAAGAAACAAAGAAAGTTCAATAAAAAGGAAAGAGATGGAAAAGAGGGTAAGGAGGTGCCTGGGGACGAATCTGTTGTGTTATCTTTGGTTTGAGGCATTACTGATTACTGGAAGAGCCATGAATTGGGTTTGTGCACTCACTTATTG
>JADQBR010000059.1 GCA_016278515.1 Bacillota bacterium
TGGGTTTGAATTTCCAAGTGTACTCGTTGCTTGTTTTGTTTCATGACACACACCAAAATTTTCACAATTATTCAATCAGTATTTAATAAATCAGTTTATAGATAAGAATGAAAATGAATATATAAAATTGCAACTAACCAAGCATGATAAAGAATTTTATGATAAGTTAATTCGAAAAGAAGCAACTTCTAGTAAAAACCATAATATTTATACAAATTACAGATATTTTTATGAACAAATTAAAAGCAAAGACGTTAATATCGATGCTTTATATGATGGGATTGCTAAATTAATGATAGTTGACGTTTCACTAGTAAGAGCACAAGATGACCACAGCTTATTTTTGAAAGCCTTAACTCAACAGGGGCTAAACTAACGGAAGCCGATTTAATAAGAAACTATTTGTTAATGGATTTAAATACTCCATTTCAAAACCGAATATATAATGAATATTGGTTTGAAATAGAGACGCCCCAGCGGGTAGAAGCACTTGTTTATCTTCTAATGGCTTGTTTCTCCTTTCAGCTCGTCGGTACGCTCATATTCGCCCCACATAACCTTTGAGGTAGTGTCATAGTTAATATTTCTGACAGCAATCCCATATTCAATAAAGATTACCGACTTTTTGTTCGACCTTCATGTTACTGGCGAGTTCTTTTGTATCATGAACTTCATAGTAGAATTTCTTACCAACTTTTGTTTTTTTAAAGATATTTAGCTCATATAGTTCATTTAGGTCAGTCCGTGCAGTTTCGTAGGCGACTTTAAATTTCTTTTGATATTGGGCAATAGAAAAACGTTTGTTTGATTTTGTCGAAAATAAAATAGCTTTATATTGCCGTCTTGTCAAAGATATTCTTTTGAACTGAAGAAACTTCTTTACTAATTGGCGTTTATATTCTTTATCAAAGTCCTGTAAAATCATGGTAATTGAGTTAATAATCATTTGTGCATAGAAGTTAATAAAGTAAGTTAAATCACTATCGTAGTCTTCTGTATCTTTGATTGCCTTATAATATTTTCTTTTTTCTTCTTGAACTACTGTTGATATAGAGAAAAATTTAAAAAAGTTATAACCTTTTTGAAGAAGATACATATAAGAAATAGCCCTTGCTGTTCGCCCGTTACCATCAAAGAATGGATGAATATATACAAAATAAAAATGAATCACGCAGGCCTTAATTATTGGATGCAACAAGTCATTATCATTATTAATAAAGCCTACTAGCTCATCCATTAGTGACTGAACATATAGATGCGAAGGGGCTTGATAAACGACATTTTGAGTGTTGTAGTCCCAAACAAGAACGGAGTCATCTCTATATTTATCAACTTCATCTTCTTTTTCTAAGGTATTATGAACAACTTTCCTGTATATCAATAAAATCATTTCTTCATTTAAAGGTTTATCGAGGTTTTCAAGAATAAAATCCAATGCTTTATAGTTATTAATAATCATTTGTTCGCTTTTATTTGTAGGAGCAATCTTTTTTGTTATCATTTCTTTGGTTCTCTTTCTAGTTGAGAAAGCACCTTCTATAACACTTGAGTTGAAAGCCTCGTCTATTAGGGCATTTAAAATGACATTATTTTTAAATTTCTCATCAATTTGTTCAAAGAAATGTAGTTGAGCTTCTCTCTCTATTATATTCAAATTCTCTTTTAGATTATCGGTTAGTACGAACCAAAAGTTTCTGTTGCTTTGGTCTTTTAATGGTACCGTAATACTTCTGTCTTTTCTATGTTGAAGAAGTATTGGCCAGAAACTCTCTATTGTTAAAGGAGTTTTAATGCGGTACATGACTTCTTTTTTGTTCAGGTAAAGCTTTTCCGTAAAGTCATGTAAATAACCTTTAATCTTTTCATCAGAAGTCATGTTGTTCACCTCCATTAAATATCGTAACCAATTCATTCATAGTTAATACTGGTTAAATACTGGTTACTTACTATTTTAATACTATTTTAATACTATTTTAATACTATTTTAATACTAATTTATTACTAAGTCCATAGGAACTTATAAAAGAGTGGCTTTAAGTTTTTATACTCTGATATATATTTTTGCTCAAACT
Organism: Bacillota bacterium; assembly: GCA_016278515.1. GTDB lineage: Bacteria > Bacillota > JADQBR01 > JADQBR01 > JADQBR01 > JADQBR01. Next base: position 2,073 of record JADQBR010000059.1, read on the forward strand.
GAACTTTGTGCATGGATATATTGCGGTGAAACCATATTTGAAATGTAATATGAGCTATTAACATCCAATATTAATATAAAAAAGGAAGGAGTTGTTATTTTATGTTAAACAATAGTACGGTAGAGATTGTAATTAATGGGGAGGTAGATACAAAATAATCTGTTATACTAACCTCCCATAACTAAAAAAAGATAAATCAAACTAATTTCCTAAAATGACTGATGTGACATGGCCCCTACGAAACAAACTGCAATAGGCAATTCGGTAGTATTTGCTTAAGGGAAAAAACTTAAGGTAAGACCCCCTTTGTTTTTGGGGGTCTTACCTTTGTGCAAGTGTGCAAAAGAAGGGACAAGGGGACAGGTGACGCAATACCTAAATTATCCATCCCGGATTCCAAAATAGTAATTTTAACATATGAAAAAACACCTACTCTAAAATTCATGGGTAGGTATTTTTGAATAGGCAAGGCAAATTGATGCTACTAAATTAGACCTTAAGGAAACACTTGACCTTGAAGTATTACCTCGCCTATACGGTCAGATCCTAATTGAGGTCTGATTTCAGCGTTTATAGTAGGTAATGTTCCACCGAAATCCAACAAAGTTGTGCCTACCCAGTTCTGATTATCCACTGTGGGTATTAAAGGTAATGTGGCTAATGGTTCAAGGGAATCTGGAACTGTTAGAGTAGCCACATAGCTATCGTAGGGACCGAAGGTATCTGGTTCCGGTAGGTTAATGCCTAAGATAGTAACACGCTGAATTGGGGGGGTAAATCCAGTTATTTCAAAGACGGAAGCTCCTGCTATAAAAAGTTGCTCAGCAGGTCCCGTGGGATATAAAGGCTTAGTTTCAATAAAAACCTGATTTGTATTATTATCTTCTTGACTTGCAGTAACATTTAGTGCCGGCCATTTAGTAATGGTTACCATAGTGTACACCTCCTCTGCTTTTAGATATTATATAGTACGCAGTATATTGAAAGCCTGTGCGGAAAAAGGGGAGATATTGTCGAGAAATTTCTCGTACAAATAAAATAAACCTTCTTTTTACGGCTTACCTTAGAAGTCAAATAAATGTTAAGGCAGTTTTGGCTTTATTCTGGTTGGAAGGAATCTCGGGAACCTTCTAGAATGCTTGATATTGGTGCTTGAGGATGCATAATTATGGCTACCGTCTTTTTTGTTTGTTAGGAGGAAGGCTAAAGTCTTGCATAATACCGGTACTCGCTATCATCAGGAGATTAAAGATTACGGAAAAAAGCTTAGGCGCTAACTGAATATTTCTAGATAATTGAGAGTTTTAAAAATGGGGAGAAGAGGATGCGTAGTGTTTTTTGAATCAGGATTTAGTTGCCAAGATGAAGGGGATGCTCCGGAATATTTCTTGTTGTTTAAAGAGGATAAAATCCTTGCTTTGGAAGATAAAGGTCAATTTTTTTTGCCGGATGTCGATTTAAATAAATTGAACATAAGGCTTGTCCGTAAGCAATACCTTGGGCGACTGAATAGTCGTTCTTGTTATGCTGGGGAACTTGCATTAGATACAGTCGCGCCGGAAGGTATGTTATTTTGCGACTTAAGGCCTTTACTCGGACAAATTCAAGATGATTTTTTTATATTAGCCGGCAAAGCTTATCAAATTTTGCATTGGGATCGTACCCACCAATATTGTAGTCGGTGTGGAGCACATACAGAAAATAAAATTGATGAAAGGGCTAAAATTTGTCCATCCTGTGGCTTAATAAATTATCCTAGGATTTCCCCGGCAATCATTGTAGCTATTATTAGGGATAACCAAATATTGCTAGCTCAGGGGAGGCGGTTTAAGACTAACTTCTATAGTGTTTTAGCTGGTTTTGTAGAACCGGGAGAAACTTTTGAAGAGTGCGTACAAAGGGAGGTGGGAGAAGAAGTAAACCTCAAGGTTAAAAACATTAAATATTTTGGCAGCCAGCCTTGGCCCTTTCCGGATTCTCTAATGGTAGGTTTTACCGCTGAGTACGACAGTGGGGACATAAATATTGATAAAAGAGAATTATTGAATGCTGGTTGGTTTACTGTCGAACAACTTCCGTTGCTTCCTAGCAGTGGAAGTATAGCGCGGTGTTTAATAGATTGGTTTATACAGACAACATCTCATAAATGATTGTAATTCTGGTATATGTTCTCACATATGGTTATGTCGACCATGGTTCTTTATAGTAATAGCAACGTAAGGTCTTGAAAATTCAAGGCCTTTTATTATTTTGGGGTTTATCTTTAGGCTGTGTAAAGGTGCGTCAGTAAAATTAGTCTAGAGTAGACATGTTATGTAAGGCTAACTTGACATCGGAATATTAATGATGTAAAATAAACTTAACGTAAAGTAAACTTAACAATAGATTGAAAAGGAGGAAATGCATATTGCTAAATAAAGTAAAGGAATTTAGAGATAAAGCCAATATCACCCAAGAGCAATTAGCGAAGAAACTTAGGGTTTCGCGACAGACTATTATTTCTATTGAAGCTGGACGGTACAATCCGTCATTGATACTAGCATTTAAAATATCTAAGGTTTTTTGTAAGCAGATAGAAGATATCTTCATTTTTTCAGAATTGGAAGGAGAGGTTAAGGATGAATAATTCATTTGTAAAAGAGTTAGTTATTACCAACTATTTATTTATTGGGCTCTTTGGGATTATCATTATAGTTAGTAATTTATTTTATGGCGGCACGGTAGAAACTTGGAGCAAGTCAATTGGTTTGCTAATAGTTTTGGCCTTGGCTTTGGTCCTCAAGGTTAAAAGGATTAAAGCCACTACACAGAAGCTAGATGAGCGGTTACAAATTATCACTTACCGTGCGGTAAGCATTGGGTTTTATTTAATGTTAGGTGCTATATTTTGGTTTTACACTAAAGAAATGGTTATTGAAGGTCAAGTTTCTACAAGAACGATTGTTGAACTGCTTGCGGGTGTGGTAGGTTATTTGGGAGGTTTTCTGGTTCTAAATAAGCGATATTAATTTTATTATAAGCTATGTACGTAACTTACTTGGAATTACTATGGGACCAGATTACGACGGGGATAAGCAATAGTGAAAGAATGCCGCCGGCCAGTGAGAGTATTGTATAACTGGAATGAGCTACGACCATACCAGATAGTGCTCCCCCCGATGCTCCACTTAAAGCAATTAAGACATCAACAGAACCTTGCATCTTAGCGCGAGTGGACGGATTAGTTGCATCCACGATGAGCGCTGTGCCGCTAATCAAACCGAAGTTCCAACCAAGCCCAAGCAGAGCGAGGGCGATAGTGAGTACCAGCATAGAGTCAGTAGGTGCTACAGCAGCCAGAATACCCGCAGCAAGTAGAGTTGCCCCGGAAGCGATTGTCATTATAGTACGGCCCAACTTGTCAACAAGGATACCGGTAACGAGGGATGGCAGGTACATTGCACCGATATGGATGCCAATTATCTGTCCTATCTCACTTAAACCATGCCCGTGGTGCTGCATATGTACAGGCGTCATGGTCATAAGTGCAACCATGACAATTTGGGTTAGAACCATTATTGTGGCTCCAACAACTATTCCTCGTTTGTTTATTGCTAGTGTATTGGAATCCGTATCTGAAAAATGACTCTCGTTAGTTTTCTGCACATCTGCAATTGCTTTTGCAACGATGAGGGGATCTGGACGAAGTAAAGCTAGTAGCACTAAACCAGCTAGTATGAAGGCTGCTGCTGCAAGAATGAACGGACCAGCTAGAGCAGGGATTCTGATGGATGTGGCGAATCGTCCCATTACATCAACCAAGTTTGGACCTGCAACAGCGCCGAATGTAGTTGATACCATAGCGATACTGATTGCTGTTGCTCGCTGTGTAGAATCTGCTAAGTCTGTACCTGCATAGCGTGCTTGTAAGTTTGTAGCGGTGCCGGCACCATAAATAAGTAATGAAACAAAAAGAAGTAGGATGTTATTAGTTACTGCTGAGATTACTACTCCCGTCGCGCCAATACCGCCAGCCAAGAAGCCTGTTACTAGTCCTAATCGGCGTCCATAACGTTGGGTGAGCCGCCCTACAAGTAGTGCTGCCCCAGCAGAACCCAGAGTAAACAACGCAACTGGAACCCCCGCGAAACTATCGGTACCTAGCATGTCCTGAGCAAGAAGTGCCCCGACGGTTACGCCTGCTGCAAGTCCTGCGCCACCGAAAATCTGTGAAATTACAACGATAATCAAGGTGCGTTTATATAGTCCTCGTTGCTTTTCTGGGGAATCAATGTAACTCTGTAACCAAGCTGGTTGGTTTTCTGAAATGTCAGGTTTATGCGACATAACTCAACCGCCCTTTCTAAATACTTTTCTCTAGACGAAAAGCAATAAAGCCAATTTTTCTTTCTTGTTCTTGAATAGGGAGAGACATTCCTCTAAAGCATGAGCGTATAACAGCTAAATTATAGTAGTAAAATAGTTTATGGTCAACCTTGTTCTTACACTCAAACCCTTAAAACTTTATAAAAGTTTATAAAAACCGCTGCAGCCGTTAGACTCGCGATGAAGTGTATCAAAATTGACGCGGTTTTTTTATATAGACTTTAATGTTATAAAGTTATCTTCCACTCTTTATCAAACTTCAATTCAATTTACATTTGTTTCTTTAAAATGAATCTTAAATGAAATGAGGTTAAACGGGAAAAATATAATATTATATTCGCTACGATGTACAGCATGATAAAAGAGGTCTTATAAGAGGAACATGTCCTGTTTGCAATAAGAATTTAAAACCGTCTTGAAGGGGGAAATAGAATGAAGCATTTTCTACTCGTCGAGGATGAACAGATTTTAGCCAAAAATATTGCTTTTTTTCTAGAACGAGAGGGCTATCAAGTAGATATAGAATATGACGGAGAATCGGGATGGGCATCATACATATCAAAAGCATATGATCTTATTTTATTAGATTGGACCTTACCAAAGAAAGACGGTTTAGAACTTTGTAAAGAAATACGAAAGGAATCAAATGTTCCCATTATGATGCTTACTGCTAAAAGTGAAATTTTAGATAAGATAATCGGCTTAGAGTTGGGTGCAGATGATTATATCGTTAAACCGTTTGACCAACGAGAATTACTGGCTAGAATTCATGCTTTATTAAGAAGAAATGAAACTACGAGTAATAAACAATTTGTGGAGCATTGGCTTCAATATGAGGGACTTAAATTGGACCGCGAAAAGCTGCTTGTCTTCTTTGGAGAACAATCTGTAGCTCTGACAGCCAATGAGTATAAATTAATGGAAATCTTAATGAAGAAGCCGGATAATGTCTATTCACGTGAATTTATATATGAACAGATTTGGGACGGTTTATTAGAGTATAGTGAACGAACAGTCGATGTCACTATCAGTCGCTTACGGAAAAAATTAATGGAGCTATCTGGTAAGAAATATTTTCATGCAGTAAGAGGGATGGGTTACCGTTTTGGAGGAAAGTCATGAAAATCCAATATCAATTGTGGTTGATTTTTTCCGGCTTATTTATTGTTGTCAGTCTTACTGTATATATGGTTGTGTCAAACACGTATGAACAACGTTTACAAGCGGGGTATGAGCAAATATCCATCGCTCAAGGCTCTGCCATTCTTGACCAATTGGAAGACACATACCCTTATTCACCCAACCGTAGTATCGGTTACCTTCGGACATACAGTGAACAGCTAAACAGCAGATTGATTATGTTGGACCACGATAAAAAAGTTTACGCAGACAGTTTTCAGCAACTCAAGCCAGACACAACATTAGATCTGGATATATTAGATCAAGATACTGTTCCGGGCTCTCGCTTTTCCGAAACAGAATTTTTTGCCTATGTTCAATATACCCTACTCCCATTTCAGACGATAGAAAGGGAAGGCTATTTATTAATGGTTCAAGAAGCTGACGAACTTTACGCTGAATTAAAATCCTTTCAATATTGGATGGTTCAAACGCTGCTTATCGCGGTTTCGGTTTTCTTTTTTATTTCATATTTTGTTTCGTCCTGGTTTTCAAAACCAATCCGTCAGATTATTTTTCATTTAAAAAAAATAACGCCGCAAAAACGTACTTTCTCCTTGAAATATCAGCGGCGTGATGAGATTAAAGAATTAATTGATACCACACAAAAGATGGTTGAAGAGTTAAACCTATATGATGAAAGGCAACGAAGATTTTTGAGCACTTCCTCACATGAATTAAAAACTCCTTTGGCAACCATGCAGCTAATCCTTGAGAATCTGCCATATGTACGTGAGGATGAAGAGACATATCGTGAATTTGTACAAGACCTATCGTTCCAGGTCCAAAAAATGAAACACATGGCTGAACAGTTATTACAAATTAACCGTATATGGGATAGAAACCTCCAAAAAACGACACTGAATGCTCGAGATATACAGAATTATCTCCTACGGTCCTTTCAACATATTGCCCAAAACAAACAAATAGTCCTAGAATTTGAAATTGAGCCGGTTAATTTATATGTCGATCGAGCATTGTTTCTGCGCGGGCTGGATAACCTGGTTTCCAATGCTATTCGCTATTCTCCCCAAGGTCAATCCGTAAACATTACCATTAAAAGTGATAAAGAACAAGATAAGATCAGTGTATGTGATCAAGGGATTGGTATTTCACCAGAAAATCTTCCGCATATTTTTGAGCCTTTTTACCGTTCCAATGATGCGACGGCATGGAATCAAGAAGGCAGTGGTTTAGGCTTAACCATTGTCAAGCAAATGGTTGAAATGCACAACGGGAGGATCGACATTGAAACAGTGCAAAATCAAGGAACATGCATTCATTTATTTTTACCAAAAGCTTAAAGTAACAAAAATGTTACATTTCATAAATTTCTATGATACAAAAGAGGTTTAATATTATAGGTAAGCTAGCTTAATAACTTAAGCAAGTACGAAGTAAGGTTATCTCTATATCTTACCTAAAACTTACGAGGAGGTTATCATGATGAAGAAAAAAATGTTGGCTCTTATGATGATTATGTTGGTCAGCTTCGCTATCTTATCCGCTTGCGGTAAAGATATCCCTGACCCTGATGCAACGAATTTATCTCCAACACCTGACAAAAAGAATGAAACACATCAAGTCGTACTCTATTTCGCTGATAATGATTTAATGAATACTTATCGTATTAAAAAAGAGGTTAATGTAAGAAAAGAAGATCAGGTGGCAAAGGCAGCACTAGAAGCTTGGATTAACGGACCTGGACACGAAGAATTAACAGGGCTAATCCAGTCAGACGTGATCGTCGAATATGTTGAAGAAGTTGATGGAATCGCACATGTGAGTTTTTCCAAAGAGATTAAGGAAAGCAACCTTGGTTCAAGCGGTGAATTAATGTTTGCTGAACAGATTGCTATGATTATGCAGCAATTCGGATTTGATCAGACGCAAATATTAGTGGAAGGTGAAATTGGCGAAACGTTACTTGGGCATCTGTATACCGGTGAGCCAATCGTAGCAAAGGATCCTGACAGTTACCTATGGGTCGATGAAAAAGAATCCAGTGAGATTGTATTGCAAAATGTAGCTTTCCGAATCTATGAACCGTCTCCAAACACTGAAGTGAAAGATCGTATCATTGTAAGAGGATTAGCACGAGTTTATGAAGGGACTATATTATATGAATTTGAAGACGGACACTTTATTCTAGATGAAGGGTTCACAACAGCTACTGAAGGTGCCCCCGGATGGGGAGAATTTGAGATTATCATTGAACTTGATGACTTAGATGTAGCTAACTATTCAGGTACGGTGATTCTCTTCGAAGAAAGTGCCAAAGACGGATCTAGAATTAATGAGCTGCAAATTCCTGTCAAGGTTACGAAGTAAATGGGTCACGCTTGAATTATTCACTAATTATGTTAACATTAACCGGGTGATAAATAATGGCGAGAAAACCACGGATTCATTATCCAGGAGCCCTATACCATGTAATGGTATGGGGCAAAATTTTGTCAACAAAAGCTTAATATACCGTTATCAATGATATCAAAAATAAAGCCAGGTATGAGCAATGGAATAGAGTATGTTCAGGAAAATGCCCAGAGGGAAGAATTCCTCTGTAACATTTAGTAACATTTTCGAAAAGTATTTTAAAGGCTTAGTAAAAGATTGGTAACATTCCTATATTATCATAATTTCCATATGAGTGGGTAAGAAGGGTGAATTTAGAAAAAAGGAGCTATAACAAACAACAAGGGCTTAATCGTAAGTTTCGCTAATTGGAAGGAGTTACATATTACAGTAATTAATCCAAAACTGGTAAAGATTATGAATAAGATGACAGCGAGAAAAACATATAAACCAAGAAGTGACGGGATGAACCCTCAAAAAGCACGGGTGAGGTTCGTATCCTATGATAGGAGGGTGGGTGCGGCCGGACATAAGTTCTCCCTACAATTTACCGACCTTATTGTTACAGGGTTTATAAAAATATTCCAGTTGAAATTGGCTAACAAGTATGATTACATGGGGGTTAGTAAGGAGATCGCCCTGCTGAGGTTAACTTAAGGTGAGATCAGGATGGAGATATCAGGTAAACAAAAAGCTACCAGATGCGCAAGGAAATGTTTTTGAGTTTTCTCGCGTCTACTAATATGGGAAATAGGTTGCGGAGGGGGAAATAATGCCGTATTTGGGCAAAGTTTTGCTAGTTGATGACGACCAAAACGTACTCGAACTGGTCAAGCTATATGGTGAAAGGGAAGGTTTAGATGTCATCGGGATCGACGACGGCGAATTGGTACTGCCCGCATTCGATCGGGAAAATCCTGACGTGGTAATATTGGATATCATGCTTCCGGGTAAGGACGGGCTTACTCTGTGTCGGAATTTAAGAGAGATTCGCATGGTTCCTATTATTATGCTTACGGCCAAAGGAGAGGAAGCCGATCGTGTTTTGGGACTGGAAATGGGAGCTGATGACTACGTCTCCAAACCTTTCAGCCCCAGGGAACTGGTTGCCAGAATTAAAGCGCTGCTGCGGCGTACGCAAAAATTTGATGCGAATACGAATTGGAAGCTGACATATCCGGGATTGGAAATCTCTGCCGACACCAGGAAGGTGTTGGTTGAGGGCGTAGAAACAGAAGTTACTCCCAGGGAATTCGATTTACTTTATTATCTTGCCCAGAATCCCCGGCGGGTTTTTACCAGGGAAAGTCTGCTGACCGGCGTCTGGGGATATGATTACTTCGGTGACCAGCGTACGGTGGATGTTCACATTCGCAGGCTTAGGACAAAGCTGGCGCCGTTGTCTCATGAATACGTAACGACGATTTGGGGCGTGGGATACCAGTTTACACCTCCTGTCGCGGGGGGAGAGACCCAATCGTGAACACCTATTTACGGGAGTGGAGGGCATGAATAAGTTTCAAAGGATAATCAGCGTCGCGCGCGGCTACTGGCATATTGTAAATCGCTTGCTACGGGAGCAATTAAATAAAAATATTTATACCAGGATTCTTTTTACCAATGTGATAGCATTTGTTTCGTTCTGGTTGGCCTGATTATATTTACCAGTTTTGCAATGAGGCAAGCAACTAATGATCAGGCTCAAAAGGATTTATTGCGCAAGGCCAAGAGGGTAAACTATGCATTGCTTCAGCAAACAGATGGGGAGTTATGGTACCCAATTTCGGATCAAAAAAGTGATCAAGCTCAAGACAGACAGGATTTGCTAAAATTTCTGGCTGATGTTTTTGATGCCAGGATTACGGTTTTTGATAAGGAAGCAATCATCGTTGGCACTTCGGCGGAGCAAGAAGTGGTGCCCGGTGATAAGGTGGAAACGGAAAAATATGTCGAGTTGATTATCAACGGCGAAACTGTTGCTGACAGGGCGTTAGATGGGGAAACAGGTCAGCTTGCCTTTATCGCTGCTGTTCCCATGGGGAACAACAAAGATGCCATTGAAAATGGTATTTTACTGGAAGCGAAGCGATCCAGTTTCGATCTAACTTTTAATATACTGCGATCGTACCTGGCAATCGGGGGAATGATTATGTTTGTGATTATTATTATTATTTCCATCTACCTAGCCATGTATATTTCCAGGTCAATTTCCCGTCTAACCACTACCGTGGCCGATATTAACAGCGGGAACTACTCTATCATGAGCATGGATGAGCATCCACTGGATGAAATCAAAGGTCTGAGCGGTCAACTCAATAAATTAGGGGTGAAACAGCAGAAAATACAGGAAGAAAGCCAGAAGGTGGAAGAAGAAAGAGTTCGGCTATTTGCGGAAATATCACATGAGTTACGCACTCCTTTGACCGCTGTTCAGGGCTTCGTTGAGGCTATCCGTGACGGCGTAGTACAGGACGAAGCTTTACAGGATAGGTATTTGGAGACGATTCACACTCAAACGATTCATATCACTAGGCTGGTAGATGATATCTTGGCATTAAGCCGCCTGGAAAGCGGAAATATCACCGTGGAAAAACGGCCCGTGGACTTGATTGCTCTCTCACAAGGTGTAGTTATGTCCATGGAGGGTCTGGCAAAGGGTAAGAATACTTCGATCCTGTTTGAGAAAAAAACAGAGAATGCAACCCTGATTGGGGACGTTGACCGTATGGAACAGATTATTAGGAATCTGCTGAAAAATGCCATCAGGGCGACAGATAACGGTGCCATCAGGGTTGGTGTGGAGAGTCGCCATGGTAAAGTGGTACTAACCATTGAGGATAATGGCGTCGGCATATCCCCCGACGATTTGCCGCATATTTGGGATCGGTTTTACCGGGTGAAAAACCAGCGTGGTAGTAACCTGCAGGAAAAAGGGACTGGTTTAGGTCTGGTGATTGTGAAAAAGCTGGTTCAATTGCAGGACGGTAAGGTCGATGTTACAAGTGAGTTAGGGAAGGGAACCGTTTTTCGCATCAGTTTTCCAGCTTTTGCCCAGTAATAGAAATTGCCCGACTAAAAAGCCGGGAGCCATATTTTCTTATAAAAGCAAACTCATTTTCACTGTTAACAGCTACCGGCTATTATTGGGCCGGTAGCTGTTATTTTATGTTCAGTCACTACATCAAAAATTTATCTTGTAACATCACTTAACATTTCTGCAATACATTTTCAAAATCTTGCAAAAGACAGTTCATATTTCTTCAGTATAATGACCTATGAAATGAGGTGTGATTAAATTGTCCCGGAGGTGGTGGCGGTTTAAGAAACGGAATAGAAACTGGCATAACCTGACAGCAAGATATGGCCAACCTTTTCTTGAATTAATTTAATGTTTGGCAGCTAAGCGAGGAGAGGATAATTCTGCAGTTTGCTATATTACTTATTATTTTTGTGTTAGTGTTAGGTGTTTATGAACAAATAAAACATAATAAAAACTTAAATTCTATCAGTTGTAGAATTAACGTAAACGGTACCAGAGGTAAATCAACTGTAACGCGACTAATTACAGGTATCTTAATGGAAGCAGGGGTTAAGGTTGTTGGGAAAACTACGGGAACCAGCGCGAGAATTATGTATTGGAATAAAGAAGAAGAACCAATCAAACGAGGCCGGCTAGGTCCAAATATTATTGAACAAAAAACTGTCATTAATAAGGTTGCTAAGCTTGACCCAGCGGCATTTGTAACAGAGTGTATGGCGGTAAATCCTGATTACCAAATTACTTTTCAGGAGAAGCTTGTAAAAGCAAATATGGGAGTTATTGTTAATGTTCGTGAAGATCATATGGATGTCTGTGGGCCGACATTAGACTTTATTGCAGAGTCCTTTACGGCCACAATTCCAAGAAACGGAACTCTTATTGTTAGTGATAGTAAATATAATGATTATTTTACTCAAGAAGCAAAGAAAAAAAACTGCCAGATACTTATTGCGGATGATACAGAAATCCCCGATGGTTATCTTGAAAAATTTAGATTTATAGTGTTTCCAGAAAATGTTGCTATTGCACTGGCTGCTGCTAGAGCATTAAACATTGACAAAGATACTGCGTTGAGGGGAATGCTAAACGCTAATCCTGATCCGGGAGCCTTAATGATACATCCATTAGATAACAACCGAACATATTTTGTCAATAGCTTTGCTGCCAATGACCCAAATTCAACACTAATGATTTGGGATCACATAACAACCATTGGTTATCCAACAGAAAACCGTATGGTAATTGTAAATTGCAGGCCTGATAGAATTGACAGAACATTACAGTTTGCAGAAGAGGTCTTGCCAAATATGAATATTGATATTCTCGTTGCAATGGGTGAGAAAGTTAAGCCAATTACTGAAGGAGTCAATACTAACAAAATATCTCCGAGGAGATATATAAATGCTGAAGGTTTATCACCACATGAGGTTCATAAAAAAATTAAGAATGACTGTATAAACAGAGTAATTTTTGGTGTTGGCAACATTCACGGCGGGGGGGAGGAATTGGTTGAACTATTAATTCACGAAAAATTGTATCTAGAAACGGCTTAAGTGCCACAGTTGCTTTCTAAATCTTAAATTTGAAATAAAAAGATTTCAGTAAATAATATTAAAGGAGCTAACAAGGTTGGTACTTACGGATATTAATACAGTTATTATTTTGGGTGTAATTCTCAGCTTGTTATTTACAGAACTTACAGGATTTTTACCTGCTGGTCTAGTTGTACCTGGATATTTAGTTTTACTTATAAATCTGCCCCAAGCTATATTTCTAACATTCTTAATTAGCCTGTTGACTTATATAATAGTTCAGTTTGGTGTGGGTAAAGTTACAATTCTATACGGCAAAAGAAAATTTGCAGCCATGATAACAGTAGGAATAGTGTTACAGTTTGTATTGCGTGCAATATTACCACTTGATTATGGAAATGTCTCTGAGTTGGCGGCAGTTGGTATTATTGTACCAGGATTATTAGCAAACACAATTCAGCGTCAAGGTTTAGCAACAACATTTTTCAGCACCGGATTGTTGACTGCAGTGACATATGGAAGCGCACTACTGTTACATGTCAAAATATAAGAAAGGAGGTGTAAAATGAAAGCTTTTTACGGGCTAATACAAAACATACACTACAGGAACACATCGGGTGCTATCCTAAAAGACAGTCAGAATGAAGTTCTTGCGGGTTTTAATGTATTAACTTTCAAAGAAAAGTGCCTGTATCTTATTAAGATCAGCAAGAGAAATACAAGCTATCAAGCACTTGTGTTAATGGGATTAACTCTAATGATTATTGCTATGGATTATCTGGTTTCTTTGGCTATTTAAGAAGGGGGTAAAATAAGTATGAAAAAAGAATTTATTAAAATTCTAGCTTTTGTTCTATTATTTACATTTGGTGGTGCTTTAAGCGTATATGCATTCACAACAGGTTCAGGTTATAGTAGTTTTAATGAACTATTTGCATCCGAAGACGCTGCAGATTATACAATTAAAACTACTGATATCGGAAGTGATACAACAATTTTAGCTTTACACGGAGGCGGTATTGAAAGAGGTACTTCAGAATTAGTTGAAGCATTGAATGGGTACGGTAAATATAACACTTATTTATTTGAAGGACGAAAAACAACAGATAATCAAAGTCTGTTTTTAAGGGCTATCAAATTTGATGAACCTAAAGCTGTGAGTTTAGTTAAAGATTCTGATTACACTGTTTCTGTTATTGGCGCGGCAGGTGATGATGAAGTCACATATATTGGCGGCCAAAATAAGCTGCTGGCAGAATTGCTCAAATTACATCTTATTAACAAAGGATATCGTGTCCAAACTCTAAGCCTTCCCGATCGCATTGCCGGGGTTATGGACAGTAATATAGTCAATAAGAATAAAGAATTCAGCGGAGGTTATCAGCTGGGCGGTGTTCAGATAGCTGTTTCAAAGGGTTTGAGAGATAAGTTTGTAGCTGATCCTAATGTCTTAAATGATTATGCAGATTCTATCAATGCAGCACTAACCAAAAGCTGGCCTGTAGCAGCTTCCGCCTTGGAGAACAAGCATGATAAAAATGTAGAAAAGTTTTTTGAAAAGTTATTTAGTAAGCATAATTTTAACAAAAAAGTAGACAAAATAATCAAGAAGGGTGCAAATACGCCCAAGGGATTACTGAAAAACATTGAAGCTACCGATTAATAGAAAATACAAATAAAGCTGTCATAAACGATGTAAACCTTCCCAAGTATAATCAATCGATGGGAGGTTTACATCGTTTATGGGTTTAATAGGCAAAAAAAGAGAGCTATCTAGTAGCTCTGCTGTTACATATTATATTGGTTTACACCAAGATTTTTATACTTCCGTAAATTCTATTGAGTACTGTTGACTGCTTCACTGATTGCGAGAACATATCTTTCCAAACTATCGTCGTCACTCGATAAAAACTGTGTCCTTAAGCCCGCTGATATTTCTAACTGTACTCCCATTCCGTTCATATTCTTATTAGCTATGTTGTCTGGCGATACCCCAGCCAGATTTTTTGGAGCATCTAACACGGTAAAACCATAGTTAGTCAGAGCTTCTTTTATTCTCTTTCCTAATGCAGTGTCCAGGCCTCCGATATAGGTGAATTCTTCTGAACCGGAAGCCCCGTGGATTGACAAAGTTGTTTCAGATTCCGAAACCATTTCCAATGCAGTTGGTTCATCGAATTTGTTTGAAGTAGTATGCAATTTTAAATTACCTTTGCTTTTTAAACCTAGGAATGAATAGTAGTTGTAATTATTATGGGAAGATAAGGCATAAGCTAATTCAGTAGTCCCTTTTTCAATTTTTCCTCCATGAATTGCAGTAACTATAACATGAGAATCTGTCACGTTAGTTTCAATTTTATAGTCGATATTTTTTACTTCATTTGAATTTAATTCTACGAAATTGTTATAAATGTCACCAGTAGCTGCAGCAGATGACGGACTAAACATAAAAACTGTCAGGCAGCAAAAACCAATAATGCGTTTAAAACTTAAAGAACTAAATTTCTTTATAATCATAATTAACAACTCACTTTTTGATAAACGTTAAAATTTTTATTTAGCTTCCTCGCAGACGCTATAAAATTGTTTTTCCACCGCAGATTGACCTAAACCGCACGGACGTGTTTTTCATGCAGATGTTGCTTGAGCCAGCGGTAGCGGTATAATTTCCCGTTTCTTCGGCACTCATGGAGAAAATTGACATCACAATTGTAACAGGGTAGCCCATTCTTGTCAAATACCGCTCAAGTATAGGTTCCTTAGTTGTAAAATTTCTTCGGTAGAGCTATTATGCGGCTAACTTCAATGGCTACCTTCATGTTCCATTCATGTAACATGTGTTCACATTTTCGAAACAAAAATTAAATATCTGGCAATATCCGTTTAATATTCCTTCGGTATAATTACCTACGAAAGGAGAGCGATTGAAATCTCTTAGGGGAAAAATATTATTTTCTTTGGGCGCTGAAGGATATGTTTTAAAATCTAAGCTAAGGAGGACTTCTGATGTCCGAATACATATTAATAGTGGCCGATCAACTTCCGTTTAGACGTGTGATGCAAGAAGTATTATTTGAGGCAGGGTATATGGCAAGATCGGCAGCGAATGGGTGGGAATGTTTAAGGATTGTCAGATCCGTCGACAAACCGTTCTTGATTCTTTTGGACTACTACATGTCTAACATGACAGGTATCGAAGTGTTATCGTTACTAAGGAAAGATGAGGCTACCCGGGAAATACCGGTCATAATGGTATACACCAAGGAAAACATAGAAGAAACAGCTAAATATTACGGTGCCAGTGCGGCACTTAGCAAACCTATTATTCTTAACGTTTTAATAAGAGAAATCCAAGATGCTACCAGTAAGTGGTCGCGGAGGAAATTGATAAAACAGATTAACACTATCGACTTGCACTCTGGGATTAAAAGGTTGTAAGGGAAATACACAAAAAAGTAAGGCAGGAAGCTAGCCTAACCTAGCAGGTGGTTTTGCATATTTACTACCAGCAGTTACCGGCAGTTATTATACGGGAAATGTTTTTTTATGTCTTCAATGACTGCTTGCCTTGCAACAACTATTAACATTTTCGTAAAACATTTTTAAGATCTGGCAAAAGCCAGTTAATATTCCTCCGATATAATGAGCTAAGAAAGGGGGTGGTAGAAGCTTGTGGGAAGGGTCGTATGCTTTGTAAATAAAAGGGTTAAGGGCAGCAACTAAATATATGGTTAAGACGGTAACCAAAAAGCTTATGAAAGGAGAAAACAAACATGAGTAAAAACAAAAAGTTCATGGTAATACTGGCAATTTTCATGTTAGGTGCTATTTTATTGACCGGATGTGGAGGCGACGCTGGGGAAGAAACTGAGCTAGATTGGGGGGGCGAGGAAAGCGATTTCACAGCTCCTGCCGATGAAAAGGAAGTAGATGAAGAAGAAACCGCTCCTGTCGACGAAGAGGCAACTGCGGAGGACCAGGCTACTATCACTGCTAGCGCTACGTTAAAGGCGGTCGAAGTCGATGCCGGTACTATTACGATAGTTGACCAAAGTGGTGATGAACTGGTACTTAAGGTCTCCGAGAATAGCAAGATGCTGTTAGGAGAATCCCTTTCAACTCTTGCCGAGTTAGCTACTGTAATTGATTCCGAGGTTGACATAGAGTACCATGCTGAAACCAAAACCGTGATGGCTATAAGTATCGAAGACTAGAACACGAAATTGCTTAAAACTGCAAGGCGGAACCTCACGCTACTACTGACGAAGACGAAGAACTGAATAATAACTGTTACCAGTTTTGACGTGCCTGGCACGGGAAATAGATTCCCGGTGCCGGGCGTTTCTCATTCATGCCTGACCCCGTTGTTTTGACTTTGTTTTGCCAAAATATCCGGTATAGTTAATAACGAGGGAGAAATTACTTCTTTTTGAAGGGGTAATTTCTCTTTTTGGTTATTTATAGTCGGTTTTAACCGTTTGTAAAGCTTAACCAGTGTGATACAATAGCTAGTATGCATTAATTCAAATATGCAAAACTTTGAATATTTATAAGTACTTAAGGGAGGCTTCTTAAGGTGGAGTCAGCACAGATGATGTTAATGGGTATAAGTTTTTTAGGAATTGGTGCTGTTAGTGGTTTATTATTGGGTAGAAAAAGTAGGTTAAATAAGGAACTGCCTCTAATTATGGCAGGAGTGGGCAACGGGTTCTTTTTGACAATAGCTCTTAAAAGTTTACTGCTAGGCGTACAGGTTGAGTTACTATTGCCAACAGGACTTCCTTTCGGCCCCTTTATTTTAGTAATTGATAAACTAGCAGCTTTTTTTGTACTCTTGACCTCTCTAATGGGCTTATTGGTTAGCCTTTATTCTTGGGGTTATCTGGAGGGGTTGCGTGAAAAACATAATTTAGGCTATGTGGGTTTTTTGTATAATTTATTTCTTTTATCAATGTTCCTGGTGATTACTATAGCTAATGGATTTTGGTTTTTAGTGGTTTGGGAGGTCATGTCGGTAGCATCTTTGATGCTGGTGTTGGTTGAACACCAGCTTAAGGAAGTGCGCCAAGCAGGTTTTATTTACGGAGTAATGACTCATTTTGGTACAGCCTTTATCATTGTTGCTTTTATGATTCTCTTTATTCAGGCAGGAACCTTTGATTTTTCAAGTTTTAGAGCCATTAGCCAGAATCTTGACCTAAAAGTAGCCGGAATGGTCTTTGTGGCTAGTACTATTGGCTTTAGTACAAAAGCAGGGGTAATTCCCCTGCATGTCTGGCTGCCCCGGGCCCATCCAGCTGCACCCAGTAATATTTCAGCTTTAATGTCCGGAGTCATGGTTAAAACGGCTATCTATGGGATGCTGCGATTTTATTTTGACCTGTTACCTACTGGTCCGTCATGGTGGGGAATAAGCTTGATCTTTATAGGAATTGTATCAGCACTATTAGGAGTAATTTATACAATTGTTCAACGGGATATAAAGAAACTTTTGGCTTACAGTACAGTGGAAAATATGGGGATATTATTTACCGCAATTGGACTAGCCCTTTTTTTTAGTGCACAGGGGCTAGATAGTTGGGCAGTCTTTGCCATGGTCGCAGTTTTTTATCACGCCCTTAATCACGCTGTTTTTAAAGGGCTGCTTTTTATGGGTGCAGGTTCTGTTTTACACGTTACCCATACCAAGGACATGGAAAAGTTAGGTGGATTAATTCATAAGATGCCTTATACATCGCTGTTTATGTTGGTAGGGGTACTGGCAGTAATGGCTCTGCCACCCCTCAACGGTTTCATCGGTGAGTGGCTGCTGTTCCAAGCATTACTCGGTTTAAGCTGGAATAGTTTAGGTGCCGTTAGCTATGTTGCTGGGCCAATTTTGATAACAATCCTTGCTTTAACCGGGGGATTGGTTTTGGCTAGTTTTGTACGGATGTATGGCATTACTTTTTTAGCGTTACCGCGTAGTCCCGAGGCCAGAGATGCTGTGGAAGTACCCGGAACTATGACTTCAAGTATGGGTTTTTGCGCCGCTATTTGTATATTGTTGGGAATATTTCCTGTTGTTGTAGTGAGGATACTGTCTGGAATTAGTTTAGCGCTAATCGGAGGCCAAAATATGACTTCAGGAAACTTGCTTGAGCAGTTGACGATGACTACCGGGCAGATTTATCCACTTGTAATATGGGCTTCACTTATTTTGCTTGTTCCGGTCATCGTAATTGTTACTAGGTTGCTGGGCGGTAAAACTATTAGGCGAAGAGCAGAAACTTGGTCGTGTGGAGTTTCAGCAAATCACTCTATGGAATATACAGGTACTGCTTTTGCCGAACCTCTCAGGATTATTTTTGCTCGGGTGTTACAACCCCAACGAGAGGTTTCGCCTAACGGTTCTAGGGTCCCCTATTTCTCCAATGGTCTACGTTACCGGGAAAAAGTAGTATCAGTCGTTGAAATTTACTTATACCGCCCTGTGATGAGTATTTTCTATCAAACATGTAAATATGTACGGTGGATGCAAACAGGGAATCTTCATACTTATTTGACTTATATGTTTATTACTCTGGTGTTAGTTTTGTTGTTTGCCAGATAGGAGGATTTAGCTAATGAATACGGTATTGACTGCGGTTTTGCAGGTTATCTTATTGCTGGTTTTAGCCCCCTTGGTTACAGGTGTTATAAAAAAGATCAAGGCACATTTGCAGTGTCGTATGGGGGCAGGAATTTTTCAGGTTTACTATGATATTGGCAAACACATGAAAAAGGAAACGGTTATAGCAAACTCTGCATCTTGGATTTACATTGTTTCGCCATATCTCGTCTTTTCCACTTTAATCACTGCTACTATGCTGCTGCCGGTAATTACAAAGGCACCTTTAAGTTTTACCGGGAATATATTTGTCCTAATCTACTTGCTAGCTTTAGGGCGGGTAATGATGACTCTAGCTGCATTAGAAAGTGGAAGTGCCTTTGGCGGTATGGGTAGCAGCCGCGAAGTATCTTTAGCGGCTTTAGCTGAACCTAGTCTAATATTGGCATTAGTTGCCTTGGCAATCAGTGGCGGCTCCACAAATCTTAGTACTATTATGGCGAATTTAGCTCTTCAGGGAATAGGGCTCTTAAATCCGTCTCATTTTTTGGCCATTGCAGCACTTTTAATAGTAATAATTGCCGAAGTAGGTAGAATTCCTGTGGATAATCCGGATACTCATTTAGAGTTGACCATGATCCATGAAGGGATGCTGCTGGAGTATTCCGGTAAGGGATTGGCCTTGATGATTTGGGATGCATCTATCAAACAATTACTAATGCTTACTTTATTCGTCAATCTGTTTTTACCATGGGGAATGGCATTGGCAGGAGGCTGGCTGCGGGTTCTTATAGCATTATTACTATATCTATTAAAAATATTGATTTTGTCAGCTGTTTTAGCTCTGATTGAAAGCAGTTATGCTAAAATGCGGCTTTTCAAGGTACCGGGCTTACTGGCTACCAGTTTAGCGTTAGCATTCTTAACCATATTATCTCAGCTGATTTTGAGGGGGGCAGGCAAGTGAATATCTTATTTTCGCTGACTTTAATTAATGCTTTTTTGCTGGTGGGGGGCAAGCGAATAGATTATGTCATTTGGTTGGTGGCACTCCAAGGGTTTTTATTGGCGCTAATCAGCACTGTTTTCGGTTTTCAAACAGGGAATAATTTTTTATACGCTGGTGCTTTTTTGGTCTTGGTGGTAAAAGGCTTAATAGTTCCAACGGCCTTGTTCTATATAGTAAGAAAGATTAAAGTTCCTAAGGAGATAGACCTCGTTTTTCGCCCTAATATATTATTCTTAATAGCTGCAGGGTTAGTGTTATTGTCATACTGGGTAGTATCTCCAGAAATTTTACCCAGTGATTTGGCAGCCAAGATAGGTTTACCGGTGGCCCTGTCTCTGTTATTAATTGGTCTTTTAATCATGGTTACTCGGAAACTGGCTCTCAGCCAGTTAATTGGCTTGCTAGTTATGGAGAACGGTTTATATATGGCGGCAATGACTGCTACCCATGGAATGCCATTGATGATAGAGCTAGGAGTCTTTTTTGATTTACTAGTTGCGGTTTTAATTATGGGCCTATTTCTTTTTCATATTGACAAGACCTTCGGTAGTATTAATACAGATAAATTGACGAGCTTGAAGGGATGAGGCAGATGGTTACTTTATTGGCGTTATTTACTCCTTTGATTACGGCCATCAGCTGTTATTTGATAGGCAGGCCGGCATTACGAAATTGGTTTACCATCGTAGGGGTAATAATTACTTTTGGCTCAAGCTTGACAGTGGCTGGGCAAATATTAACAGGACAAGCGCTAACGACAATGGGCGGTTGGCTATACATTGATGCCCTAAGTGCATATTTGTTGGTTATTATCGCTTTAATTGGGATGATGGCAGCTCTTTATTCAATCAATTATATGCAGCATGAGGTTGACATAGGGATAATTGGACCGTCTCAATTAGCTAGCTATTACTTATTCTTCCATCTATTTATCTTTACCATGATTATGACAGTGATGGCTAATAACCTGGGACTCTTATGGATAGGCATTGAGGCTACAACTTTAACTTCAGCAATGTTAGTAGGTTTCTACAGGCAGAAAAGCTCCTTAGAGGCGGCCTGGAAATACATCATTCTCTGCACAGTGGGGATTGCTTTTGCACTATTAGGGGTTATCTTAACCTATTATGCCGCAGGTCAGATCGAGAGTGAGAGTGCCCGCACTTTAGAATGGACTTTTTTGCTGGCCAACAAACAGCAGTTAGATCCTCAGGTACTGAAACTAGCTTTTATCTTTATTTTAGTAGGATTTGGGACAAAAGCCGGACTGGCACCTTTACACCACTGGCTGCCTGATGCCCATAGTCAGGCACCTTCTCCTGTCAGCGCTGTCTTATCGGGAGTCCTTTTGAATTGTGCTCTCTATGGTGTGATTAGGTATCATCTGCTATTATCCCAGGCAATTGGCAGCCAGTTTTCCGGTAACTTACTATTAGTTTTCGGTCTTGTCTCAATGGCCGTTGCAGTACCTTTTATCTATCTACAATATGACCTGAAAAGGTTATTAGCTTATTCTAGTGTGGAACACATGGGCATCATTGCGGTCGGAATTGGTTTAGGTGGTAAATTGGGTTTATACGGGGCCAGTTTGCATTTTTTAAACCATGCCGTAGCTAAATCATTGCTATTTTTTACGGCAGGCTCCATCACTCAACATTATGGTACTAGGCAAATAGCCCGTATCAGGGGTGCCATAACAGCCTTACCCATTTCTGGGGTGCTGCTCTTTGTCGGAAGTTTAGCAATTACGGGGGTTCCTCCCTTCAACGTCTTTGTCAGCGAGTTTAGTATTATCAGTGGCGGCTTTGCTCAGGGGAGATATGTAGCGAGCGGATTGTTTTTGCTCTTTATTTCTTTAATCTTTGCAGGCTTCATGTATCATGTATTGCGGATGGTCTTGGGCACCAAACCTAAAAATTTAGCGATTGGTCGTGAAAATTGGCTAAGTGTAACGGCTATGGGGATTCCTTTAGTATTAATCTTGGTATTAGGACTATACATTCCATCCTTATTAGATAATATGTTAAGCGAAGTTCTGGTGGTATTAAGGGGAGGTAAGTAAAATGGCAGCAAAAGAACCGGATCTTATTCAGTTATTATTGCAGGAATTTAGCCAGCAGACTAAATTTATGGGAGCTAAAGCTGGTAATGAATACTATTTAGAAGTATCCAAAGAAGCTCTACCGGAGGTGAGCAGCTATCTGGTTAAGCATCTGCGAGCTTCCCTGGCTACTATGATTGGAAATGACGAACGCAGTATTAATGGCAGTTTCCGCCTATACTATTATTTTGCCGTTGAGTATGAAGAAATCTTTATAGTTCTAACCAGTGCCATAAATCCTGTTGAACCGGCTTTTCCTTCCATCACGCCATTAGTGCCGTCTGCCCAATGGTATGAACGAGAAGTGCAAGATATGTTTGGGTTAAAGCCTGTCGGCCATCCTGACCCTAGGCGGCTAGTCCTTCATCATGATTGGCCCCAAGGAACCCATCCTCTCCGTAAGGATTTTAATCTAGATTCCTTAGAAAAGCTGCCGTCATCTGACTATCCTTTTGGTGAAATAGACGGAACGGGACCTTTTTATGTACCGGTGGGGCCAATTCACGCCGGTATAATTGAGCCGGGACATTTTAGATTTAGTGTAGCTGGGGAAACTATTCTAAATTTAGAAGCTAGGTTGTTTTATGCCCATCGGGGTGTGGAGAAACTGGCGGAAGGCGGTAGCCTGGAAGCAGGTTTGAACCTGGCTGAGCGGGTCTGCGGTACCTGTGCCTTTTCCCATAGTGTCTCTTTTTGTCAAGCTATTGAGCGTGCAGCCAATGTCCAGATACCCGAGAGAGCCTTATTTGTCCGAACAATATTACTAGAAATGGAACGCTTATATAACCATATTGGCGATGTTGGGAATATCTGTGCTGGAGTAGGGCTTGCTTTAGGAACCAGCCATGGTAACCGCATTAAGGAAGCGATTCTACAGTTAAACCAAGATTTGACCGGCAGCCGTTTTTTAAGAGGGATTAATGCTATGGGTGGTCTAAAGAAGGATATTTCTGATCAGCAGCTTGCTGCATTAAAGACTAAATTGGAGCAATTAGCTGGCGACTTTACTGATTTAGCAGAAATTTTACTGGAGCATGATTCTTTGATTCAGAGGTTGAGGGGTACAGGGAGGCTATCTTTAGTAGCTGTGGAAGATTTAGGGGTAGTTGGACCCTCGGCCAGAGCTTCAGGCTGTATCAAGGATTGGCGTAAAGTATTCCCTCATGGAGTGTATGGACAGCTGGAATTTGAGGTAGCTGGAGAAACATCAGGGGATGTACTGGCCCGACTTAAAGTGCGTGTCAATGAGGTGAAAACTTCTTTTGATTTGATATTCCAATTGGTTTCCCAGATCCCTGCTGGCGCCATAGTGCAACCTGTGGGAGAGTTAGTTCCTTATCAAGCGGCTCTTGGGTGGAGTGAATCGGCTCGTGGCAATAACTTGCATTGGGTAATGATTGGCCCGGGTAATAATATTTTCCGCTATCGCATTCGTTCTGCTTCTTACTGTAATTGGCCGGCTGTACCTTTAGCTGTTCAGGGAGATATTATACCGGATTTTCCTCTAATTAATAAAAGTTTTGAGTTATGCTATGCTTGCACAGATCGATAGAAGTAATGGACTAAAAGGAGCGAAGATTATGTTAGGTATTTTAATGAAGTCATGGCGGGTTGGAATAGTGACTAGAAATCAACAGGCCAAAAATAGAAAATTTGGGCGTTCATGGCATATTCGCCATGTGGATTGCGGATCTTGCAACGGTTGTGACTGGGAGATGAATGCTCTGTTAAATCCTATTTACGACTTGCAACGCTATGGTTTGGATTTTGTAGCCTCACCCCGGCATGCCGATATTCTGATGGTAACCGGATCTGTCACTAAACATTTGCAGGTTGCTCTGAAGAAAACCTTTGATGCGACTCCGGCTCCAAAAATAGTGATTGCTTTGGGAGACTGTGCGTCTAATGGCGGCATTTTTAAAGACAGCTACGCTACTTTGGGTGGGGTGGATAAGGTTATTCCAGTTAGCATAAAGATTCCCGGCTGTCCACCATCCCCACAGGAGATATTGGACGTATTACTGGCGCAGTTACAGAAAAAAGTAGTGTGACCAGGGATATTATGGTAAACTGGTGGTAGCAAAACCACTAGCTAGGAGGTTAATAATTTGCAAAGGGAATTATTTCAATTTGAAGCTGATTTCTTTAAGGCACTATCTCACCCCATTCGCATTGGCATTTTAGAAAACCTCCGTTTAGGAGATAGGAATGTAAATGAGTTGTGTCAGCTATTAAGTTTAGAAGGCTCAGCAGTAAGTCAACAATTAGCCGTGTTAAGGGCAAAAAATATAGTAGTTGGTATTAAGGAAGGGACAAAGGTTACTTATTCGGTCAGGGATCCGCTTATTTTTCAGCTATTAGATGGTGCTCGACAAATCTTTGATAATCACTTAGCCGAAACCCTATCACAGTGGCAGGAAATCAAACAGGAAATTAGTAAGACCAGGGGTGAATAATACCTCTGGTCTTTTAATGAAATGCAGCCGTTAATATGGCATAAACCAGAGGTAGGGAAAACAAGTTTTATATCCAAAACTATGGGGTGATGACAATTAAAAAAGTAGTTATTTTAACAACCGGTGGTACAGTTGCCAGCATGTACAATCAAAAGACTGGTCTATTAACATCGGGTAAGCTTGAAGGGGAAAAACTGGTAGAGATGTGTAACCTGCCTGATGACATTGAACTAACGGTTGAATCAGTTTGTCAGGTGTCCAGTACAGCCATGGACTTCGAAACGGTAATTAAGCTAATGAATAGGATTAAAGAGATATTCGAAGATGATTCGGTAAGTGGGGTTGTTGTTACGCATGGTAGTGTCACATTAGAAGAAACGGCTTACTTCTTGGGCATAACTATAGCTGACAGCAGGCCCGTGGTAGTGACCGGATCACAGCGAGGGCCATTGGAGCTAGGAACTGATGCACTACTTAACATTAGGCAGGCTGTTTTGGTAGCTGCTGAGGATAATTGCCGGAAAATGGGTACAATAGTTGTTTTTAATGAAAAAATATTTCCGGCTCGTCATGTGAAAAAAGTACACGCTTACAATGTCAATGGGTTTGACTCACCTGGGTTTGGTTATTTTGGTTATGTAGATAGGGATGAGGTATACATTTACCAAAAACCTGTCAGAAGGGAAACCTACCAGTTAAAAGAACCTATCCCTATAGTAGATATAGTTAAGTTTGGCTTAGGTTCAGACGGCAGGTTTATTCAACATGCAATAGACAGTGGGGCTAAAGGTATTGTTTTGGAGGCGGGCGGCAGGGGGCATGCCCCCCGGGAGTCAGTCGGGATTATTGACCAGGCGTTAGAGGAAGGGATCAAGGTAGTACTGACCACCTCCTGCTTGGAAGGGCAGGTCTACCCGGTTTATGATTATGTTGGCGGCACTGCCGATTTGGAAAAACGCGGGGTAATCCTTGGTAAGGACTATGACAGTAAGAAGGCACGGATAAAACTTAGTGTACTTTTAGCAACAGGCATAGAAACTATTGAAGAGAAATTTAAGAATTAGCTAGACACAAGTAGGTTAACTCTTTAAATCCCTGGTCTTTCATTCTTTCACCAGGGATTTCTTGTACGCTTTTTTCAATTTCTATATATTTTCAATTTGCCAGTCAATAGGTTCCTTACCTATTGAGATAAGGAAATTATTAGCTTTAGAAAAAGGTTTGCTTCCGAAGAAACCTCTATGTGCAGATAGTGGGCTGGGATGAACAGATTTTATAATGTAATGTCTAGAATTCTTTATTATATTTAGTTTAGATTGAGCATTTCTCCCCCATAATATGAAAACAATAGGCTCTGCTCTATTATTTAATGAATGAATTATCTTATCCGTAAAGTGTTCCCAACCTATGTTTTTATGAGAATTTGCTTGGCCTGCTCTCACTGTTAATACAGTATTGAGAAGCATAACCCCTTGGTCAGCCCATTTTTTTAAATAACCATTATTGGGAACATAACAGCCTAAATCACTATTTAGTTCTTTATAGATATTCATAAGAGAAGGAGGTGTTGGTACTTCTGGTTTTACGGAAAAGCTCAAACCATGGGCCTGATTAGGACCATGATATGGGTCTTGGCCTAATATAACCACTTTTACACCCTTAAACTCTGCATAGTGTATAGCATTAAATATATCATACATATTTGGATAAATAGTTTTTGTCCTATATTCATTAATCAAAAACTTTCTAAGTTTCAAGTAGTAATCTCTTTCAAATTCATCGTCTAATAAATTTTGCCAATCATTTTTTAGTATTTGCATGTCAATCCCCCCAATAAATTATAACAAAAAAACTGAGGGAAAGTCATTAAAATCAGGTTATGGAGATGCATTTATGATAAAAACACCCCAAAGCTGTGAGTTCCAAACTCCAGCAGGGGTGTAGGGAGGTTGCTTTATTAATTAGGTAGATATTACTTGCAGTCGTGATTTTTCTTATGCATTTCAACAAACTTCTCATGAATTTTTTTAAAATGGTCGTGAGGGCCAAACTGGATCCCTGCTTTAGAGGCTTTCTTTTTATAATCTACAAAGGCTAATAGGGCTTCCAGCTTTTTCTTTAAATCTTCTTTATCACCTTTAAATTCCAGTGCGAAACCCGCATCGGTCTCTTTTAGCTCAACCTCAGCGTCCATAAAGATTTCCTTGAATGCAAACATGAATTCACCTCCTTTCTACGGATGAAATTTAGGTTTTGCAAATCCTGGCGGCGGAGCATTATCCTCTTCCTTGTGCCTTGCAATCCGGCGACGGTTAATTCTTTTTGGCGGTCGTTTAGCAAAAAGACTAATAAATAATATCCCGCCAAATAGCAGCATTGCCATCCAGCCCATTTCTGCACCGGGCTTGTCCGCTGCATGAAGAATAGCAGCGATTAAACCGCTACCTACGGCAAGTATGGCCCAGATAATACCGTTCAGCAATTTCTGTAAATTGGCTAGCTGGTCCGTTTGGTTCTCTCCCAGACTTCTAAGTTCTTTTTCTAATCCAACCACATGCCGAGGGATATCATAAAATTCTCGCAATCTGATCAAAACCGCTTTAAGGTTAAAGGCTTCTTTGCCCCAAGTAAAACCGGCGTTTTTATTTTCACTGCCGCCAATACCCAGGGATTCAGTGACTGATTTCATGAAATTAAAGTCGTTGTCCAGTCCGTAGCATACCCCCATTAATGTAGAAAAAGTCTTACCTAGGAAGAGTACATTGGCCGGAAGCTGAAAGGGCTGAGAATAAAGAAAGCCTCGTACTTCTTCGGCCATTTCCTGCCCCTCTCCCATATCTTTTACCGCATTCAACAAAAATTCCATAGCCTCTTCCAACTGGCCCCGCTCTACCCCTGCACGGACAAATCCCAATTTTTCAAGTGCAAGGGAAAACTGCCTGCTGTCACTTGCTATTAATGCCGCCATCAATTGAAAAAATTCCTGTTTTTGACCGGCGCTAATACTGCTTACCATGCCAAAGTCCAGTAGTATCAACTGCCCTTTAGAGTTGACCAAAATATTTCCGGGATGAGGGTCTGCATGAAAGAACTCTGTCTCCATCACTTGGTGCCAGAATACCTCGAAAAGCCGCCCGCTTAATTTATTCCTATCAATTTCCCAAGAGGAGAGAGTATTATATTCGTTTACCTTGACGCCCTCCATATATTCCATGGTCAATACGCGTCTTGAGGTAAAGTCCCAGTAAATCTTTGGCACCAATACGTCATCAAAAACGACCAACTCCTGGGCCAGTCTCTGGGCATTCTGGCCTTCCCCCTTTAGGTCCAATTCTCTTTTGGTAGTATGTTCAAACTCCTTAAATATGGAAAGAAGGTCATACTCCCTGCCCCAACGAGTATACCGCCTGGCTGCTTCTGTTACCCACCGCAGTGCCAAAAGGTCAGTACTAACTAGTCGATCTATATTGGGCTTTAGCACCTTTACAGCTACCACATTTCCATCAGGCAGTATCGCTTTGTGCACCTGTCCCAATGAAGCCGAGGCTAGGGGTTCTTTTTGCAGCGTTAACCCAGTGGCCCCCAATTCCGCTGCTATAATCCCCTCGATTTCAGAAAAACTAGCAGCAGACGCAGCATCCTGGAGGTCGGAAAGTTCCTTAGTGTACTCCTCCGGAAGGACATCCACATGTACACTGATAAATTGCCCCAGCTTTATCAAAAGGCCGCCTAATTGGTCAGCCTTTTTGCGGAAACGTTTTGCCTGGGAAGTATAAACTGCTCGGTAGTCACTTTCCGTAACTCGCCGGCGTCGCACTTTCTTCTTAATCCGTAGGGCTACAAAGTCTTTAAAAAAGCTGCCAAAAAGCATCAATACAGCAACAAAGCGTTTTACCATTAATAATCTATTGACCTTCACAGCGATCACATCTCTCATCCCATAGAGTATTTATAATACCGTCAACATCCAACATGTTATGTCCCGCCTCAAAACAGCGAAGGTCTTCAACTAGACCATCCCTGTTCAGCCACGCCGCCGCCTCACGAACCTTGGGACTATAATCCGTATCCCCCGCTAATTTAAGTCCAAGCTCATCACTCAACTTAAGTTGGTAATCGCTGACTAAGGGGAAAGTGATATTCAAAGACAGGGACAAAAAGTTTAAGGCAAATATATTCTCCGGGCATACGCCCACCGGCAAATAATCTAGTTCCTTTAAATCCTCCAGGCGGGCCTGGGTTTGACATAGATTTACCACACTATTGGGTTCAAATGCAAAAGCAAAAAATATCAACAGTACCTTATGCTGTGACAGTTGATCCCTGAGTATCAAGTTTCCGCCAATCGTACTGGGTATTCTCTTTGTTATGATTTCCTTGGTTAATCTCATTAAATACCTCCTTATGTTGCAATACCTATGCAGCAATAGTATAGTATTAGTAAACATAATTTTATTATACTTAACATTATCATACCAGTAAATGTTCTTCCTATCAATATAATTTTAATATTACTAAACTTATTTCGGAGGTAAATTATGACTGTTGGACAAAGAATTAAGGAGAAGAGAAAGGAAATGAAATTGACGATTCCAAAACTGGCGGAATCAACCGGCCTTTCCCGCGGATTTATCAGCCAAGTAGAAAACGATAAAGCCTCGCTTTCCTTGGGAAGCCTGCAAAAGATCTCCCTGGCCTTGGAAACTCCAGTTAAGCTCTTAATAGGTGAGGAAGGCTTTACCCCGGAAGTAATAAAAAAAGAAGCCCGGCCCAAAATTAGAATTGGAACCGAGCCCGATATAGAGATTCTTTCCACCCCATTTGGCCGCAAGCTACAGGTAATGCAGGCAGTGCTTCCTCCAGGCTACCAGGCAGGCAACTGTGCTCATACCCATGAGGGCGAAGAATGGATTCTGGTCATGAATGGAAAAGTAAAAGTAACACAGGGGGATTTTACGGCAATACTTGGAGAGGGAGACAGCATCCATTTAGACGGTACCAAGCCTCATTTATGTCAAAATGCTTCCGACCAACCTACAACTATTATTGTGGCTGTTACCCCACCGGCAATGATACCAGTATCAAAAATAGAACAGAAATAACTATAAAACCAATTCACCAAAACTGAATCAACATAAAGATAGCCGGAAGGATTATCAGCTTCTCGGCTATCTTAATGTTTTTAGTTCTGGATTTTTTCTATACTTGTTAGAACAAGCTGGCCATCATTGTTTTCAAAGTAGGAGAAAAATACTTGGTCATCTGTTTCGAGTTCTTCATAATGAAGGTCCCCATTTCAACCTTTTCGTTATTAACTGATTGAGAGTCTTCACCGCAGCCAAAAGTAAAGAACATCAATAATAAACTCATACCAACTAAAATAAGTTTTGATTTTTGCATAACTATTCTCCTTTTCTCTTGTTTTGCTTTTAGTTATATAGACGTTATGGAAAGAAGCCAGGTTCCTAGTAAGAAAAAGAGATATTTTTATGGTAATAATACAGAAAGAATGATCTTTCTGCAATGGTTAGGGAAAGAATGTCTAGCCTGGTTAAAACACATACCATTAGCAGGGATATTTTGTTAACTTGTAGAACATAAAGTTATGTTAAACGTCAATTTAAAATTGACATTAGTAAATCCTATCCATCAAGAGAGGGGTGAAGATATGAATTCATTTAAAAACATTTATTGTGTCGGTCGAAATTATATTCCACATGCAAAAGAACTGAAAAATCCTGTTCCTTCGTCACCATTTTTCTTTAGCAAGCCTACTCATGCATTGGTGGAGGCTAACGGACAGGAGATTACGCTGCCGGGGGACCGTGGAACTATTCATTTTGAGGTTGAACTGGTTATCCGAATAGATAAGCCCTATAAAAAAGGATTAGAGGTGGATGAACTGGTTGGCGGCATGGCCGTAGGAATTGATTTTACTTTGAGGGATATTCAAAACGAACTGAAGAAAAAAGGCTACCCTTGGTTAATAGCCAAAGGCTTTCCTAACTCAGCCGTACTAAGTAATTTTATAGAGTTCCCGGGGATTGAAGAATGTAAAAAGGTAGATTTTGCTCTTTTAAAGAATGGACAGCAGGTCCAGATTGGCAATATTAAAGATATGGTTTTTGATTTACAAACTATCATAGACTTTTCGGCAGAGCACTTTGGCCTAGGAAAAGGTGACATAATATTTACTGGCACTCCTGAAGGAGTAGGGCCGGTATCAGATGGTGACCACTTATCTTTACTATTAGGCGAACAAGTATTAGGTGATTGTATAATCAAGTTATCTTAGCAACCTCTAAAAATGAAAAAATATCGACAGACTATTTACATACGTCTACCCAGCTGCCGCCTGTTAACTCTTCTAATTGATTTATACTCACTTTTACAGCCGAGTTTTTAGAACCGGCGGCAGGGTAAACATATTCAAATTGCTTCAGTGACAAGTCTAAATATATGTCTAGTGGTTCGTTCAGTCCAAAAGGGCAGACGCCCCCAATAGGATGTCCGGTTACGGCTGATACTTCTTCCGAGTTTAACATTTTCGCTTTGGTCTTAAAGTAATCCTTATATCTTCTATTGTCAATTCTAGCATCGCCTTTAGTCACAAGCAGTATATTCCTGTCTTTCAATTTTAGCGCCATGGTTTTGGCAATAAGTTCAGGCTCAACTCCTAGGGCATTAGCAGCCAGTTGCACGGTTGCAGTACTTTCCTCAAATTCAATAATATCATTAACCTGGCCTTTATCTTGAAAAAACCTTCGAACACTATCAGCACTCATGGTCGGTCACCTCTTGTAATAGATAATTGTAAGTTTGCTTTTCAGTAATATATTACCATGTTGTAAAAATTAAGACAAATAGAATAAAAGTTGGTGATAAGTATGAAGGTGGGAGTAGTTCAAATGTCGCCGGTTTTTGGGGACATTAAGGCCAATGTTAAAAGAACTGTTGAACTGATAGATAAAACTGATGCAGATTTGCTGGTGCTGCCTGAGCTATTTAATACTGGCTACCAGTTTGTTGACAAGCAGGAATTGGTGGAATTGGCGGAAGAAATCCCTAATGGTTATACATGCAAAGAATTATATCAAGTTGCCCAAAAAAAGGACTGCTTTATTGTTGCGGGTTTGGCTGAAAAGGATGGAGACAATTTTTATAACTCTGCAGTATTAATTGGTCCCCAAGGATTTGTCGGGCTTTATCGAAAGGCCCATCTTTTTTATGAAGAAAAACTTATTTTTACACCGGGGGATTTACCGTTTCCCGTTTTTGACATAGGTAAAGCCAAGATAGGTTTAATGGTCTGCTTTGACTGGGTATTTCCGGAGGTAAGTCGTATTTTAGCTTTAAAAGGTGCGCAGATAATCTGTCAACCGGCAAATTTGGTGCTGCCTTTTTGCCAAAGAACCATGGTTAGTCGGTCTATTGAAAATAGGTGTTTCTCTATTACTTGCAACCGGGTTGGGTCCGAGAAACGAAAAGAGGAAGCACTGAAATTCACTGGAATGAGTCAGGTTGCTAGCCCTAAAGGTGAAATCTTGCTGCAGTTGGAAGAAGCTGGCGAGTACAGTAAGGCTGTAACAATAGACCCAACGCTAGCAGGCGACAAATATATAACAAAACATAATCATGTACTTGCGGATAGAAGAACAGATTTATTTGAAGAATTATTACGATAGAATATGCTAATGCAAAACATATTATACGAGGGGGATTGCAGATGAAAGTTGTTGCTTTTAACGGCAGCCCGCGCAAAGAGGGAAATACTGCTACAGCAATTAAAATTGTTTTTGAAGAGTTAGAGAATGCTGGCATAGAAACCGAAATGGTACAACTTGGTGGGAAAAAAGTTTTTGGCTGTTTGGGCTGTAGGAAATGTTTCGAAAATCAAAACAACCGTTGTGCTCGGGAAGATGATGAAATGAATGGTTTTATAGCAAAAATGTTTGAGGCAGATGGTGTAATTATTGGGTCACCGACATATTTTAGCAATGTAAGTACGGAGGTAAAGGCCTTAATTGACCGCTCTGGGTTTGTGGCAAAGGCCAATGGCGGTGTGTTGAAAAGGAAAGTAGGGGCACCGGTTGTATCCGTAAGGAGAGCAGGTGGCAACTTTGTTTACTCGGCCATTAATTTCTTTTTTGGTATATCTGAGATGATTGTGCCTGCGTCAAATTATTGGAATATGACTTTATCGCGCGACCCCGGTGATATATTGAAGGATCAAGAGGGAATTGAAACCTTTAGAACTTTGGGACAGAATATGGCATGGCTGCTAGAAAAGGTCCGGGAAGATGAGTAAGGTTACTAAAGAATACGTAAACTATGACGTTAGCAAGGAAGAAGGAAATTTTTATCTTATCGCGGGGAAATATAGATAGAATAAGGGCAATGCTAAAATAAACAAAAATAATTATGTCTTTGTTAATATATAATTTACAGCATGAGATAATATAACTATCAGGTCTATAGGAGAACTTGGTCAAAGGCAGTATCAAAATGGCTAGATTTGCTAGGTAAAAAATTTAAACAAGGGGCATTTCCAATGGAAAAAGTAGTGGTGAGGCAACTGGTAAGAGATACGAAGAGATATATTAACAAAGAAGTGGAAGTTAACGGATGGGTAAGAAGTAATCGGGATCAAAAATCTTTTGGGTTTGTATCTCTTAATGATGGTACTCACTTTAACACCGTACAAGTAGTCTATGAAAAGGATTCGTTAGCAAATTTTGATGAAGTTGCCAAGTTCCGAGTGGGCTCTGCAGTTTCCATTCAAGGGAAATTGGTTGAAACGCCCCAGGCTAAGCAAGCATTTGAACTAAAAGCGACTCGAATAATTTTATTAGGAGACTCTTCAGAGGACTATCCAATTCAACCTAAAAGACACAGCAAGGAGTTTTTGAGAGAAGTAGCCCACTTGCGTCCAAGAACAAACTTATTTTCGGCAGTGTTTAGAGTCCGTTCATTACTGGCCTACGCAATACATAAATTTTTTCAAGAAAAAGGATTTGTCTATGTACATACCCCAATCATAACAGCCAATGATGCAGAAGGTGCAGGTGAGATGTTTAGGGTTACTACGTTAGATCCAAAAGAACCACCGCTAAATGAGGATAGAAACGTTGACTTTTCTGAGGATTTTTTTGGCAGGCGAACAAATCTTACGGTCAGCGGTCAATTAGAAGTTGAAGCATTTGCATTGGCATTTCGAGATGTCTACACTTTTGGCCCTACTTTTAGAGCGGAAAATTCCAATACTGCCAGGCACGCTGCAGAATTTTGGATGATAGAACCGGAAATAGCCTTTGCGGATTTAAAGGATAATATGAACTTGGCAGAGGATATGGTGAAATATATCATCAGCTATATTTTGAATAATGCCGCGGAAGAAATGGAGTTTTTTAATAAGTTCGTTGACAAAGGGCTCAAGGATAGGTTAAACAATATAGTAAATTCGGAGTTTGCCCATATAACTTATACAGAAGCTATCGGGATATTGGAGGAATCCGGCGAGAAATTTGAATATGCCGTTAAGTGGGGTAATGATTTACAAACGGAGCACGAAAGGTACTTGACTGAGAAAGTATTTAAAAAGCCCGTTTTTGTAAAAGATTATCCTAAAGATATTAAAGCGTTTTATATGAGAGTAAATGACGATAAAAAGACCGTAGCCGCCATGGACTTATTAGTGCCCGGCGTAGGGGAGATTATAGGCGGTAGTCAAAGAGAAGAAAGAGCAGATATTTTAGAGCAGCGTATGGCAGCATTAGACATAAACCAAGAGGAACTAAGATGGTATCTAGATTTAAGAAAGTTCGGCGGAGTGAAACACGCTGGATTTGGTCTAGGCTTTGAAAGAGCGATTATGTATATAACGGGAGTAAGCAATATCAGGGATGTTGTGCCGTTTCCACGGACAGTTAACTCTTGTGAATATTAATATGCGTGATCTCTCATGTGATAGAACATGATACGCTCTGCAGAATACAAGTAAACTGCTTCAAACAATTTTTATAAACCATGCTCTAAAAAACAGGGCATGGTTATCTTTTGTCTAATTCTTATAATAGTCAATAAGTTAATTGCGGAAGAAAATGAAAATGTTTTAAGGGAGAGGGGTATGAATGGATGCAGTTTAGTACATTATTTAGTGGGAGTTCGGGCAATGCTCTATACATAGAAACAGAACAAGGCAGTCTTTTAGTGGATGCGGGGTTAAGTGGCATAAAAATAGAAAGAGCCTTAAAAAGTATTGGGCGTAGTGTTGATAAATTAGGCGCTATAATGGTCACCCATGAACATCGTGACCATACTTGTGGTGTAGGAGTCTTGTCACGCCGTTTTAATTTACCTATCTATGCAACGGAAAATACTTGGGAGGCAATGGAGTGTTCTATTGGTAAGATTGCCGGTATAAATGCGATGTGTATCGGGTCGGATGAGCGGTTAATAGTCGGAGATCTACACATAGATGTTTTTTCCACATCCCATGATGCTGCTGATCCCTGTAGTTTTGTTTTCAGCCAAGGAGAAGAAAGACTTGGGTTACTGACCGATACGGGCTGTCTAACAGAAAGAATGGGGCAGTTTCTCACTGGCTGCAGAACCTTGATTATTGAGTCTAACCATGATAGAGATATGCTAATAGATGGGCCATATCCATGGCATCTAAAAGAACGAATTAGGGGAAAAAAAGGGCACTTATCAAATGATGATGCGTCAGACGCCCTTCGACGATTTGCCACCACGGATACATCCCAAGTAGTGTTGGCCCATCTTAGTGCTGAGAATAATCTGCCTCAACTGGCTTTAAATAATGCAGCGAATGTACTACTGGACATGGGTCTTAAAGATGCAAAACTGTCTTTGGCTCCTAGGTATCAACCGCTGCCCTTGGCTCAGGTAGGATAGGTTTTTTAAAATAATTCAGATAAGGTGGTATGTACACTATGCAAAGATGCCCTTGGTGCGGTAATGATGAGTTGTATATGAAATATCACGATGAAGAGTGGGGCGTTCCAGTACACGATGATATTAAGCATTTCGAGTTTCTCGTTTTGGAGTCTGCCCAAGCAGGTTTGAGCTGGATAACTATTTTGAAAAAGAGAGAAAACTATCGAAAAGCCTACGATAACTTTGACCCCATTAAGGTAGCAGAGTACAATGAGCAGAAAGTAAACGAATTATTAAACAATCCCGGTATTGTGCGAAACCGCAGAAAAATTCTTTCCTCAATAAACAATGCCCAAAAGTTTCTTGACATCCAAAAGGAATTTGGTAGTTTTGACACGTACTTTTGGTCTTTTGTAAATAATGAGCCTATTAAAAACCGATGGAAAGACCTAGCGGAAGTACCTGCTAAGACTGACTTATCGGACAAAATCAGCAAAGACCTGAAAAAACGGGGTTTTAACTTTATCGGAACAACCATAATATATTCTCATATTCAAGCAGTCGGATTGGTAAACGACCATTTAGTAGATTGCTTTAGATACCATCAAGTATAATTTGCTTTCCCTGCTATTTAGCAGGGTTTTATTTTTGTTAATTACTTTTCTATTGCAAATTCCCCCGAGGAGATTTATAATAAACACTGTACTATTAATAATAATACAGTTAATACAGTTTAGAGGGGGGGGAAGAAATGTTTGAGTTGGATGTCAGAAGCAGGTTGCCGGTTTATGAACAATTGGTTGAAAAATTTAAACAGTTGATAATCAGTGAGGTATTAAAAGCAGATGAACAACTGCCGTCTGTACGGGTACTAGCTAAACAACTGACTATTAACCCAAATACAATTCAAAAGGCCTATAGAGAACTGGAACGCCAGGGATTCATTTATTCAGTAAAAGGTAAGGGAAGTTTTGCCGCTCCAGCAATTAAATCCGTTAGCAGTGAGAAATTAGACAGATTAACCGATGAGCTAAAGAAACTTGCTGCGGAAATAATGTATTTGGGTATGCCCAAGGAAGATATCTGCGAAATTCTATCAGAAATCGAGCAAATGGTAAAAGGAGGCGATGGTGTTGATACGGATTAGTGAAGTGAACAAGGCGTTTGCAGAAATTATGGCCTTAAAGAATGTGAATTTAAATGTTGATAAAGGGTCTATTTATGGTTTAGTGGGCTCTAACGGTGCAGGGAAGACCACTTTGCTGAAGGTTTTGGCTGGAATTTACAAACAGGACAGTGGGGAAGTTTACATAAAAAATGAAATAGTTTTTGAGAATACCGGCGTTAAGGAAAAAACCGCATTTATTCCTGATACCCTTTATTATTTTTCTCAATATACTATAAATAATATGGCGCGCTTTTATCAAGGTATCTATCCTAATTGGAATAATGAAAGGTACCAAAGGCTAAATAGTGTTTTTAAGATAGATAGAAATAAGCGAATAAACAGCTTGTCAAAAGGTATGCAAAAACAAGTAGCTTTTTGGTTGGCATTATCAACAATGCCGGAGGTAATGATTTTGGATGAACCGGTAGATGGCTTGGATCCTGTTATGAGGAAAAAGGTAAAGAACTTAATTATTCAAGACGTAGCGGAAAGGGAGATGACTGTATTTATTTCTTCCCATAACCTAAGGGAGTTAGAAGATATTTGTGATCATATCGGAATACTGCACGAGGGTTCTCTGATTATTCAAAAAGAGCTGGATGATTTAAAGTCGGATGTACATAAAATACAGGTGGCGTTTAAAGAAACAGCACCCGAGCAGTTATTTGCGGACCAAAATATCCTTTATCAGGAACAAAGGGGAAGCATTGTATTATTAATTGCAAGAGGAGAGAAAAATAAGATAGTGTCCGATTTCAAGCAATTTGATCCTGTCATTTTAGATGTTTTACCGCTAACATTAGAAGAAATATTTATTTATGAAATGGGGGATGCAGGCTATGCAATCGAAAACATTATCTTTTAACAAAGGTATTATTTATAATGACCTAAAAAGGTTTGGCTGGATAGGAGCAGTGTATACTTTAATCTTGCTATTTACTGTTCCCCTGCAGATATTAATGCAGCTACAGCGAATGGAACGGTTTGACGCTTTGCATAATCCTTTTAGGGATATATTTTTGTTTCGAATGGAAATACAAGGGATATTTATGTTGGCGATACCTGTTTTAGCGGCTATTTTCCTTTTTCGTTATTTGCAGGTTAAACAATCGGTAGATATGTATCATGCCTTGCCCATTAGAAGGGGAAACCTGTATAACAATCATATCCTAGTAGGAACCCTGATTTTAGTGGTGCCGGTGATTATTACGGCGGTTGTTTCATGGCTGTTAAACATAACTTTTAGTTTGGGAAACTACTATACCCTAAAGCATATCTTGATCTGGGTAGGGATCACCTGTTTAATGAATATGTTTGTATTCCTGTTTAGTGTTTTTATAGGAATAGTTAC
Organism: Bacillota bacterium; assembly: GCA_016278515.1. Lineage (GTDB taxonomy): Bacteria > Bacillota > JADQBR01 > JADQBR01 > JADQBR01 > JADQBR01. The sequence goes on from JADQBR010000059.1 coordinate 40,117, forward strand.
AGGTAATTCAGTTGTTCAGGGTGTTCTTACTTATATCATTTTACTGTTACCGCTGGGGCTTAGTATGTTGTTACTTTACAACATTGATAGCTTGGTATATGGGTTTGCCCAGGATTATTATCTCACCAGTCAGGTGGATAAATACTCGCCCATAACAAGAGTATTTGGGTTAAGAAAACTTATGCAGCTAACTGAAGTAGTGATCTATTTTGCTGCTGCTGTTGCATCCTATTTTATTGGCAGGGCTTTATACAGCAGGAGGAACTTGGAGGCTGCATCTGAAGCGATTGCTTTTAAGTCACTGCGGCCTATCTTTAAGTACGGAGTAACATTTTGTACCATGCTGCTTGCAGGTGTCTATTTCTGGAAGACCCAATATAGTTTACATTGGATGTTCTTTGGATACCTTGTTGGTTCCTTGTTAGGGTATTTTGTTGCAGAGATTTTGATAACCAAGTCTTTAAGAGTTTTAGGCAGCATTAAAGGATATCTAGTTTACGCTGTAGTAATAATTTTAGTAACCGTGGGAATTAGCTATGATTTCATTGGTTATGAAAAACATGTACCTCCCCTGGAAAACATAAATAACGTATACTTTGGTTACAGTATTTATAACTACAATCGGGCGGGAAATAGTGACAAAATCGGTTTCTATTTTACTAAGGACAATATTGAAAATATACGAAAATTACATCAGCAACTGGCAAAAAATAGAAATTTGAATGAATTTAATGGTTATGTCACCAGAGATTTGGTATTTGTTTATACTCTAACTGATGGTGACAAGGTAAGCAGACAATACTCTATTAGGCAAGAGGATTACGACAGCTATTTTAAACCAATCTATGAATCGAAAGAATATAAGCAGATGCATTACAATCTTCTAAGTATAGAGCCGGACCAGATTGATAAAATTACAATTAATCCTCAAGGGAATGCCTCTAAAAAGGTTGATATTACTAGTCCTAAAGAAATTAGAGAAGCGGTTTCAATACTGAAAAAGGAAATCAATAGTGCTAGTTATGGAGAAATGACAAACGATTTGACTGCTTGGGCTGGAATTTCCCTATTGCTGTCTGATGATAAAAGAATTGGCCTAGAGTGGAAAAAAGAATACACGGAATTTGAACAATGGTTAAAAGGAAATGGCTATTTAAGTCAAGCAAGGGTAATGCCTGAGGACGTTGCTTATGTGGTAGTACAGGAAATAGCAAGTAGTGGTACCCTTCGTGCTGAACCAGTTAAGATGCCAGTCGAAACACGAACGGTAGAGGAAGCTTATGATGGGAAGCAGATGAAAATTGTAGATAAAGATAAGATTGAAGTATGTTTACGCAATCTTAGTGACCAATGGCGGAAGCAGAGGGATTATATACAGAGGCAAAAAGATTATATGCTAATATTTTATTCTCAAGATAATCGAGTCATTTTGGAGGGCAGTTATTCCGAAGATACTGTCCCGGATTTTGTATTAAATTATTTTAATGATTAGGTTAATGACAACTGTTTTGGCAGTAGGGTTACCGCTCTACTGCCTTTTCCATTCAAAATGCAGGAATATATGGAGGCATTAGTAGAAGATTAAAGTTGTAAATAGTGACATAAGAGGTGGCGAAAATGGCAAAAACTAAAAAGACTAATGCAATGCGTATTTTGGATAGGGAGAATATAGATTATGAAATGTTGACTTATGAAAATAATGATGGAAAGATAGACGGTATTTCAGTAGCACATAAAATTGGCAAAGAGTTAGCTCAAGTCTTTAAGACTCTAGTTGCCCAGGGTAATAGTAAAATAAATTACGTATTTTTAATTCCAGTTGCCGATGAGCTTGATTTAAAGAAGGCGGCTATTGCTGCAGGTGAAAAGAAAGTGGAAATGGTACCTGTCAAAGAAATTCTACAGTTAACCGGTTATATCAGAGGCGGGTGTTCACCCATTGGTATGAAAAAAAGTTATGAGACCTTTGTACATTTTACTGCTTCTGATTTTGACGGGATTGTGGTCAGCGGTGGCAAAATTGGTACTCAAATAGAGCTTGCAGTAACTGATTTAGCTAAGATAGTCAATGCAGAGTTTGTAGATTTAACAAAATGAAACATATTTAAGGCTGATGAGCCCAATATAATTAATAAAAAAGCATATAATAAATATTTCTTTGGATTAGTATGAAATTATAATCCTTGTTAATCTAGAAACAAAAATATTTTCCTGTAATATACTAAAAGGTATAATATTAGTGGTTTTATCCATACTATAAATAGAAACGGATGTATTCTTTTCCGTCTGTAACAGAGGTCCGTATAAATATGATTTGCTTTTGTTGCAGGGTTTATGGTATGATAGTTTAAGTTAAAAAGTTTAGAAAACCTAAAACCGATTTTACGGCCTCTAGTTTTCATACGTTAGGACGAAAGAAGTTTTCTGGTTTCTGCTTTTTGCCAACAATTTTTAAAGGAGGCCTATAATATGATAGGTAAAGTAAAATGGTTTAATGCACAAAAAGGTTTCGGATTTATTGAGCGTGAAAGCGGAGATGACGTATTTGTTCATTTTTCTGCTATTGAAGGAAGCGGTTTCAAGAGTCTTGAAGAGGGTCAAGAAGTTGAGTTTGATATTACTGACGGCCAAAAGGGACCCCAAGCTACTAACGTAGTACCCTTATAATTCCTAATGGAAAAAGGTGAATTAGAAAGGCATATTCCATAACAGGAATAATGCCTTTTTTTTTGGGGATTCTTATACATAGCATCTTTTTTCAGAGAGTGGTGTTCGAAAAATATCTGCATAAGCCCCTTTCGGACATACATATTATTAAATTAGCAAAGGAGTAAATGATATTGTCTACATTTTTAGAATTAGGCCTTGAGGAAAAGATCCTCAAAGCCATCAGTAACATGGGATTTGAAGAAACAACACAGATACAGGAACAAACTATCCCATCCGCATTGGAGGGAATAGATCTAATCGGACAGGCCCAAACGGGAACCGGTAAAACGGCAGCCTATGGCATACCTATCATTCAAAAAATGGAGGTCAACGAGCAGATCAAGGGTTTAGTTCTTGCCCCTACAAGAGAACTGGCGATTCAGGTTGCAGAAGAGTTAAACCGTATTGGACAATTTAAAGGGATTCGCGCCTTGCCTATTTATGGTGGGCAGGACATCAATCGTCAAATTAGGTCCTTAAAAAAGCGGCCGCATATTATTGTAGCGACCCCAGGACGTCTTATGGACCACATGAGAAGAAGGACCATTCGGCTTCAATCAATTGAATCAGTAGTTCTCGATGAGGCGGATGAAATGCTAAATATGGGTTTCAAAGAGGACATAGAGCTGATTTTAAAAGAGATCCCGGAGAATAGACAAACTTTGTTGTTTTCTGCAACCATACCGAAACCAATTCAATCCTTGGCGGAACGTTTTATGAACAAGCCTAAGTTGTTCAAAATGAAATCCCAGGGAGTGACGGTGCTCAGTACCGAACAGGAATACGTTGAAGTACCCGAAAGGCAGAAATTTGATGTATTATGCCGTCTGTTGGATGTGCAGTCTCCAGAATTGGCAATTGTCTTCGGTCGTACAAAACGCAGGGTGGATGAACTGGCTGAAGCACTGGGCAAGAGAGGTTATGAGGCCGAAGGAATTCATGGTGACCTAAACCAGGCAAAACGTAATACTGTCTTAAGAGGGTTTAAAGAAGGCAAGGTAGAAGTGCTGGTAGCTACAGATGTGGCAGCGAGGGGATTAGATATTAGCGGAGTAACGCATGTATATAATTTTGACATACCTCAAGACCCCGAGGGTTACGTTCACAGAATAGGTCGTACCGGTCGAGCGGGAAAGACGGGGTTGGCCGTTACTTTTGTTACACCGCGAGAAATCGGTCATTTGAGAACCATAGAAAGGGCCACCAAACGCAAAATAGAAAGAATACCAATCCCGACAGATTCAGAAGCTATGGAGAGGCAACAGCGTCTTGCCGTCGATAACTTGTTAGAGGTAGTAAATCGGGGGAAGTCTAAGGACTACAAAGTATTAGCAGAGGAATTACTTAATGAGAATGATCCAGTGACGCTAGTTTCTGCAGCTCTTAAGATGTTAACTAAAGAACCGGATCAGGCAGAAGTGAAGTTGACAGAGGTGCCCTCCTTAAGGGCAAAACATGATGCGCGGGGCGATAGAAATCGTGGCGGTAAAGGCTATGGAGATAGGCGAAAGAGTGGTAAGGCTAAACACCAATCTTATAATAAGAAACAAAAAAGATAAAGCCTAGAAAGTTGACGAAAAAGGTTCTTTAGTGAAAACTGGAGAACCTTTAAATATTGTGCTATGGTTTTAATTTGCTTTTATTTAAAAAAAGGGAGATGCCTCTATGCAAAATGCTGCATTTGCAATAATTGCGGTTAACTTACTTACTATGCTGTTTCTTGGATTGGATAAATGGAAGGCCGTAAAACGGAATTGGCGCATTAGTGAGCAATATTTATTGTTCTTTTCCTTTATTGCTCCCGTTGGGGGATTGGTTGGAATTGTATTATTCAACCACAAAACTAAGAAGAAAAAGTTTCGTTATCTGGTTCCGCTGTTTCTGATAATACATATAGCCATATTTGTATTAATGTTTCTTGGCAGGTTGTGATTTAAATAATGCAGCACTTGAAGGTGTGAGTCGACTCTTATAGAATATTAACTGAAAAGCGGAGGAATGGTGATAGTTATGTATCAGACGGCACATATTGGTATACGTGTGGAGGATTTGGAGCAGTCCTTGCAATTTTATAAAGAAATATTAAATTGTCAAGAACAGTATCGTATTGACGATGGGCGTGTAAAAATCGTATTTTTAAAAAGCGGGCAAAATGTCTTGGAGTTAATCCAATTAAGAGAAGGTCAGGAAAAAAGATCATCTACCGGTTTTATAGACCATATTGCTTTTAAGGTGGATAACATGGTTGAAGAGGTTAACAGACTGAAAGATAAAGGAGTGGAATGCATTTCCGAAGCTCCCAGAGACTTTGACGGTGGTAAAATGAAGATTTTCTTTTTTAAGGGTCCGGATGGAGAGATACTTGAATTTGTTGAGTAGACATTATGCGTAATAGCAGTATCCCCAAGCATGGGAATACTGCTATTTTTCTAAGGTGTATTTTCGGCTTATCGAACTTCCTCTTGAAAAGTGATGCAATTCACATCGGGGTATTAAAACATTGTGTATAATAAATTTGCGAGACAGATGAAATAAAGAAATGGATTAAATATCAGGGAGTGATGGTGATGGCTCTTATTAAAGACCCTATTGAGTGGGAAAAAGGAACTATTAAGAAAATGGTTCATATATATTGTAAAAGCCATCATGGTATGCACAATGAGTTATGCTTAGAGTGCAGTGGATTATTGGAGTACGCAAATAAGAGGCTTGATAAATGCAAATTTGGCAGCAAGAAAGCTACATGTGAAAAATGTCCTGTTCATTGCTATAAACCTGAGAAGCGGGAGTATGTTAAGCAAGTAATGCGTTATGCCGGGCCTAAAATGATTTTGAAACACCCTATTGATGCAGTCAGACATATAATTAAGAATATTGTATAGCTACAGGAAAGAAATAATAATAATTATAAATTGCAGGAATTCAACTTGAAAACCGTTAGCAAAACTCTTAGCAACTTGTTGCTCTAGAGTTTTGGATATGCCCCTTGCGGGTATAGCAAAACTCTTAGCAACTTGTTGCTTTAGAGTTTTGGATATGCTCCCTGCGGGTACCCCAAATTCAAGTTGAAGGATAGTGAGTAATGATGTAGAATTGAGCAGGAAGAATGTGTATATAAATCTATATTTAGGATAGCTTAAATTAATATGAATAATACTATAAATTATGATAAAGTGAGGGAGTTACATATGGCAGTAAAAAAACAAGATCCTTCTAATTTTATTGAACATGTTATTAATAAGGATCTAGAAGAGAATAAAAATGACGGTAGGGTTCATACTAGATTCCCTCCCGAACCTAACGGTTACATACATATCGGACATGCTAAGTCCATTTGTTTAAACTTTGGCATTGCAGAGAATTACCAAGGGTTATGTAATTTACGCTTTGATGATACTAACCCTAGTAAGGAAGATGTTGAGTACGTAGATTCCATAAAAGAGGATGTGCGTTGGCTCGGGTATGACTGGGATGACCGACTTTACTACGCTTCCGATTATTTTGATAGGCTTTATGATTATGCAGGGCAATTGATACGAAAGGGCCTAGCGTACGTTGATGATTTAAGTCCTGATGAAATAAGGGAATACCGGGGTACCTTAACCGAACCTGGCAAAGAAAGTCCCTACCGTAGTCGTTCTGCAGAGGAAAACGCTTTGTTATTTGAAAAGATGAAGGCTGGTGAGTATAAGGACGGTTCAAAAGTGTTGCGGGCAAAGATTGATATGGCATCGGGTAATCTTAATATGCGAGATCCGGTTTTATACCGTATTCAACGGGGAACCCATCACAGAAGCGGAGATAAATGGTGTATTTATCCCATGTATGACTTCGCCCACCCGATTTCTGACGCACTTGAGGGTATAACTCATTCAATTTGTACGTTGGAGTTTGAGGATCACCGTCCTTTATATAATTGGATAGTCGAAAATATAGACATTGAAGGAGACAGTAGACCTAAGCAAATAGAGTTTGCCCGGTTAAATTTAAGTCATACGGTTATGAGTAAACGAAAGTTACGTCAATTAGTTGAAGAAGGGCATGTGCGCGGTTGGAACGATCCTAGGATGCCGACAGTATCCGGCTTGCGTAGAAGAGGCTATACACCTGAATCTGTTAAGGACTTTTGCGAACGGATAGGCGTAGCAAAAGGCAACAGTATGGTAGACTTAGCATTACTAGAACACTGCATTAGGCAGGACTTAAATAATAATGCACCTCGGGTTATGACTGTCTTGCGTCCATTAAAAATTGTGTTTGAAAATTATCCTGAAGGTCAAGTTGAAATGTTAGAAGCGGAGAACAACCCTGAAAAACCGGAAACAGGGTCGCGCCAGATTCCATTTTCTAAAGAAATCTACATTGAAAAAGATGACTTTCTGGAAGAACCACCAAAAAAATTCTTTCGCTTAGCGCCTGGACGTGAAGTCAGGTTGAAACATGCATATATTATAAAATGTAAGGAAGTAATTAAGGATGAACAAACCGGTGAGATATTAGAGCTTCGCTGTACCTATGATCCCGAAACAAAAAGTGGTACTAATGCAACCGTTCGAAAAGTAAAAGGAACACTGCATTGGGTATCTGCTTCCCATGCAATTGATGCGGAAGTACGTCTATACAATCACCTTTTTGTAAAAGAAAACCCGGAAGAACAAGGGGCAGATTTCAAGGATAATCTTAACCCTGATTCGCTGGAGATCCTTCCAGCTTGTAAGGTGGAGTCCAGTCTCAAGAAGGCTGCTGTCAGTAGCCGTTATCAGTTTTTAAGAAAAGGTTATTTCTGTGTTGACCCGGATACGACGGAAGAAAAACTTGTCTTTAATAGAATTGTTTCGCTTAAGGATACATGGGCTAAGTTGCAGAAGAACAAATAGACATATTAGACCCCTTTTCTCGATGTATAGGAAATTATGGGTTGTGAATAATTTCCTATACATGGGGGTTGTTAAGGGGGTATGCCCCCTTATGTCAATTATAGGAGGG
>JADQBR010000078.1 GCA_016278515.1 Bacillota bacterium
TTGGGTGCAAAAGCATTACCGCTTCAAGCCGAAAGGCATGAAATGCTTTTGTTCTAGTAAGGCATTATTCAACTTATTTTACCCGTTTGTTCAGCGGCTTTGTATGCAGCTGCCAATAGCTCTACAGGATGTTTCACTTGGGAATTCATATGGTGTTTGCTTAGTCCATGGCCCAATTGCATGGAACAGGCAGGACAAGCGGTGGTAACAAAATCAGTATTGGTATCTTTAATTGCCGATATTTTTCGTTCAAGTATCTTGCTGGATAAGTCGTAATGACTTATTCCAAAAGTACCTGCACCGCCGCAGCACTGATCTGCACCTTCCATTTCAACCAGCTCCACGCCGGGAACGAGATTTAATATTTTCCTGGGTTGGTCCTTGATACCCTGACTATTAATTAGGTGACAGGGATCGTGATAAGTCACCGTTGTTTTGGGTATCGCTGCCAAGTCTTCATTTAAATCTATTACATCAGTTAGAAATTTATTTAAATCAAATATCTTATCTTTAAAGTGCTTAACCTCTTCAGGTAACCCTTGCTCAAAAAGCTGATCGTAGTAATCGCCCTGCAGCATGCTGCTGCACGAGGCGCAATCACTAATAATAACATCTACACCTGCTTGATAAAATAAGTTAAAGTTATGAGTAGTCTTAGATGCAGCGGCAGCAGTTTCACCACTGGCGATGTGAGGCAGGCCGCAGCATTGCAGGTCTTTTGGCGTAACCACCTCGCAGCCGTTTTTCGTTAATACTTCTATAGTCGCCAAGGCTCTTTCCGGATAGAAGATGTTGGTGGCACAGCCAAGGAAATAACCAACTTTTATTTGGCGTTTGCCTGCCGCCGGTGTTTTTTCAGTGATCTGCTTGCTAGCGATCGGTCCAGAGACTGGGGCAAGTAATCTGTTTGCTGTTTCTAAATCTTTGGAGATTAAACCTAAGACACCGGTTTTGTTGACAATATGCTTTAAACCCGTCGCTTGGTAGCCTTGCAGTAACATATGGGCTCTCTTAAGACTTTTTCGGTCGTTAAACATGGTAGAAACGAGCCTGCGTTTTGTGGTGTTATTATCATAATCCTTTAAATAACTGCGCATTGCTACAACCATTTGGTCTACAGGGATCCCTGATGGACATTCGGCAGTACAGGATTTGCAGAGCAGGCATTTATTTGCACGGTCCGCTACGGCAGAATCTGGCTCTAATTCTTTATCGCGTAGCAATTGGGTCAGGAATACCCGGGACCTTGGTGCTGCACTTTCAGTTTTTATTTCCTTGAATATTGGGCAGACGGATCTGCACTTTCCGCAGCGCACACATTTACGCAACAGATCCTTAACTGCTGGCACTTGTTGAAACATCTTTATTGTCTCCTTCCTTTGGCAGCAGCTTGCCAGGATTCATAATTCCTTTGGGATCAATAGCCTTTTTAACTGCATACATGACATCTAAGGCCGCGCCGTGTTCTTGGCGGGCATATTGGGAACGGACTGCACCTATCCCGTGTTCACCCGTGGTGGTACCTCCTAGTTCAATAGCTGTTAGATGTATTTCATCCACGAGTTTATTGGCCAACTCAACTTCCTTGGGGTCTTCGGGATTGATTACAGGTGCCGTGTGCACGTTTCCATCGCCGATATGGCCGTAATTTACTACCCCAATACCATATTTGGCACCGAGAGCTCTAATTCGTTTTATTGATTCAGTTACTTGGTTAAGAGGGATACTGATATCTTCACCGGCAAAAATACGACTGCCGTCGGCCCGCAACCGAGCAGCAGCAGTAGCAGTTACTGCTCGGCCCTGCCAAAGCTTGGCCATACGCTCCGGATCAGTGGACCATTCAGCGTTGGCAGCCCTTGTATTAACAATACGAGTTACTTCATTACCTTCCCATTCCACACTAGCGGGATTTCCGTCCAATTCAAAAAGTAAAATTGCCTCTGCATTTGGCAACGCTATTTCCGGTTTGTATTCATTAACCGCTTTAATGGCCGAAGCATCCAGTATTTCTATACCGGAAGGTAGAATACCAGCTTTATAAACTTCCAAGACGGTTTTCGGTGCTTCTTCTAAGTCATCGTAGACTGCCATTAAAATTCCTCTGGATTTTGGTTTGGGCCATAAGCGCAAACGAATTTTTGTAACTATTCCAAGGGTTCCTTCGGAACCGATAAAAAGCTTTGTCAAATTAAGACCGGACACATTTTTAATGGCCCGAGAATTTACTCCACCCGTTGTGATTATCTGGCCGTCTGGAAGAACTATCTCAAGGCCTAAAACATATTGTTCAGTGGTGCCGTATTTTACGGCTCTGAGGCCGCTGCTGTTATTAGCAACCATGCCGCCTACGGTGCACATTTGAGAACTGCCCGGGTCAGGCGGAAAAAATAAACCATAGGCCTCTAAATATTTATTAAGATCTGCATGAATTACACCGGGTCGTAGTTGAACCTGCATGTTTTCTGCATCTACTTCTTCAATAACATCCCAACCGCCCAAGTCAATCACTATACCACCTTCGATGGCTAAGGCACCGCAAGTTTCACCGGTGCCTGCTCCCCTAGGAGTAACCGGAACGTTATGCTCATAGGCAAACTTCATAACCTTACTTACCTCATCGGTACTAGTTAGAGTTACCACAACGTCGGGAATGTAGCGGTTATTACGTGCCTTAAATGAACTATCGTATGAATAACTAAGCATATCTAGTTTATCGTCTAGTACTTTATCTGCTCCCAATATTGTCTGCAGGCCTTTAATTAATTGACTTCTTTCCATAATAAACCACCTCTTTTAGTAAGCATGATAAACTAAACATCATTATACAGTAATATTTAAAATTTGTAATTGGTTCTGGGCAAGAATTTTGTATACTTCTCCTAATAGTCTTTTAAAATTGCAGTTTTTTGCTTACAATATTATATCAGGTTTAAGAGATACTATATATAAGAAAAAAAGACTGCAGAGACAAAAAAGGGGGCCTTTAAAAAGGTGAAAATTGAACTAAACTTTGGAGAAGGAGTAGTTACCGGACATATTAACAAAGAGAATATCCTAATGGAAGTAGGGCCCAAGACGGCAGAGGGATTGGAGAATCCTTTGGAGACGGTGGAGAAAGCACTTGAAAACCCCATTGGGACAGGTGCCATATATGAAATAGTGAAAAAAAAGAAACCGCAAAAAGTAGTTGTGGTTGTTAATGATGTTACCAGACCTACACCGTATAAGTTTATGCTGCCGCCATTAATGAAGGAACTGGAAGGTGTAGGACTTAAAGATGACCAAATAACTTTGGTGGTGGCTACTGGGATTCACAGAGCAAACACAGACGAGGAGAACAGACAAACGTTTACTTCGGAAATAGTAGATAGATATAGGGTGGTAAGCCATAATCCGGATGAAAACTTGGTATCACTAGGCAAAATGTCTGACGGAACGGAGCTATCCATCAATCGTGAAGTTGCGGAGGCAGACATGGTAATTACAACCGGATTGATAGGATTGCATTATTTCGCTGGGTACTCAGGCGGGCGCAAGTCTATTTTACCTGGGGTGGCAGCCAGGGAATTGATTACTGCAAATCATGCAATGATGACTGACCCTCGGGCGGCAACGGGTAGTTATAAAGAAAACCCAGTGCATTGGATTATGCTGGAGGCTGCACGGATGGCCGGTGTGGATTTTATCCTTAACGTTGTAACTAATGTGGATAAAGAAATTGTTTCTGCAGTTGCCGGGGATGTGGAGGCGGCTTGGTTGGAAGGGGTTAGATTTTGTGAGGAAACAAGTGTTGTTAAACTGACGCAGCAAGCAGATGTAGTCATTGCCAGTGCAGGCGGACATCCAAAAGACCTTAACCTTTACCAGGCACAAAAAGCTTTGGAAAATGCAGCTTCTGCTGTCAGGCCCGGGGGCACCATCATACTTGTATCCAAGTGCGGGGAAGGTTACGGCGAAGACGTTTTTGAAAAATGGATTAAACAGGCCAATGTACTCCAGGATATCTTTGATAGATTTGACAGGCATTTTATTTTAGGCGGCCACAAAGCCTTTGCGATTGCAAGAGTACTTAAGGAAAAAGACGTTATACTAGTATCGGATATGTCTAGAGATGACGTAGAAAAACTATTTTTCTCTTATGCCGGCAGCCTGCAAGAGGCCTTAGATAGGGTGAAGGAGAAATACAAAGGGGACTTTACGGCATTCATAATGCCACAGGCTAGTTTGGTATTGCCTGAAGTTGAGTAATAAATAAGGCTGTTGACATTAATTTGTCAGCAGCCTTTTTAAATTGCTAAGGAAAGGGGACACACCTGCTGAAGTCAGAGTATATTCTTTGGGGACAGGAATGTCCCCGAAATTTGGTTGTTTGTTTTTGAACTTTTCCAACTAACCAACTGTCCAACTGTCCAACCAACCACTATTGCACTTTATTTTTAAATTTATTACCTTATCTTTTGGAGGAATCTGTCATGCGGTTTACGAATCTTTAATATGGTAAGACTTTCGAGGCAGAAAATATTAAGATATGTTTCATGCAATTTCCTGAAAAGGGAACTTTTTGATGTCATATTTAGTCTAACAAATGATGAATTGTGAATAGGGAGGGGGGTGAACCGGATGCCCTTAGTTAAAATTGAGGGTGTTTCAAGGCAGTATAAGTCAGGACAGGTGAAGGTGGATGCATTAAAAGAGATAGACCTGACCGTAGAAACGGGTGATTTTGTTTCTATTATGGGGCCGTCTGGTTCTGGAAAATCTACTTTACTTAATATCATTGGCGGATTGGATCGACCCAGTGCCGGTGTCTACGAACTTGCGGGGAAACGGGTGGAGAAACTAAGTGATGGTAAACTTGCTGATATTAGAAACCAATTTATTGGTTTTGTTTTTCAAGGATTCCACCTGCTGCCTAACTTGGATGCACAGGCTAACGTGGAGCTGCCCTTGATTTATCGTGGAATCGGTCGGGCAGAGCGGAGAAGGAGATCTACTGCGGCGTTAGAGGCAGTTGGGCTGGGTGACAGGCGGCATCATACGCCTTCGCAGTTATCCGGGGGGGAACAGCAAAGGGTCGCTATTGCACGTTCATTGGTTGGCGAACCTAAAATGATTTTGGCTGATGAACCGACCGGAGCCTTGGATTCCCGTACCGGGGAAAAAATTATGAATATTTTCCATAAGCTAAATACGGAACAGGGGTTGACAATTGTTCAAGTAACCCATGAAGAGGCTATTGCCCAGCATGGCCAGCGAATTGTGAGAGTATTGGATGGAAGGATAGAAAACGAAGAAATATTGGAAAAAGGAATTAACGGTGAAATGTTGGAGGTGAACGGATAATGTTACAACGCATATTTATGATTACTGTCATAGTCAGTCTTGTTCTTGGGGGTGGATACTATTCTTATCGCCAATTAATGCCGCCACCGGCAGAAGAAGTACAGGGCCCGGTTTACGCGACTGAAGAGGTTGTTAAGGGAGATATAGCGGTAGGGGTTGAGGCATCAGGGCCTCTTAATCCAGCAGATCATGGAGCTATTCGAGTACCCGGTGGATATGGCCCTCGACAGGCAGGGGCGGTTAATAGTTACATAATTGATGAGGTGTTAGCAGAAGAAGGGGACGAAGTCAAAAAAGGGCAGGTCCTGGTGCGGTTAACAGCACCGGATTTGGATACCAACATCGAAGCTAAGCAAGAACAGTTGGAAGCGGATAGAGAATATTTGGCTGATTTGATGGGCATTCCAATGGGAGAATTGGATAATATCAACCCGTCCCAGGGGATTACTTTGAGAGCACCTATTACCGGTCGTGTTCAGGGGTTGATTGTTATTGAAGGGACTGACGTAAAACAAGGAACAATTGTAGCTAGGGTGGTGGACGATTCAAGTTTTAAACTAACAGCAAAGTTAACGCCTACGGAGTGGCAAAGAGGTGCTAATGTGGGTGGAAGAGCTGTGCTGCGTTTTGAAGAGTTCGGTAACCTGGTAAATGCAAAAGTTACAAGTGTTAATCCCAGCCCCATACCGGTGGCTAGTTCAGAGCTCTTTGATGCACAATATGCCGGTGGAAACTATGATGAAGATCAATACCAATTAACCTATTGGGTTACTATTGAAGGAGAAAATCCCGGGTTAATTAGGCCAGGAATGAGGGCGCAAATCGGGCTGGTAAAGGATGACGGCAGTTCGTCCGAAAAAATCTCACCTACCAGCATCAACTGGTTGCGGTACTATTCTAAAGTAGAAAGCTATGTGAATGAGGAGACCGTATTGAGTAAGGCAGAGGCTATCGCTACCAAGGTTTTTGTTCATGAAATGGAAACAGTGGAGAAGGGTGATGCCATTGTTTCCCTGGCGGGTGAAGATGCACGGGATAAAATTGAGGAGAAACTTGATGAAATCAGAGATGCGGAAACTGAACTGAGGCAGATGAGGTCTCAGATGGATCAGTTGGAGGTCACCGCTTCGATAGACGGTATAGTTGCGGATATTGGTGCTCAACCAGGGGAAACAGTTGAAGCCGGGCGCTATTTTGGCAGCGTCTATACTACTTCAAACATGCGCATGTGGGTGGAAATAGACGATGTTGACGTCTTATTGGTTCGGCAGGGAGCACCTGTGGATGTAACAGTAGATGCACTGCCTGGGAAAACCTTTGAAGGGGAAGTAATGCATGTTTCCCAAATGGGTAGAGACCAGAACGGTATCGCGCGGTTTCAGGTAAACATTCAAGTAACCGGTGGTCCTGAATTAAGGCCGGGGATGCAGGCTAAGGCGCATATAGACGCCGGCAGTGCAGAAGGTGTATTGTTGGTGCCTCTGGAAGCAATATTTGAGGAGGAGGGCCAACCCAAGGTTGAAATTCTGCAGGAAGATGGGACAGCAAAAGTAATACCTGTAGAGTTGGGTTTAATGAACGACCGAGTGGCAGAAGTTAAAAGCGGTCTTGAAGAAGGACAAAAAGTAATTACAGGTAGTACGGAGGACTTATTGCCTAGTCAGCACATTGGTTCTAAAGATTCCATATTGCCAAGTAATGACGATGATGGCGAAGGAGAAACGGGCGACCAATCTACTAATGGCGTGGAAAGATCAGTCCCGGCAAAATAAGGGGAGGGATAGGAATGCGTTTTTTACGTGGGTTATTGATACGGTTTTGGTTTAGTGTTCAAATGGCCGGGCACGGTATCCTGTCCAACCCCCTGCGCTCGGCTTTAACAGTGCTGGGCGTTGCCATCGGTGTTGCTTCCGTAGTTAGTTTGATGGGTATAGGTGAAGGGGCCCGTCAAGCAGTGGTGGAGCAGTTTAAAAGCTTGGGCTCTAATGTGATAGTTATTACTGCCAAGGATGAATCGGTGGAGTTTGAACCTGAGGAAGCAGAGGAATTAGTCGAGCGGGTACAGGGTTTGAAAATGATTACTCCGGTTGTGCATACCAAGGGGCTTATGCGGTGGCGCAGGGCCAGGGGAAATATAGATTTAATTGGTGTAAACGAATTATTCCCTAAAATACGTGATCACGATTTGCTTGCGGGCCATTTTTTTACTAAGTGGCATGTGGCACAGCGTTCTCCGGTAGCAGTACTTGGTTATAACGTTGGGACAGGGCTGATGAGGGGACGTAGCCCGGTAGGGCAGTCCTTCACTTTGGAAGGACAGACGTATACGATTATCGGGGTCTTGGCTGAAAAAGGTAAAGGCAACGGGGAAGGCATCGATGATAAAATCCTGATACCTTATACGACAGCTATGCGTATCGCTGAGAAGAAGACGGCCGAGGAAATCTGGGCCAAGGCTAGTTCCCCTGAAGAGGCGGATTTGGCTGTGGTACAGATGGGAAGGATTTTTCGACGCAAACTAGGGATTGATCAGACTGCACCAAGTCCGGCACCGAACCAGGGCAACCCGGAAGCACCGGGAGGCGTGCCTGCGGAAGTGATGATGAAATCCGGTATGGAAGCACCAGATAAGTCTCTACCCATTATGTCATCCAGTGAGGACTTGATAACAATCACCAACTTAAATCAATTAGTGGATGAAGCCAACCAAGCTAATAGGGTAATGACGCTGCTTTTGGGTGGGATTGCTGCAGTGTCGTTGTTGGTAGGCGGTTTGGGTATTATGAATATAATGCTTGTGGCTGTGACTGAAAGAACCGGAGAGATTGGCGTTCGCAGGGCCATAGGGGCTAAGCAAAGCGATTTGTTAATACAGTTTTTATTGGAGGCGCTTTATCTTAGCGGCATTGGTTCCATAGCAGGAGTTGCTTCCGGTATCTGGGGAATCAACATCTTTGGACAGTATGGATTCGAAACAGCAGTTAGTTTACAAGCCATCGAAATTGCTGTTGGTGTGGCCTTGGGTTCCGGGTTACTGTTTGGTGTTTACCCGGCAATTTCAGCATCATCGGTTCCGCCGGTGGAGGCTTTGAGACGTTAAGTAAATTACCCGGTTACAGCCGGGTAATTTTTTTGCTCGAAATCCCAAGTTATAATCTATTTAATGCTTTATTAGTATATATACCGTGCTATAATAAGCAGGTATCTATTGCATTTGCGTATAAATAAATACATGGCCTATTGGCCGAGGGGGTAAAACGTATGACTGTTGGTCCGCGAATATGGAAGACTGGGCTGGCGGTGGTGTTAAGCATTTGGCTAAGTGATTTGTTAGGGTTCCCATCTATTATGGCAGTAGTTGCTACAGTATTAAGTATGCAGCCTACTATTGCCAGATCCTTTACCCAAGGTAGGGATAGGGCTATTGCTACTGCTATTGGGGGCATCATCGGCTTCTCTATTATCTATTTCGTAAATACTGATCCTATACTTGTGGGATTGGCTGTGGTAATAACCATCTTAGTTTGTCTTAAGATGAAACTGCAAAACGTGATACCATTAACGGTGATAACAACTGCTTCCGTGATGATAAACGTTACTGACCCCAGCTATATTTATGTTGCAGAAAGACTTGCGGCAACTTTTATCGGTATTGCTGTCGCTGTGTTGGTAAATATTTTATTTGCACCACCTAAAATGGATCAGGAACTTTTTGTTAAGATTCAGCAACTTAACTATCAGCTAAAGGCATTTTATGTCAAGGTATTGTCCGCTTTTATTGCAGGAAAAGGTTATGACGAACAGGCCATGGACCAAAAAATCGTTGAAATTAGAGACTCGTTTGAAGAGGCAAGGAAATGTTTGTTTGATTGCAAAGAAGGCTTGGGCTTTCGTTGGAATAAGTCCAATGATAGGGTGAAAATGTATGAGAACATTTTCACCAGCTTAAACTTGGTATTTGAACGAATTTGCGGCATTTATAATACGGAACGAAACAGAGCCAAGAGAAATCTGGACTTAACTGAGACAACAGCCGAGTATCAGGAAATTATCAAGATTATCAAACAGCTGTTGACAACTACGGTCAGCATTCAGGATAATTTAATAGCATTTTTGACCACTCGTGATAATGACCTGCAAAATTTTATACTGACTAAGTTTAAGGAGACGAAAGAAATGGCCTTAGACTTGAAAGAAAAAATTGGACAGTGGTATCTAGTAACCGCAGATCAAGGTGATTGTGATGTGTCTTCATTGGTGGAAATCGCTAATATAGGGTACGAAATAACGGAAATTATAAATTTCTTGGAGAGAATCGTCACGCTTTATAAGGAAAACAAAACGGAGTTTGAGATGCTGCCGCCTCAACGAAATATAGGTGTATAAAGCAAGAAAACGGGCTTTGGCAAAATGCTACGCCCGTTTTTTCTTGTTTCGAAGTTTAACGTTCCATTCCTGGGAGGAATATTTATTAATAAGTTCTGCTGTGGATTCTATTTCTAATTTGGTTAGGCTGTCAGGTATTAGGTCTATTTTAAGTTCCTGTTCAAAACCTTTAACTAATGCAGAAACCGTCTGATTGAAATCCAGCCTTTCCGGCATAAACTGGTTTATGGCGCATGCTTTGGCTGGAAAAGTGCTCCTGAAACGGTCTTTGATTTTATCGTTTTTGAATTTGATGGTATCTGCTAGTTCATCAACATCTAAATCCAGAAGTGTAGAACCATGCTGAAGTAAAACGCCTTTTTTTCTAGTTTGTGCACTTCCTACCAGCTTTTTCCCGTTAAGTACAACTTCATGCCAGGATGGCGCTTCAAAACAAGCTGCTGTGCTGTCAGCCTCCGGCTTCTTTCCGTGAGGAGCTAAATCTACCGGAATATCCAATGACCTCAGGCCCGCAACTAATCCGCGGCTGATTTTTAAGTAGGATTGGATAATGGTTCCCGACACTCTTTCATCTAATTCAGGTGCGATTAGGCTGTAGGTGACTTCGTAGTGATGCAGTACCGCCCTGCCGCCGGTAAGCCTTCTGACGATGTCAATACCTCTTTGTCTGCACCCTGGAACGTCAATTTCTTTGTCTAAGTCTTGGAAATAACCTAAGGTGATACATGCGGGCTGCCAGCCATAAAACCTGATAACTGGTTTGCTGGAACCGTCAATAACCTGTCTCATAAGGGCTTCGTCCAAAGCCATGTTATAAGGGCCGGAATTGTAGCCCGTATTAAGTAGACGCCACTGCATGTTTTTCATCTCCTGATAAACCTAATTGATTCAAGACTAGAGATATTTCTTCGGTAGTAAGAGACCTTGGATAATTATAAATTGTACCGCCGGGTTTTTCATTATAGTACGGGCGATTACAATCCGGGCAACCGGTGGTTCGGAAGGGTATGCCCGTTCGGGCAAGACTTTGCACCTGTTCTTGGGGCAAACCAAAATCGGTTAATATTCCGCCTTCAAATGTAAAGTCCTCAAGGTCAGTTATCTTTTGCTCAAGCAAATATTGGGCCATCTGGATACGTCGGTAATGGGCTATAGCAGGCTGTTTCCTATTTTCAAAACGAGTGCCCTTAACGGGTGTAAAAGCAAAAAGTCCGATAGTGACACCCAAAGTTATCAAATGGCTCATAATGCTGGCCATTTCCTCTTCAGTTTCGCCAAGCCCTACAATTAAATGGGTGCTAATCCGACCAGGTGCTAACTCAGCCGCCTCTTCAATCAGCCTTAACTTCTTTTGCCAAGAGCCGCCTTTAGCATCAGCATATACTCTCTCACAAGCTGCATCCAATGCAATGCCCACTCTATCAACACCTAGATCCATTAGCTTTAATGCATCTTCTGGCTTTGCTAGGTTGCATGAGACACAGACAGGAATGTCCGAATCTTTCTTGATACCTTTTAACAGATGCCGTGTCTCTTCTAAAGCATCCCGTTTATTAACAACTTGAAAACAGGCTCGTTTCAAAGTTCGAGTATCATAGGCTGTGCACAGCTTTTGCGATACCTCTTCTTTGGGGAAACTGGGCCAAATTACTCGGGACAGCATATCAGCCCGGCCGCTGCTGCTGCGGGCTTGGGGACAAAAGGCACAATCCTGCTGGCATTTGTCTCCTGCCAGCAAATAAGCTGTAGTAGGAGGGGCATCTGTCGTTAATTTTTTAAGCCCTAGTACATCAGCTGTACCAACCGAAAGCTTAATCATAGTACACAGCACTCCTCTCCACTGGTTATCTCCAGGCCTAATTTGGCTGCAGTATCATAGGCAGCCTTTGTGGGAACGACGATTTTATTAACACCGCATGCCACTGCTG
Organism: Bacillota bacterium; assembly: GCA_016278515.1. GTDB lineage: Bacteria > Bacillota > JADQBR01 > JADQBR01 > JADQBR01 > JADQBR01. The sequence goes on from JADQBR010000078.1 coordinate 11,661, forward strand.
CTTCGTCCAATTCGGCGCGGTAACGACCTTTAGGACGCATGCAGCCCAAGTGAATCGGTGTACTGGGAAACATGGTGCGTGCCGTCGCGATTATTTCACATACTTCTTTCACTGACGGAGGTGCATTATCAGCGAATTTAGTATTTTTGGTAGGACTAAAAACGATAAAAACCAGTGCGTCAGCACCTTCCCGACTTAATAGTTCCAGGGCCTTATATTCGCCGCTAATTTCACCGCCCCTTAAACCGATACAGATGTGGGGGAGGGTTTTGACATGCTTTCTCAAAGCTCTGTAGCTGGCTAAATAGTCGTCCACTGTTTTATTAAGCCCATAAACCTCTTGGATGGTTTCATTATCGCCGGCGAAGTCGAAGGATACTACATCACAAATTTCCGGCAGTTGGGCTGCTTCCTCTTCCGATACTAAGCCGACGTGAAAGTTCATTTTTTTCTGCTGTTTAAGCTGAAGCAGCATCTCTTTACTATCACTAAAAGGGACTTTACCCTCCGAGTCGCAGCCGCCGCTAATCAGGCAACTGCTGAATTGCTGTTTTTTGTCACTTGTACATTCGGTGACATATTCCTCAACAGGAGTCATCTGTTTTAAATAATGTCCGCCGCAATGAGCACAGTTTAAGGAACAGTTGTTTCCGGTCAATGATACTACTTTTGTGCTTTTGGGGAAGTCAAACTGGATGCTGGCGGGAAAGTTTCTTTCCCGCAGCATCCAGGCTCCCTTTTGAAGGTCTAAAAACTCTTGATTAAAAGTCATTATAATCACCTGTCGATGTCAATATATTTGCGCCGCAATTAATTGGAAGGTTTCCATTTCAAATCGGGTTTTCTGGCGGCGGTTACTTCATCCAGCCTGCCGACCGGCGTCGTGTGGGGCGCGGAGGTAACTACTTCGGGGTTTTCCGCGCATTCCTTGGCTATGTCTGACATGCATTGAATAAAGTCATCCAATGTTTCTTTGGACTCGGTCTCTGTTGGCTCAAACATCATAGCTTCCTCCACAATTAGCGGGAAGTAGATGGTTGGGGGATGATAACCGAAGTCCAGCATTCTTTTAGCGATATCTAGAGTGTGTACGCCCTGATCTTTATAAGGTTTCGGTGTAACAATGAATTCATGCATACAAGTCTGGTCATAGGGCAGGTAATAGTCCTTACTCAATGCTCGCATTAAATAGTTTGCATTGAGCACTGCATTTTCCGAGGCGTGTTTTAATCCTTCACCGCCTACTCCTTTGATGTAGCAATAAGCTTTAACTGCCACCCCGAAATTGCCGTAATAACCCTTTACTTTCCCAATAGATTTGGGACGGTCATAATCTAAGAAATATTGATTATTTTCCTCATGCAGCTCTACCAAAGGCTTAGGCAGAAAAGGAACTAAGAAATCCTTTACTCCTACGGGACCTGAACCAGGTCCGCCGCCGCCGTGGGGAGTGGCAAAGGTTTTATGCAGGTTTAAGTGTACTACATCAAACCCCATGTCTCCGGGACGGGCAATACCCATGATAGCATTCATATTGGCACCATCATAATAAACTAATCCGCCGGCATCATGAACTATTTTGGCAATTTCTTCAATGTTTTCGTCAAAAAGGCCAAGTGTATTTGGATTTGTCAGCATTAAAGCGGCAGTTTCATCATTGACAGCGTCCTTTAAGGCATCAATGTCTACTCCACCATACTGGTTGGACTTAACCTCTACCGCATCGTAGCCGCATACTGCTGCAGTGGCGGGGTTAGTGCCGTGAGCAGAGTCAGGGACAATAACTTTAGTTCGTTTGTGATCGCCCCGATCAGCATGATATTTTTTTACAATCATCAACCCGGTTAATTCACCGTGAGCGCCTGCTGCCGGCTGCAGAGTTACTCTGCTCATGCCTGTTATTTCGCTGAGGTATTTATCCGATTCGTACATTAACTCCAAAGCGCCTTGAATGGTTTCTTCCCGTTGATACGGGTGAAGATGTGCAAATCCAGGTAACCGGGCCATATCCTCGTTCACTTTTGGGTTATACTTCATGGTGCAGGACCCTAACGGGTAGAAACCTGTATCCACACCATGGTTGAGCTGAGATAGGCGGGTAAAATGTCTGACGATATCCACTTCACTTACCTCTGGAAATTGAGCGGGTTTCTCTCTTATCTCCTCCGACGGAAGCATTTCATCCAGACTTTTCTCCGGGACATCCATGGGGGGCAGTGTAGATCCTCTTCGGCCGGCCTTACTTAATTCAAAAATCAAAGGTTCTGTCATGCTAATCCCTCCCATGCATTAACCATGTCGTCTAACTGTTGTTTGGTTTTTACTTCGGTTACACACAGCAATGAACTGTTTTTCAATTCCGGATAATATTCTTCCAATGGAAAACCACCAAATATGTTTTCGTTTAATAAGCCGCTATTAACGATTTCAATATCTTTTTCAGATTGTACCACGAATTCTTTGAAGAAAGGGGCATTGAATTTTCCGGTTACGCCCTTAATTTGGGTCAGTTGTTCATAAGTATAATGGGCTTTATTGATGCATTGGGTTGCCATTTCCTTTAAGCCTTCTTTTCCTAGCGTAACCATTGTAATTGTTGCAGCCAACGCAGCTAACGCCTGATTGGAACAAATATTTGAAGTGGCTTTTTCCCTTCTGATATGCTGTTCTCTAGCCTGTAGCGTAAGAACAAATCCGCGCCTGCCATTATCATCTACAGTTGCACCAACAATCCTACCAGGCATTTTGCGCATAAGTTTTTTGGTTGTAGCAAAGAAACCTACATGAGGGCCGCCAAAACTAATGGGGTTACCAAAGCTTTGGGCGTCTCCAACGACAATGTCAGCGCCATAGGCGGCTGGTGAACGTAGTACACCTAATGATACAGGGTCAACTGCGGTGACGTAGAGGGCTTTGTTCTTTTTAGCTATTTCGCTAATTTTTTCTACCTGTTCTATGCAGCCGAAGAAATTAGGCTGCTGTACTACAACAGCCGCGATGTCGCTTGAAACTTTCTCCTCCAGTTCAGCAAGGTCCGTCATGCCGTTTGAGTAGCCTATCTCTATTATTTCCAGACCTTGGGCCTCTGCGTAAGTTTGCATCACTTGGCGATATTCGGGATGAACCGTACTAGAAACTAATATTTTATTTTTTCTTGTTTGACCACTGGCTAACGAAGCTGCTTCTGCTAGGGCTGTTGCAACATCATACATGGAAGCGTTAGCAACCTCCATACCGGTCAGTTCACAAATGAGGCTTTGAAACTCATAAATTGCCTGCAATGTTCCCTGGCTTATTTCTGGTTGATATGGGGTGTAGGCAGTATAAAACTCTGAACGCAGCAGCATGTGGTTAACCAAGCTGGGAATGAAGTGCTCATAACTACCTGCGCCTAAGAAGGAACTAAATTCTTCTAGATTGCTATTTTGCTTGCTTAGGTTCTGAGTATGGCGCACTAACTCTAATTCAGACAGGCTATGGGGCAGTTTAAGGGCTCTTCCCAGTTTGACATTGTCAGGAATATGAGCAAAGAGGTCATCCATGGAACTCATCCCGATAGTTGTTAGCATTTCTTGACGGTCCTTATCCGTGTTGGGAACGTAGTTCATTTTTACTCCTCCTCTTTAAGAAATTCTTCATACTCCTCTGCATTCATTAAATCTTCTAACTGAGCGGCATCATTTAACTCAATTTCAACCAGCCAGCCCTTCCCATAAGGGTCTTCATTAATCAACTCCGGTGCGTCAAGCAGATCTTCATTAGCGGCAACGATTTCTCCTGAAACAGGTGTGTAAACATCGGAGACAGCCTTGACGGATTCAATTACGCCAATGCCTTCGTGTGCCCCAAAGGAAGTGCCTTCCTCCGGCAGTTCAACGAAAACAACATCTCCCAGAGCGTCTTGGGCGTAATGAGTAATACCAATTTTTGCTTTGCCACCATCAACTTTCATCCATTCGTGGTCTTTGGAATACTTAAGGTCTTTTGGATACATTATTTAGCCTCCCTTTTGTAGAATGGTGTTTTTATAATTTGGGCCTTTAAGCTCCTAGTCCTAACCTGAATTTCAATATTGTTGCCAGCTTGTGCAAATTCTGATTTAACAAGAGCTAAGCCAATATTTTTCCCCAAGGTGGGAGCAAAGGAACCCGATGTTACAAAACCAATTTCCTGACCATCTTTCAGCACTTTGTAGTGGGAACGGGGTATTCCCCTTTCCAGCATTTCAAAACCGATGGTTTTTCGTTTCAAACCTTCCGCTTTATGTTTTGCTAAGGCTGCTTTGCCAATAAAATCTTTTTTATCCAATTTGACAAAGATGCCTAATCCAGCTTCTAAGGGGCTAATGTCCTCTGACAGCTCATTTCCATAGAGAGGAAGACGGGCTTCAAACCTTAATGTGTCCCGGGCACCTAGGCCGATTGGTGTAACGCCTTCTTCTTCACCTGCTTTAAGAATAGCAGTCCAGACCTTATGACTATCTTCAGACGGGAGATATATTTCGAAGCCGTCCTCTCCGGTATAGCCAGTACGGGATACTAGGCAGTCTTCACCATCTACAGTGACATTATCAAACCAGTAATATTTTATTTGAGATAGATCTTTGTCACAAAGTTTTTGCAATACTTCTTCTGCCAGTGGACCTTGAAGGGCAATTTGAGCAATTTCCGGCGATATGTTTTGAATTTCTACTCCATCAATTGCGTTATCAAGAATCCACTGAAAATCTTTTTCGGTATTTGATGCATTTACAACAAGCAAGAAGTGTTCCTTGCCCTTACGGTAAATTAGTAAGTCATCGACGATGCCGCCGTCAGGGAAGCACATGGGAGAGTACAACGCTTGTTTGATAGATAGTTTACTGGCGTCGTTAGTGACCAGTTTTTGAATTAAGTCCAGTGCATTGGGCCCCTGAAGGTCAATTTCTCCCATATGAGAGACATCAAATAGACCGGCTTTGGTCCTAACAGTGTTATGTTCTTCCAGAATCCCTGCGTACTGCACCGGCATGTGCCAGCCGCCAAAATCAACCATTTTAGCTTTAGCATCCAGATGCGCCCGATGAAGCGGGGTCTTTTTTAGAGAGTCATTCATTTTGCAAATCACCTCATCATTATTATTTTAAAAAATCCATTAATTAATGCTTAAAACGTTGACAAGCGCAAAAAAGGACAAAAGAGACCAGCGCTTATCGCTGTCTCCTCTGTCCTCGATACCTGAGAGATTATTTCACGCGGCCTAAACCTTGTAGAGTGCCGCAATGAAGTACCCCTTTGGTGTCCTTTGAAATATTAAAGGAACTCTCCAGAGGTTCGTCCTGTTCCGGTACTTGTGCCTGAGAGTTTCCCTAACAGCCAGCATGCTGCTCAGTTGCTCCTTCGGCGCCTCGTTTGAGGACTCTCCCGAAACGATCATCCGCATTTTAAATTATCTTAACAATTTTCTAACTATTTGCATTACACATTATTTCTATGATTAGTTTCACAATTCCTGCAAGGATTTTAAAAATAATTAAATGTCTTTTGAAATTTAATTATTACTTCATTAATATGTTTAAAAAAATTATTCGTGAAGTATTTTTAACTTTATCTGAAAACCTTTTTAGTTAGGTGTTCTTTTATTAAAAGGAATTTATTAGTTTAGGCAGAAGTTTACTAATACTAATAGCCTATGACGGAGGGTTAGTATTATGAGGGTTCTTAAGTTCAAAGTGATAAATAAAGATCGTGTGGGGTTATTGCAAGATATCTTTCAATTGCTTACTAATAGAAACATTAACATAACGAATCTGGAAGTTATACCCGATATTACTCACATGGAGGTAGAATTGAGCGGGGAACTGGATAAACAAGCTCTTTTTAAAGAATTGGAACAGATTAATGCGGTGATTAAATGTGTGGAAATTGAATTAATGCCTTGGGAAGAGACAAATCAAAGGATGCAGGCGGTGTTGGATGCGATCAGTGAAGGTGTTCTGGCCATCAACTCTCAGGAAGAGATTACTACAGTCAATCCTATCGGAGAACAAGTTTTTAATGCTGGTAGGGATGAATTAATTGGCCAAAAGATTAGCTCCGTTCTGTCCAAAGATGTGCCTATGCTGGAATGCCTAAGAACCGGGCAGACATATAATCATCGAGAGATAAATTTTACAAAAGGGAATAAAAAATATCATTATGTTACTAGTGGAAGACCTATTAGAGATAAGCAGAATAATGTGGTAGGCGTGGTTGCTACTATTAAAGATATGACGGAAGTGCGTAGGCTGGTCTATTCTGTGACTAAGCCGACCATGGTGACCTTTGAAGATATAATTGGCGAAAGTGAAAAACTGCAAAGTGTGATAGAAATGGGTAAAAGGGTTGCAGAAGGGACATCGACAGTTTTGTTAAGAGGGGAAAGCGGCACGGGAAAAGAGTTGTTCTCTCGGTCTATTCATATGGCTAGTCCCAGGCGAGACCAACCTTTTGTGCCGGTTAATTGTGCGGCACTGCCGGATTCTCTCTTGGAGAGTGAGCTGTTTGGCTACAACGGAGGGGCTTTTACAGGATCACTTAAAAGTGGAAAACAAGGATTATTTGAATTTGCCAACGGGGGAACCTTATTTCTAGATGAAATCGGTGAGGTTTCGCCTCATTTACAAGCCAAACTATTACGTGTTCTTCAGGAAGGAAAGGTGAGAAGGGTAGGGGGGCAGGAGGAAATACCTATTGATGTGCGGGTAGTCGCAGCAACCAACAAGGATTTAGAAGAAATGGTAGAGATGAATGACTTTCGCAAGGATCTTTACTACCGGCTCAACGTCATCCCGATTTATTTACCGCCCCTAAGAGAAAGGCAGGAAGATATCCCTTTGCTGGTTAATTATTTTCTTGAGAAAATGAACCTAAGATTTAATAAACAAGTTGAATTTGTAAGTAAGGAAGCCTTAGAAAAACTTTACTATCATGATTGGCCTGGAAATGTAAGGGAACTGGAGAATGTCATTGAAAGGGCCGTGAATTTAGTGACTGGTAAATGGCTGGTGCCCAAGTATATTGTGATTAATCCGAGTCTAGGCATTGCCGAGGAAGATGGTGCAGGAAGAACACTGGAAGATATGGTAGGACGTATCGAACGCCAGGTAATTACCCAAGCATTAAAGAATTGGGGTTCCATTAGACAAACTGCTAAAGCTTTGGGGGTTTCTCATACCACCATTATGAATAAGATGAAGAAGCATCACATCGAGCATGGCAAGGATTATTGACAGTGGCACGTTTTCTTTCCGAAGCATGGTAATGACGCTGTTTAATCGGTAGTTAGAAGCTTTCTTTAGACAGATTTCTTCTTAAGTGGCAAATTTTCTTGCCATGTTGCAGATTGGATTAACATCTGAAAGGCTCTTAAAAGCAATGGGTAATGGATTTCTAGCAACTCATGAAATATGGCATGAATATTGCTACTAATATCCTATTGGTTAATATATTGCTTTTAAAGGAGTGTTTTTATATGTTAATAGGTGTGCCTAAGGAAATAAAGAATAACGAGAACAGGATTGCCATTACGCCGGCGGGCGTTACTTCGTTCATTAATGCTGGGCATGAGGTTATGGTGCAGACAGAGGCTGGTTTAGGAAGCGGCTTCACTGATGAGGAATTTGTTCAAGCAGGAGCGAAAATTGGTACTGATGCTAATACAGTTTTTCAACAGTCAGATATGATAATGAAAGTAAAAGAACCGCAGCCGGAAGAATATGATTTATTTAAAGAAGGACAAATATTGTTTACCTACCTGCATGCTGCTGCCGGTCCGGAGTTAATTAAGGCTCTATTAGAGAAAAAAGTGACAGGCATTTCTTATGATACGGTACAGCTTCCTAACGGTTCGTTACCGCTGCTCGCTCCTATGAGTGAAGTGGCCGGCCGGATGAGTGTGCAGATAGGTGCCCAGTTTTTAGAAAAACCTAAAGGCGGCAGAGGGGTATTGCTTGGTGGGGTTCCCGGAGTTGCAGCAGCTAATGTAGTGATTGTCGGCGGCGGCATGGTCGGTACTAATGCGGCCAAAATAGCAGTTGGCATGGGGGCTAGAGTTACTATCTTAGATATCAATGCCGAGAGATTAGTTTATCTGGATGATTTATTCGGGAACAAGGCTCAGACAATGATGTCTAATAGTTACAATATTGAACAAGCTGTAAAAGAAGCAGATTTGTTAATTGGTGCAGTACTGTTACCCGGAGCCAAGGCGCCGTGCCTGGTAACTGAAAGCATGGTTAAACAAATGCAGCCTGGTTCAGTAATTGTGGATGTTGCCATTGACCAGGGTGGTTGTATTGAAACAATTGATCGAGTGACCACCCATGATGATCCTACTTACATTAAGCATGGTGTGTTACACTATGCGGTGGCTAATATGCCTGGGGCGGTGGCCAGAACATCTACCTTCGCATTGACTAATGTCACTTTGCCATATGCACTAAAAATCGCCAACAAAGGTTGTTTGAAGGCGGTTAAGGAAGATGCGGCTTTAGCTAAGGGTCTTAACGTTTACAATGGAGATATTACTCATTCTGTGATTGCTGATGCCTTAGGGTATAAATATATATCGTTGACACAGATTGGGTAATTAGGTATAGTCTAATTATGCAAAATAGTGGAAAAGCCCTTAATTGGGCTTTCTCTTAACATTGGCAATTCAGAAAATTGTAAATGTTACAGCTAGCACAAGTAGCTGAAGGAGGTGACATTGGTTGGAAGTAACTTGTGGATAAAGTATTTATACTTCACAAATAATATTTTAGAGGAGTGTGTGCTATTATGATGGATTTTCTCGGTGCAGTTAGTGGTTTTGTCTGGGGTCCGCCCATGTTGATATTATTGGTCGGAACCGGTATTCTGCTAACGATACGCTTGCGCGGGCTACAGTTTACCAAATTAATCTATGCCCACAAGCAGATTTTTTCCAAAGATGATAATGATAATAAAAGCGAGGGTGATATTTCTCAGTACCAGGCATTGGCTACGGCGCTAGCTGCGACTATTGGTACCGGTAATATTGCCGGTGTTGCTACTGCAATTTTCTTAGGTGGTCCCGGAGCGGTATTTTGGATGTGGATGACCGGCTTGGTGGGGATGGCGACAAAGTATTCTGAGGCAATTTTAGCCGTTAAGTACAGAGTTAAGGATAAGAACGGTGAAATGGCCGGTGGTCCCATGTACTATATTGAAAAAGGTTTGGGGCTTAAGTGGTTAGGTGTTGTGTTTGCGATTTTTGGGGCCATAGCTGCATTTGGTATTGGCAACATGGTGCAGTCCAACTCGGTGGCTGATGCTGTTAACACCAGCTTTGGAATTAGCCCCTGGATTACTGGTCTCGTTCTTGTTGTTTTTACTGCTTTAGTAATTCTTGGCGGGATTAAGAGTATCGGCCGTGTTACTGCATATATTGTGCCTATCATGGCTGCAATTTACGTTGCTGGCGGTCTTGTGATACTCTTTATTAATGCTGCACAGATTCCGGCTGCATTTGGTACTATCTTCAGTGCCGCATTTACCGGTGAAGCTGCTGCTGGCGGCGCAGTCGGTGCTGCAATTAAATTCGGTGTTGCTCGGGGAGTATTTTCTAACGAAGCAGGTTTAGGTAGTGCGCCTATCGCTGCGGCTGCTGCCAAGACGGATTATCCTGCGCGGCAGGCTTTCGTCAGTATGACTCAGACTTTTATTGATACAATCGTTGTTTGTAGTATTACTGCATTAGCAATTATCACTTCCGGTGCTTTGGCAACAGGCGAGACGGGCGCTTCATTAACCACTACTGCTTTTAATATGGGTTTGCCCGGTTCAGGCGGTATGCTGGTAGCTATTAGTATTATTTTCTTCGCTTACTCTACCATCTTGGGTTGGAGCTACTATGGTGAAAAGTGCTTGGAATATCTGGTAGGTGAAAGTTCTGTAATTTATTACCGCTATGCATTCGTAGGTGTGGTTTTTGTGGGTGCTATCGCTAAGTTGGATTTTGTTTGGGCTGTTGCCGATATTATGAACGGCTTGATGGCTGTGCCCAACTTGATTGGTCTTATCGGTCTCAGTGGAGTTGTAGTGGCTGAAACCAATAGGTTCTTGACAGAAAGAGCAAGTGAGTTTGATAAAACTAAAGCAGCAATGGAAGAATAAAAAGAAGATAACAAAACCTGAAGGGTATCCTTCAGGTTTTTGTTAACTTTGCTTCTGTAAGAGAAATATAAATTCCAATAACATAAGATGTAATAAGAGGTGATTATAGTGACAGAAAAATTCGATGTAACGGTGGTAGGCGGCGGCCCAGGTGGTTATGTAGCTGCAATTAAGGCATCTCAGCTAGGAGCGAAGATTGCAATTGTTGATAAAAGCAGTTTAGGAGGAACTTGCCTTAATCGAGGCTGTATACCGACAAAGGCCATGGTAAAAAGTGCGTCTTTATGGAGAGAATTGCAGGAGGCTGGGGAGTTTGGTATTGAAGTAGAAAACCTTAGGATTAATTATGACAAGGTACTGGCACGCCAAGAAAAGGTAGTAAAGACACTTGTTGCTGGAACTGAAACCTTGATGAAAAAGAACAAGATTGAAGTTTTTTCCGGTACAGCAGGTGTTGAACAGCCTGGCAAGGTTACTGTGTCAATGGAAGACGATAGTAAGCTTGTACTAGAAACCGATAAGATAATTATTGCTACCGGTTCTACTACCGCTAGAATTCCTGTTCCCGGCTTGGATATGCCTGGGATATTGACCAGTGATTCGATTTTGCAAATGCCTCAAATACCTGATAGTTTAACTATTATTGGCGGTGGCGTCATAGGAATGGAATTTGCCAGTATTTTTAGCGCCTTCGGGTCCCATGTAACTGTAGTAGAAATGCTGCCCAACATTCTTCCTATGGTAGATGACGAGATAACTAAAAGGCTGCGGCCTGTCTTTAAAAAAGCCGGCATCAATGTTCTTACTAAATCAAAAGTAAAAGAAGTTAGAAGTGACGGTAATTCTTACGAAACTGTTGTAGAAACAAAAAAAGGGGAAGAAATTATTACTTCAAGTCAGGTGCTCTTAGCGGCTGGGAGGGTACCGGTAATGGAAGGTATTGATACGGAAAAATTAAACTTGAAACTTGACGGAAGAGCCATTTGGACTAACGATAAGATGGAAACAAATGTGGAGGGTATTTATGCAGTAGGTGATGTTGTTGGCGGCACCATGTTGGCTCATGCAGCTTCTTTTGAGGGACTTATAGCGGCGGAAAACGCCATGGGTAAGGATATGACAATGGACTATTCAGCTGTTCCCAGCTGTATATTTTGTTACCCTGAAATTGCCAGTGTGGGGCTGACTGAAAGCGAAGCAAAAGAAAAGGGAATAGATATTATTAAGAGCAAATTCCCATTTACTGCCAACGGCAAGGCTTTGACAATGGGCGAAACAGTTGGCACGGTGAAGTTAATTGCTGATAAAAAAAGTGGAGTGATTATTGGTGGTCACATTATGGGGCCCCATGCAACTGACTTGATTGCTGAGGTAACTTTAGCAGTTAAAGCTAAGTTAACTGGAAAAGAAGTTGCAGAAACTATTCATGCACATCCGACATTAGCTGAAACAGTAATGGAAGCCGCTCATGGTCTGGTAGATAAGCCGCTGCATTTGGCTTGATCATTGTAATTTACTTAAAACACTAAATAAGATCACCGGGATGTTTTTAATTGGCGGTATCAGTGTTTTTATTCTTTTTAGATAATGCTAAAAAAAAACTGACTAGGTAGTGTCCGCTGGCCACGGCGGCCAGGCCAAATAGAATACTTAGCAGTAAGTATGCCAAGCCGTTGCGCAGATTACCTGATTGCAGCAGAACTATTATTTCACTACTGAATGTGGAAAAGGTGGTGAAGGCACCCAATAAACCGACCGTAATTAAGCCCTTTAGATTGTTATCCAATGGTGCATGGATATTAATGGCATATATAATGCCCAGAAAGAAACTACCAATTATATTTACGGCTAAAGTACCGGTAGGAATTGCGGACCCTAACCGCATCAGTGCCCAATTGGAAACTAAATAGCGCAAAATGGCACCGGCGGCACCGCCTAAACCAATATATACGAAAAGCATAACACTATCTCCTTAAAAAGCAGTATGGGAGTTATTGGGGTAGTTGTTATTAATATTCATCATATAAGAAGTTGGTTTCCTTTGTCAATTTTTTGCGCATGCATAGCTATTTGTCACAAGGGAAAAATCTTTTAATAGAACCCAAGTCTAAAAATTAGTTGAAAGGGGTTATTCGATGTCTGAATTATTGGATGCTAAACAACAACAGCGTGATATGTTAAAGGACATAATTAGGCAGCTCCATGCCGGGCAAGAGCCAGAACATTTGAAAGAAAAATTTGCTGATCTACTGCGGAGCGTTACGCCTACACAAATCTCTAAAATGGAAGAAGAATTAATAGCAGAGGGTATTCCTGAGACGGAGATCAAAAGGCTTTGTGATGTCCATGTGGCGGTATTAAAAGATTCCTTAGACGCCCAAGACAAGCTCAGCGAATTAGCGGGTCACCCAATACATACGTTTAAAATGGAGAATGAAGCAATTGGCAAGGTGGTTACTTCTATCCGCGAGATGCTAAAACAAGTACAGCTTGAAGGGTTAGATGGTTATGCAAAACCACTGCGGAGCCAAGTTGATTTGTTGGGGGCTGTGGAAAAACATTATCTACGAAAAGAAAACCAGTTATTCCCTATGTTAGAAAAACATGATGTGACCGGTCCAACCAAAGTGATGTGGGATTTTCACGATGATGTTCGCAGGATACTAAAGACCGTACGAAAGGCGCTAGAGGACAAAGACCAGGAGACCGTGATGAGTGAAATGGAAGAACTACTTAAAACTGTGGAGGATATGTTCTATAAAGAGGAGAACATTCTCTTCCCCACTGCCTTAAAAGTTTTGACTGAAAGGGAATGGGCTCAGGTTCGTTTTGGTGAAGAAGAAATTGGTTATGCTTTAGTGACGCCCGGGACCGATTGGCAGCCCAAGGAGATGCTAAAACAGACAGACTTTGGAACTACAGGAGCAGGCAGCAACATTTCTCTCAGCATGGGTGAATTAACTGCTGAACAGATTAATTTAATCTTAACTCACCTGCCGGTAGATGTTACCTATGTAGATGAAAATGATAAGGTTAGATATTATTCTCAAGGTAAGGAAAGGATTTTTCCCAGAAGTCCTGGTATTATCGGACGAGAGGTACAAAATTGCCATCCCAGCGACAGCGTGCATGTTGTAAATAAAATCGTAACTGCTTTTAAAGAAGGCAGAAAGGACAGCGCTGATTTTTGGCTTGAGATGAACGACCGGTTTATCCATATTCGTTATTTCGTTATCAGGGATAAAGAAGGAAATTATCGAGGCGTGGTTGAGGTCTCTCAAGATGTTACGGAGATCAGAAAGTTGGAAGGCGAAAGTAGAATATTATCATGGAAAGAATAAGCTCCGTTAGACGGAGCTTTTCATATCAAGTAGAGCAGAAATATATATAGACGCCGGGGGCCTCCCGGGCGTCTATATACAATATACAATGGCGTAAACCAACACCTAATCAGACTTTTTTAGTATGTTTGATAACTTTGTCAGCCAAGTCATGATAATAAGCAGCAGATGGGTCGTCGCCTTTTAATGCTATTGGCGTTCCGGTGTCGCTGTTTTCTCTGATATCTATGGAGAGAGGAATTTGAGCAAAAAGTTCCACATTAAGTTCTTCCGCAATTTTTTCTGATTGTCCTTGACCAAAGATATAATACTTATGTTCACACTCGGGACATTGGAAGTAAGACATATTTTCCACTACGCCCATAATACTGATATCCATCTGTTGGGCCATCTTTGCTAATCGGGCGGATACTTGCGCGGCAGCACTTTGTGGGGTAGTAACCAATAGCAATTGTGCTTTAGGAAGCTGCTGCATAATAGTTAAAGGGACATCTCCGGTGCCGGGTGGTAGATCAATTACTAAATAATCCAAATCGCCCCAGCGTACACTGTAGAAAAATTGGTCCAATACTCCCCGTATAACAGGAGCCCGCCAAATTAACGCTTTGTCCGATGTAATTAAATTACCCATGGATAGTGCTTTTAGATTGTTTACTTGTATAGGCATTATTGTTTCATTGTCAAGGGCTACGGGCTTTTTACCCTGAATACCCAAAAGGGTGGATACACTGAAACCCAATACGTCTGCATCCAGAATACCAGTATTCATACCTTTCTGCTGTAGTGCTACTGCCAGGTTAACAGCAACAGTTGATTTTCCTACACCGCCCTTACCGCTGCCCACGGCAATTACGTTAACGTTATTAAAAACGTCGGCTTTGTCATTGTCGCCCTGTTTTAAAGATGCAGTTAATTGCTGCTTTTCTTCTGGAGACATTTCACCAAAGCTTATGTTTACGGATTTAACACATTCCAAGTTACCCACCGCAGCCTTGATATCATCTTCAATGGTTCTTTTCATAGGGCAGCCTTTTATGGTTAGCTTGATATTAATGGCTACGCTGCCTTCCCTAACGGCAATATCTCCAATCATGTTTAGGGTGACCAGGTCTCTGCCGATTTCAGGGTCTTTAACGGTTTTCAGTGCATCAACTATTTGTTCTTTTGTAATCATATTTTATTCCTCCACCATTATAGTTATTGTATTGTTTAGTGTTTTCTATTTATGTCTTAATATCCCTCCCGTTATAAAGCGAAACATGAATTCAGGTGGTTTTTTTACCCCCTCTGATGTTTAGTTAAGCATATCGGACAAAGGGAAAAGGCTGTTGATAATGGGGTAGAACAAGCAGGAAAAGAACAGACAAAGCACGAATTCATAATAAACAATATAAGACATTTGTTACCGGTTCTAGCCTGATCAACGGAATAATGTAGTTAGTTAAAAGTAGAGATTAGGGGGGATGATAAAAATGTACGTTTACTTAAACGGAAAAGTAATGCCGAAAAATCAGGTGACCCTGTCCATAGACGACAGGGGGTTTACATTCGGTGAAGGTATTTACGAAGTTGTCAGGGTGTACGGAGGGAAAAAGTTTTTGCTGCATGAGCATATGGAAAGGCTAAGGCGCAGTGCAGTTGAGATGGACATCACGCTGCCGGAATACTTTAGTTCTTCGCATGTGGAGGAAGCCATCGATTCTCTAATAGAGAAAAATGGCCTGGAGGAAAGTTACCTTTACTTGCAGGTGACAAGGGGTGTTCAGTTTCGCAGCCACGTTTATCCAGAAAATATGGAACCAACAATTGTTATGTACTTAATCGGCGCTAAGGATTGGTCCTTGGAGCGACAAGGTGTGCCGGCCGCCATAGAACAGGATATTCGTTGGCAGCGTAGTGATGTGAAGTCTACTATGCTGATGCCCGGTACGTTATTAAAGTCCAGAGCTGCAAGAGAAGGGTGCTTTGAGGTGATTCTGGAGCGGGATGGTATCATTACTGAAGGAACTTCCAACAATGTTTTTTGCGTCAAAGATAATGTGCTTATTACCCCGCCGTTATCCAATTTTATCTTACCTGGTATTACCAGGGAATTTGTCTTAAGGTTGGCCAAACAATTAGGAATTAGTGTTGATGAGCGCCCGATACATGTCAGTGAATTATCGGAGATGCAGGAGGTTTTCATCACGGCCACTGGCTCAGAAATAATTCCTTTAAGTAGAATTGGTGAATATAAATTTGATGCTCCCGGTAAATTGACAGCAAAAATAATTTCTGCCTTTGATGATGCCATAAAAGATTTAAGAGAAACTTAAAAAGAAGCCAAATAATTTGGCTTCTTTTTAATTCAGAGGATATTCTGCAGGTTAAAACGTTCTTTTGTGGGAATGTGTAGTAAGAAATGCTTTATTGTGCTTATTTCGGCTAAAGTCAAATCTAAATTTCGCACAACCAAATACTTCTTAAGTTTGGCAACCGCCTCATCAATAGTATCCATCTCATGGTGTTCTATTACCAAGTCCCAGTGGTTTTGTATTCTATCCCATTTTTTTTCAAACCTAACAAGTTCGTTTTCGGCCCTCAGCCAGTTCTCATTCTTTGCTTCATTTTCAATAGTATTTACATAAACAACCAGATTATTTGATTGGGTAGTTAGCCGGGCTTGTGAATAAAAGCCAAAACCTATTAGGGTTATTAAAAAAATGGTTGTTCCAATAAGCACTCGCATTTTTAGGTATCCTCTCCTCTGCTAATGCCAGTTTCTATAATAAACGGCGGCCCGCTTTTCGGTTGAATATATAGCTGCCCGTTGGTGTCTAGACTAAACAATAAAACGTCCTTTAATTTGGGTATGTTATTGCTTGCTAAGGTGTTTCGTAACCAATCTTCTGTCAGATTGGCTTTATCCAAGTTGCTTCTGCTGATGTCCCCGTCTATTACTAAATCTAGTGGTAATCCTTCATAGTAAGTGGACCTATTAACGTCATTAGGTGTTAGAGGACGCCTTTGGGAACGAGGGATCACTGTCAGTTCGCCGGTTGTCTCTAAAATAGCGTATTCTACATCAGCAATGTTGGGTATGTTTTTCACTCTTAGCTGTTCGAGCAGATCGTTGACGTTGTAGCGTTGGTAGCGCAGTTCTTTTTCAATTATTTTTCCGTTTTCAATGAGAATACTGGGTGTGCCGCAGATAATAGCTCTGGCTTTCTGGCTTTTAAGGGTAATGTAAGACAAAATAACGTGCAAAGCAAATAAAGTAAAGATAGGAATGAGGCCGTTTAGTAAAGGTATTTCCTTATCTCCCATGGGTATGGAAGCTAGCTCCGCTATCATAAGTGAGATTACCAACTCATAGGGGTGTAGTTGACTAAACTGTCGCTTTCCCATTAATCGCATTACTAAAACCACTACTGCAAATAGGATTACAGCTCTGCTAAAAACTATTAACATTATTTCCCCTCCACAAGTAGTTGTGCATAGTTGTCCATAAATTAGTATGTCCAGAAATCTTTTTAGTATTTAGATTTAGCCAATAATTGGCGTGGCAATATGTCGATATTTAATGTAAAATGTAAAAAAGGGGGGAGGTTGCCTAATGAACACAAGTCCTAACGTACCTGAGTTTAAAGTACGTACGAGACATCAAAAGACCAGGCCTGTAAGGCTTTTTTTATTTGCCCTATTATTAACTGTTATCATTGCAACTGCGGCAATAATATATTTTTACCCTGGCTTTATGCACATAGAACCTGATTCAGAAGTCCATCTAATTTTGGGCGATAGCGACTTAGGCATCAATAAAGCAGAGTTTGTTCGGGGCGAAATATTCTTACCGATAGATGTAATAAAGCGTTATATTGACCCGGATATTTTTTGGGAACAGGAAACGGGGAAGGTAATAGTTACTACGAAGAACAAAGTTATTAGAATGGCCACAGAAGCAGTAACGGCTAGGGTAAACGCCAATGAAATTTCCCTTCAAACGCCTGTTGTTCAAAAAAACGGCAGGCCTTGGATTCCGATAAATTTTTTAGCAGATTTATACAATATTAATATCTCTTATTTTGATAGTTCCAAACGAATAGTTGTGACGAAAACTGATCAGGAGCATGTGGAAGGACGGCTGCTTACTAATAGTAAATTAAGGGTAGGACCCGGGTTTCGTAATCCGTGGCTGGTCGATCTGGGTAAAGGGGAGCGAGTTGAGGTATATGAAGAGACTAATGATTATTCCTTCATCCGCACTGAAGATGGGTTGCTTGGTTACCTTAAAACATCAGACCTGGCTAGTCAGGTTATTCCTGTAGAACCAAAAAAAGAGGAGAAGAAACCAGTCATTTGGGAACCTGCTGCCGGAGAAAAAATTAACTTGACCTGGGAATTTGTTTATAGTAGAAACCCTGATACCAAAACTATCCCGAAAATACCAGGGCTAAACGTTATATCCCCAACTTGGTTTGCACTAAGCGACAGTGAAGGTGGAATTAGCAATAAGGCTAGCAGCAGTTATGTTTCATGGGCCCATCAGCGAGGGTACCAAGTTTGGGCCTTATTCAGCAATAGTTTCGATAAAGAACTTACTCATGCTGCCCTATCTTCAGCGGATAAACGGGAAAAGATAATCGACCAGATGTTGATTTATGCCGAATTATATGATTTGGATGGGATAAACATTGACTTTGAAAATGTTTATCTGCAGGATAAAAATCTGGTGGTTCAGTTTATACGCGAGTTGGTTCCGGTGGCACATCAGCAGGGGTTGGTGGTGTCTATGGATGTAACTATCAAGGGAGGCAGTGCTACCTACTCCCTGTTTTATGACCGGGCTGCTTTAGGTGCTGTTGTAGACTATATGATTTTGATGACTTATGATGAGCATTGGTCATCCAGTCCCATTGCCGGGTCTGTAGCTTCTCTACCTTGGGTGGAGAGGGGCGTATTAGGTCTTTTAGAAGATGTCCCAAAGGAAAAATTAGTGCTGGGTGTTCCGTTTTATACTAGATTATGGATCGAAACAGAAAATGAAGATGGTTCGATTAATGTCAATTCTAAAGCGCTATCGATGGAAAGTGCCGAGAACTTAATAGAAAAGAACAAAGCAAAAGTCACCTATGATGAAGCGGCAGGCCAACGTTACGCTTATTGGGAGGACGGTGATACTACTAAGGAAATTTGGCTCGAAAATGAGGAGTCTATGCGTCAACGAGCACAGTTGGTAGATAAGTATAAACTAGCGGGAATTGCTTCTTGGAGGCGCGGTTTTGAAAAGGATGGAATATGGCAAGTAATTGCTGAAGAAATAAACAAAAAATAGACTAGGGGTTTCTAAATCCCTAGTCTATTTTTATTCGCTATATCATTTTAACATTTCGGTTATTACGTTCAAGAGCAGATATAAGAGCTTTTACTATCTGAGGATCAAATTGGCTGCCGCAGAATGCTTTTAGTTCCTCGGTTGCTGTTTTATGGTGTTTGGCTTTTTTATATGGTCTTTCGGTAGTCATTGCATCAAAACTATCTGCGACTGAGCCGATACGTGCAGCCAGCGGTATATTATTCCCTTTTAAGCCGTAAGGATAGCCGGTGCCGTCATAACGCTCGTGATGATAAAGGACAAATGGTACTGCAGCTTTTAGCGGGGCCAAGGATTTTATAATTTCAGCACCCAGCACCGGGTGTTGTTTAATTAATGCAAATTCTTCATCTGCTAAGATACCTGGTTTATTTAGTAGCGGACCGGGGATCTCTATTTTCCCAATATCGTGAAGGAAGGCTCCGTATCTAATATGACGGATAGTTTCTTTATCTAAGCCTAACTCCTTTGCAATCATCAACGAGTAATTCATAACTCGTTCGGAATGCCCGTAGGTGTATCGGTCTTTAGCATGAATAACAGTGTTGAGGGTCTTAATCGTATTAATCAAACTTTTTTCCGAACGTGTTAAGTCTTCTTTCAATTCGTCTAAGACAGAATGATACACTTCCACTATATTCTTCATAGACGCAAACTTAGCTTTATAGAGTGCCTGATCTGCTGCACGAATTAGGTCTTTCTTAGTTTTCCCATGGGTGGGGTAACATGCTAAGCCTATTGAAATAGTTATTTCACCCATCGGTTGTTCTGCTTCACCATCGAACCGGTGGGCCTCGACAGATGTTCTGATTTTCTCTGCTTTTTGATAAGCATCAGCCTCATTGGTACAAGGCAAAATGATTACAAATTCCTCCCCGCCGTAACGAGCGGCGATATCCATCTTACTGCAGTTACTTTGAATAATTGACGCTATTGTCTTAAGTACTGTATCGCCTGCCTGGTGGCCAAAGGCATCGTTATAATGTTTAAAAGAATCTACATCCATAAGTAACAGAGAAAGAGGATCATCATCGAGATTTTCTTTAAGGTGTTTTTCGAGCGTTTCTTGAAAGAACCTATGATTATAAAGGCCTGTTAATCCGTCAGTAACTGCGAGCTTCTCTAGTGTTCTATTGTTTTCTACCAGCTCGTTTTGCTTTTTCGCTAATGTTATGGAAAATTTAAGAAGCAAAAAGAATATTGGGCTGGAAACGAGTAGGAATAAAACAAAGGGCCAGGTTAAGTTGTTTATCATGAATGTTACTGCGGTGCTACGCGGCACACTTACTAGCACCATCCAATTGGTATTTGGGATGATATCATATGCCATAATTCTTGCCTTGGTTGCTTCCCTGTTAACAATATGGATTCCTTGACCATTATGGTTTTCTCTTAGTTCCGAATAAGTGCGCAGAGGCTTCTGGCTTTTAACCAATTGTTGGTTTGGGTGAATTAAGGGGACATCCATGCTATCTAATAAAAAGATTGTTTCTTGATTTTCTAATCTAATACTGGAAACCAAGTGAGTTAAATTTTTTAGAGGAATTAATGCATAAATTACCCCTTTGAATTGATGTTTTTCATCATACAATGGCTTGGAAACAGCAATAATAATGGTATCATCAAGTTTGTCCGGAATGCTGTCGGAAACGACCACTTTTCCCTGTTCAAGGGCTTCAGTAAAAAAAGGGCGGTCTGCCACATTAAAACTGGGCATTACATTAGAAGTAGCGAAAATATGTCCATCCTCATCTGCTGCAGCTATTGCTTTTATATATGAAAAGTTACTTGCCAATTGCTTTAGATACTTATTAGCTTGTTCTGGATGTTGGTCGATTATTGGGGAGGCCTCTTCGGCACTGATTATAATGGAAGCAGTCTGGTCAATCATGCCCTGAGTAAACATAGCGGCGGTCCCGGCTTTTTGCAATAAGGAAGTTTCAAGTTCCTGCTGCGAGGCATTAAAAAGGTAGCCTAGCACGGAAAATGAAATCACCAGCATAGAAAGGCCGGCCACTAAAATATATATAGAGTTAGGTTTTAAGATATACTTGAAGTAGTCTCTCATGGTAGTCATATTGCCCCTGTTGATTAATTTAATTAGCTATAGAGGATGTTCAAAAAGTCCACCGCAGGTGAGCAGCGATTTTCTGCGTTGCTCAGTCTTTGAGAATGCTCACGTACGCACCAGTACGCTCCGCGTCACTTAAAGAAGACTTGCCAACTTGTTGGCTTAGTCGCACTTAATGCCCTTGGGTGAAAGCCTTCGCGCCTTGAACTTCTTGCTCCTGCTACGATGAACTTTCTGAACACGTATCTTATAGACTATTTTCACGTTGAGGGGCCAAATTCCTGCAAAAATTAATAACACCCTGTGTCAGGGTGTTATAAAACTACAAAATATTTATACGCCTCTAGGAAATTTGCGGATAATTCTACCGTTTTCGTATTTTGTTTCGTCAGCACCGTCTAGGTTTGTTTCTGTTAGCTTGAGATCCTTTTCGGCATCCCAGCCCAGCTCTTCACAGACAGGAACTAATTCATTAATCGCCGCTTCAACAGTACCTTCTTTGCTAAAACTGTAATCCTTGGAAAATTCATAACCGAGAGGTACCAGCTGCTTTCGCAGCTTTCTGAAACGTTCGGATTTAACACCTCGAAGACTGCCATTTACCTGATGAAACATTTCCAAGCTTCCTCCTTACCTTGATGGCCTTTAATTAATAATATGTGCCATATCAGAGAAAACATGTGCTGTTAGTAGAAGATTTACTTGGGTAGGAGACAAGAAAAAAAGCCTACCCTTTGGTAGGCTATCTATGTCAATTGAAAAATGGGGAGGGGTTGGTTCTACAATGTTTGACTGCTGGTTCCTTGGGGTGCAAAGTTTCCGCCGGGACCGTATCCCTGGCCGTAGCCACCCATCATTTGGCCGCCGCCGCAACCAGTTCCTGGGCCCATCATGCCATACCCTGGGGCGTAACCATTTTCTTCATGATACTTTTCCATTTCATCAAAATTGTCTATCATGTAGTCTGCTTGTTCGTCTGTTATTTGTCCCGTTTCTGCGTATTCCTCAACGATTTGTTTTCTGATTTCAAACATTTGCTTAAAGAGATTAGATAACTTACTATTATCAGAATCGCTTGCAATTGCCGGTGCAGCCATGGCAATTACAAATATAACAACTATTGCTATAGTTAGCTTTTTCATCCTTAGTCACCTCCTTTAGTAGTATTAACTAGTTTGTTCAATGATAAGTATAATAGATAGTTGTGTATTTCTTATGATAAAAATATAAAGATTTTGTGAAGATTATACTTTGGAGGTTTTTGATTATGCTGTTAACAAGACCGCCTCGGCTTATAGCCACAGATTATTGGCTGCTTACAGGTAACGACTATGTTAGTGTGCCCTTTATCAATAAGGAGGGGACCATCAGACAAGTTGGGCTAATTCACCAACTAACTAACAGTCTAATACAATTTGAGGGAGGAGAGGAGGGGCTCATAAAGCCTTACGTAGAAGTCGATGGCCGTGTCTTAAAAACAGAGTTTCAGTGGAGTATGATGGAACATTGGCTTCCCAGGGGTAAAATCCGTCTTGCAGGCTTGGAGATAGTGGCAGAAGTTTTGGCGCCGGTCAACACGAAAGGTTTCCTCTATCGGCTGGCGATAATAAATCGGGGTGACAAGCGGCATCAATTGCGTTTGGGTTTTTCCGGCTGCTTTCGATGTGTAAGTAGAAGCATTTTTAATTCCTTTCCGTTAAAAGACAAACAGGTGGTATTTGACGACTGGACAAAAACGCTAGTATTAAGTACGGGTTCCTATGGATTAATCCCTTCTTTGGCTCTAGGTGGTGATATTGACTGGCTCGAGAGTCGGGTCAGTGCTGAAGGGTATCAGCTTCAGAAGAGTTGTTCATTAGACTGCGGTGAAAGGGCTTCCTTCACTCTCTATGCAGCAGTAAACAAAGAACCAGACGGTGCTGCTACCAGTGTTATTCATCTGCGACGGCAGGGCTGGTATTTTTTATACAAGGAAACAGTAAGCTGGCTTAACAAACATAAAACTAGTTTTCCCCGTAACCGCTTTAGGACACTTTTTTACCGTAATTATTGGTTTAATTACTTTTACGCAGTAGGTAAAGCAGTTGATACGGGTGAGATTGTACCGGTGACATCCCGCAGCACACGTTACTATGTCAGCAGTGCTTTTTGGGCAAGGGACTCCTTGCTGTGGTCTTTTCCAGCAATTTTGCTAGTTTCCCAAGCTAGGGCAAAAGAAATATTATTGGCGGTTTTCAGCCGCCATACGGAACATGCCGGAGAGCATGCTCATTATATTGATGGAAGTGTCCTATATCCCGGTTTTGAACTTGATCAGGCTGCTGCATATATTATTGCCTTAGCAAGTTATCTAAAATGGACCAAAGATTGCTCAATACTAAGAGATGATAGCCTTAGACAGGGTTTAGATAAAGTAATGCAGAAGATACTTTCTAATAAGACTAAGCTAGGACTTTATCGTACTTTTCTAGATCCTTCCGACGACCCGGTTTCCTTTCCCTACCTAACTTACGATAACGTTATTTGTTGGAGGGCTTTTAAGGAAATTGCTCGGATTTATTTGCTAATGGGCAGTAAAGGTGGGTACCAACGCTTTAATAACGAGGCAGAGCAGTTAAAAAAGAATATTTACAGATACTGTCTAATAAAGGGTCCAACCGGCCAGATGTTCGCATGGGCAACCGATGGACGAGGAAACTTTGAGTTATACGACGCACCACCGGGAAGTTTGCAGCTCCTCTCTTGGTATGGATTTTGCCGACAGAATGACCTCCGGTACAAAAATACAGTTACCTGGATTTTTTCAGATAATAATCCGTATTACTGCCGGGGTTTGTATGCAGGAGTAGGTTCAAAACACGCACCCCATCCATGGGTATTTAGCCTTTGCAACAGTCTCCTTAGTCATAAGGCCGACGAGGCTTTGGATGTTCTAGGTCGAATTTCCATGGATAACGGTTTTGCTTCAGAGACCTATTCCAGTCAGACGGGAAAAGCGTTAACCGGTGCTGCGTTTGCAACCTGCGCAGGATTTTTGTCCTACAGTTTATGGGAATATTTCTGTAATAATTAAGATTCGGGTGATTAAAGTGATAAATAGAATTAAGACGATAATAGCGTTAAATCCTAACATTCACTACGAAATGGAACTAGAAAAACTAATTGATGGAATAAAGAAGGATTCAAATGAACAGGTGGACTTACTAGTATTGCCTTCTATGGCTGTAGCAGACTATTTAGGGCAGAAGATTCTGGCTGAACGGTTAGGAAGGTATTCGCTGATAGCTAAAACTAACAATCTCTATCTGGCTCTCCACGCCTACCTTAAGGATGGCAACAAAAGATATTCACGCTGTTGGTTGATAGATAATTGCGGGGAAATACTATTAATTCAAGACCAAACCCATGATAAAAATAATATTGGTATTTCCATTTCCAATGAACTTAAAGTAGCTAAGACCCCTATCGGCAGCATCGGGCTTTTAATAGGCGATGACGTTTTTATACCTGAAATCGGCAGGATTTTACGCCTGCAGGGTGCAAATCTTTTCATAGCATATTCCTTTTTACCTAAGCCTTACAATCCATGGCGTCAGTGGTCGGGTATTTGGCAGCAGGTACAACAAAATCAAGTTTTTGCGCTAGAATCTGGTTTCACCGGCAGTATTAACGGCCATGCAACCGAAGGGAAATCCATCATTCACGGTCCCTGTGAACTAACGGAAGGGGAAACGGGTTTTATTAGCGAAGAGCAGGATGCTGCTCCCTACATTGCTGCATCCTTGGATTATCACAAATTGGCCGAAGTAATAAAAAATTACCCTATTCATAACTTTTATAATAAACACTTATACAAAGAGCTTTTTTCTGAACTGTTATAAAGAGGTGGCAGACATTGGGTAAAATTCAAAGTTTTCAAGAACAAATGCTGCTTAGATATTTATTATTTAAGAGCCGGCCAGGGCGGATAAAGTCTTTCTTAGACTCTAAATCATATTGCCACGCTGAGCCTCCTCAATCTAATCAGGTAAGAGTAGCTGCTGTTCAAGGTAAATTGAGTCTAGTTAAGAATCCCATTGAATATGCGGATATTATGTATCATTATGTTGAAGAAGCCGTCAGGCAGGGAGCTCAATTGGTTGTTTTCCCGGAAGATAATGCTGCTCATTTAGTTGGCATGCTTCCGGGAATATCAGAAAACGCAGATATGTCTCAAACTATGGCGGATTTAGGAAGTGAGGTAAAAGTAGCGGATATTTTTAATTACCTATCTCCGGTGACAAGACAAGTTTTTGAGACTGTCTTTAGTTACCTTGCTTCAAATTTCAAAGTACATATAATGGCAGGAAGTATCTTGGTTTCCAATGGCTATAATAAAACCATTAACCAAGGCTACTTGTTTGGTCCCGATGGAGTCATAATAGGTACACAGCAAAAGCTTCATTTACTACCGCTGGAGCTAGAATGGGGATTAAGCTGTGGTGAGGAACTATCTGTTTTCCCCACTCCCGTTGGTAAACTAGCTTTCCCAATTTGCATGGATGCTACATATTTTGAAACTTTTCGTTCTTCGGTACTCAAGGGGGCTGAAACCGTAATTATTCCTGCGGCAAATCCTGACGAGTATAACTTCTGGAAGGAACTGAGGGGGATTTGGCCAAGGGTGCAAGAAAGTACAGTATTTGGCATTAGATCCAGCATGGTGGGGCAGCTTCTAGGTATCACTTTAACAGGCAGATCAGGCATTTATGCCCCATTAGAGCTTACTCAAAAGAAGGACGGAATTTTGGCCGAGGCCAAAACCTACAACGAAGATGAAATAATCGTGGCCGAACTTGACTATAACCTTCTGAGAGAATATAGAAGGAATGAAGGGTTTATGAACTATTTAAATATCGACCTCTGTAAAAGATATCTGCCTCATTTATATAAATGACCATTGGATAGAGAATGGAGAGAATGAGCATAATATTACAGGAGGTGGATGTCATGAAAAAACGAGTTGCTGTAGAACAGACTTTAAAAAACATTGGTACATTTTTGCAAGAGAAGGGTTACGAAATTGCATCACTGGATCCGTTAAGCGAGAGTAAGGCCGAATTACATAATGTTTCTGCGGTTATCATCAGTGGGCAGGACGAAAATGTGATGGGCATGCAGGATATGGTGACCCAATCCCTGGTGATTGACGCTAGTGGCATGACTAAAGAACAAGTCTATGAACGGCTACAAGATTCAGAACAAAACCAAAACCAGAGCCAGAACCAAAACCAAACTCAAAACTTAACTGCAGCCCAGACGCAAACATCAAACCTCAGCAGCCAGAGCACAAGCGAGCAGGAAGAAACTGCATACAAGGGCTTAACAAAAACAGAAGTGTAAATAAAGATTAACTTTCTGAAGCATATTAAAAGAAACTGCCTTAGCGGGCAGTTTTCTATCTGTAAAAGTTTGTACTGCAACTAATTTTCTTTATGGTAAACAAGGAAACCGGTATCTATTGCAGAATATTCTTAATAGAATAGTACTAAGGAGTTGATATCGGTGCTTATAGAAGAAGTTATGCGAAAAGAAGTAATAACTATTCATCCGGAAAAATCAGTGTTGGATGCCTTACAAATAATCAGGGCTAATCGAATAAGGCACCTTCCTGTGACAGAGGCAAACGACTTGGTGGGAATAGTATCAGACCGTGACTTGAGGGATGTTAGCCCTTCAGTGCTTAGTAATGAGGATACTCAACTGCTTCAACGAACCAAAATTAAACAGATTATGATAGAGGATGTAATTAGCGTTCACCCTTTGGATTATTTAGAAGATGCCGCAATGTTAATGTATCAACATACAATAGGCTGCTTGCCTGTTATTCGGCAAAAGCGGATGATAGGGATTGTGACGGAAACGGATTTGTTACGGGCATTAGTAGAGCTGACTGGAGCCATCGACCCCGGTTCAACACTGGAGATTAGGGTTCCCGAGCGCTATGGGCCTCTGGCAGAGATTACTAATATTGTCAAAGATCATAAAGTCAGTATCGCCAGCTGCTTTATCAGACCTGACTCATCATCAAAGCATAGACTGATAACCTTACGGCTCAGAACCATTGATCCGACAGACATCATTTCTCAGATAGCAAATGCCGGTTATAAGATGATCAGGCCCTTTGCTAAAGGAGAGGATAAGGATGAGTAGAAGTCCATATTTGGTTTATTCACCTGAACTGTTGTCATATAACTTTGGGCCACAACATCCGTTCAATCCCTTACGGATTAAACTTACTATTGATTTAATGCAGGATATTGGGCTATTCAAACCTGGTTGCGTTATGCCGCCTAGTGATGCTCAACTGGAAGACCTACTGTTGGTACATGAAAACCATTACATCGATGCTGTAAAAAGAACAGGTGGTAATGGTGCAGCAGATGAACAGGACACACAATATTACGAACTGGGCACTGAAGACAATCCTATTTTCGCTAAGATGCATGAGGCCGCTTGTTTGCTGGTAGGAAGTACTCTTAGTGGTGCCAAACGTATTCTTTCCGGTCAGGCTGATCATGCTTTAAACTTGTCCGGAGGCCTGCACCATGCCCAACGGGCCAAGGCTTCAGGTTTTTGTATCTACAATGATCTAGCAGTTGCCATAGCGTTTTTTAGAAAACAGGGAATGAAAGTGGTGTACGTGGACATTGATGCACATCACGGTGATGGCGTCCAATGGATGTTTTATGATGACCCTAATGTGCTGACGGTTTCCCTGCATGAATCAGGCAGATATCTATTTCCCGGAACAGGCACCATCTATGAACGAGGAAGTAGAGCAGGTTTTGGATATGCAGTAAATATTCCTTTGGAACCATTTACTGAAGACTGCTCATTTGTGGAGGTTTTTGATAAGGTAGTGCCAAAGGTTATAGCCCAGTTTAAGCCGGATATTATTGTTAGCCAACATGGCTGCGATAGTCATGAATTTGATCCGCTGGCTCACCTTTCACTTACTACTAATTCCTTTGCGCATGCAGCGAATGGTCTGCATAGGTTAGCCCATAAATATTGCAGCGGTAGGTGGTTGGCTGCTGGCGGCGGGGGTTATGACTTTTGGCGAGTGGTTCCACGTGTTTGGAGTGCATTATGGGCGGAAATGTTAGAAGAAAGTGTTCCGGAGCGTGTGCCTCAACACTGGCTAGATAAATATAAAAAGTTTGTCAAGGTTTCATTGCCCGAAACAATGAAAGACGATCCGGCTGCGTTTCCTCCTAAGCCAAGGCGGGATGAAATCTCCGAAAAAAATATTCTTTCCGTAGAGAAAACTATGGACCCAAAATTTCTTATGAAAGGGGACCCGGAGCAGGCTACAATTGTGTGCCGATAACAGATTTATCTAATAATTTAAAACTATTTTAACATTGGAACTTTAGTTGAAGTTATTGAATATACGGGCCTTTTCCAGGTATAATGCAGTCAAGCTGGGAACAGTAAATTGTATCCAGTTAATAATTTGGGGGTGAGTCTTTGTGACTCAAAAGACGATTATGGCAGGAAATCTGGATACTGGCAAATTAGAGACGCGATTAGTGGCCCGTCACACCGATAAGGGTCAGATATTCGTTACTGGTCCGGTTAGCGAGGAAGAACTAACTGCTTGGAAAATGGAAGGCGGCTTGCGTGCTTTTAGACCTCCTGAACAGCAGAAGGAAGCACTAATTACTATAACCGGCATGAAACATGGACAGGTTTTTGTAGCTAGATATGAAGATACAATCATTGGTTACGTTACTTTTCATGCACCCGAGGAATTTGAACGGTGGAGTGAGAGTTCACTAAATAATATTGTCGAATTGGGTGCCATAGAAATAAGCCCTGCATGGAGGAATTACGGGCTGGGCAAATCGTTGTTAGCAGTTGCTTTTGCGGAAGTGTTATTTGAAGAGTACATAGTGCTCGCAACGGAATATTATTGGCATTGGGATTTAAAAGGTACGGGTTTAAATGAGTGGAAGTACAGAGACCTAATGAGCAGACTGATGGGTACAGTGGACATGATTCCCATGGGCACTGATGACCCGGAAATTATATCACACCCCGCTAACATGCTAATGGTTAGAATAGGTTCCAAGGTAACAGAAGACGATATCTTTGAATTTAACAACTTACGCTATAAATATAAAAGAATGCTGTAGAAAGAGCCAAATATGGGCTCTTTTTTTATGTATATTTATGGCTGGTAACTAATTCTAGAATATGTCGTCGAAAAGTTGACGGAATTTGTTTTGAATTGCCCCTTTTGTTGCGACAAATATTGAAGAGGCTTATTGATATAATAAGTTATAAAAATATGGCAAATATTGGAGGGTTACTACTTCTTAGTTGGGCTTGGATTGCAAGGAACTTGATAACCGGTCAAATACAAGATGCTTTTCCATGGGGGTTTTTCATGAGGCGCATATTATCTATTTTATTAATACTATTTTTGGTTTTTTGCGGAATTAGTATTGCTACACAAGGTACCTTCCTTGGCTATAAACTTTTGGTTGTTATCAGCGGCAGTATGGAGCCGAAGGTGCCGGTCGGGGCAATTATCGGAGTTAAAACCGTACCCTCGGATACGATAGAACTTGGTGATGTGATTACTTACAAAGAGACTTCAACCAGTGCTTTAGTGACCCATAGAGTTGTTTTAATTGACAAAGATAATAACTACATTACTAAAGGCGATGCTAATGAAAAATCAGACCCCGATTTAGTGTATTCAAATACCGTAATAGGGAAAACTTTCTTTGTATTACCCTATTTTGGCTACCTTGTTATTATTTTTCGTAATCAATATCTACTGCTTGTCCCAATAATGCTAATTGCCATTTTGCTTGTAAAAGAAATAATTGCTTATCGCAGGAAAATCTTTAAGCAAAAAATGGAAGAACCATTTAAGTGGCTGGACATCCGATAAACTAGACAGTAATTTGTTGGTTAGGATTTTAAACCTGTCCAACTTTTAACTTACCAACTTACCAACTGAATTGGAGGGGTCATAGTGCCGTATAAAGCTTGCCCGCATTGTCAAGGTAGATCTTATTCCGCCAGCAGTACAGGTAAATGGGTTTGCCCGTATTGCAGGAGGGACATTACCGGTAGCAAAGAATTTTTCCATAAGTGGACTGTTGTGAGAGGTAATGTTTATTTGATGCCGTGGGTTCAAGAATGGGAAGTTGAGCAAAAGAAGGTACTGAGTTAAATTTGACATTTTTATATACAATTTGTTATGATGTTTTTGTTACAATTAAACGGCTGCAGACATTTGGCGGCTGTTTTTATTTAGCTGAACCAAAAGCTTATTTAATCCGAAAGGGTGGTTGGATGAGTGAAAAAGATGTTACGCTCAGGAGAGAGGTCTTCCGTGAAGATTTGGAGCAGTTGTTGAAGTGGGTAGAGGATTCGGATGTAAATAGATATCTTAATGAACAGCAAGGCGTTGGTGAAAACCTAAGAAATGCCATAATTAAAAGCCCGAATAGTCTCTTTACCCACCGGTTAAACCAAGAAGGTCGATTTTTTTTAGTTGAAGATGCTGATGATGAACAGCCTATTGGCTATTTGCGGCTTGTTAATAAAGCGACTGAAGGTGAAATAGTTGTAGCCATTGGCGAAAAAGATAAATGGGGTCAAGGATTGGGTAAAAGCTCGCTTTGGGAAGGCTTGAAGGTCGCGTTTTTTAATATGCGTCTGGATGGGTTGTATGCCAAAATCCACCGTAAAAACAAGCGCTCAATGAACTTATTCAAGAAACTAGGTTTTCAACCTCTGGGCGAAACTGAAAAAGAGAAGATATTCTACTTATCCCAGGATAAGTTTTTAGAATTGGCAGTATCGTAAAATATTACTAGCCGAGTTTGCTTGCAAAATTGCTCTTTTTATGGCATAATATTTCTTGCACTAAAAATAAATGTGGGGGCGTAGCTCAGCTGGGAGAGTGCTAGACTGGCAGTCTAGAGGTCAGGGGTTCGAACCCCCTCGTCTCCACCACATTTCATGCGGGATCCACTAGGTGGACCATCGCCGTCCAGGCCTTGGTTCGGGTGCGATTCCTGAGTCCCGCTCCAGTACATAAGAGTAGCCGATGAGGTTGCTCTTTTTATGTTTGCAATGCTGCAAAGGCGTTATTACTGAATCCCTCACTTTTTTCCAAAAATTATGATATAATTATTATATCCAAGGCAGGTGTGGTAATAACGAAACTATTCGGGAATGCTTGATAAATGGAGGTGCCGAGGTGGAAAAAGAAATCCAGGATGAATTGAACATTCTCAAAGATATCATTGTGAACACCGTCCCTGTGGAGCAAATAATCCTGTTCGGCTCCTATGCGAACGGTACGCCGCATGCTGAGTCCGATCTGGACATTTACGTGGTGATGCCGGAGAACGCGGATATTCGAGAAATTGATGCCATGAGGCTAATTCACAGAGCAATCCGAGACAAAAAAACAATGCCTGTGGATGTAATAGTCAGCAAAACAAATAAGTTTAACCAACGCAAATCCACCCCCACCATCGAGCGACAAATAGCCCGAGAGGGGATGGTGCTGTATGGAGGATCCTCAGGAAATTCGTCGGCTAATTTCGTACCTGCTGTTTAATTCAATCCGCCCGGGATTAGTCTAGACCCAATAACCTAGATGCATTTCCATAGAAAATCAAGTCCATTTCTTGTTGATTTATTGCCAGCTCGGTACAAACACCAACTTGGCTATCGAAATAGCTTTTAGCCCAACCGCGGGGAAACCAGCTGGAATCACTTCCGAAAACTATCCTCTCTGGCCCCACGGTATCCAGTGCTTTGGCAAAGAGGTCTTTTAGGGTAAGCGGATACGGACACCATTGCATCCAGTCATTACACCCTGAAGTGTCAATATAAATATTGGGGCTTGACCAGGCTAAATGCAGAAGTTCCTGATAATATCCCGCTCCAAAATGGGGAATTACAAAGGGAATATCAGTAAAAGTCTGGGCCACTGGGGCAAGAGTAAGCGGGTTAATCCGGGGATGGTAAACCACACCGCCAGGGCCACCAAGGACACCAAAATGAATAAGCACGGGAACCTTTCTCTCGGCTAATAGGGTCCAAAAAGGCTTTAGCTCAGGACTCTCAAACGGTAAGGTTGTGAGGGGGCCAAACCATTTGTAACCGACAAGGTGGAGTTCATCTAAGGCGTATTTGAGTTTATTCACGGCATCCGGTGCACACAGATCATGGTGAGCAAAGCCTAAAAATTTGTCAGGATGCTCGTTAACAAACTGAGCAAGAGTTTCGTTACCGCCCCCGGTTAAAAACACAACTTTCTTTAAACCATACTTATCAACTTCCGATGCCCAGCGTTCGATCTGCACACGGTTTCCCGGATGCTCCAGCTGGGGTTCGGGAAAGTCATATTCTTGACGCCAGCGCTTGCGAAATTTTTGGGAGTATTCCTTCACAAGAGGGTGAATCCCTCTTTTGATCATGGTGTGATGTGCAGGGAAGTGAGCGTGAAAGTCAATTACTTGAAAAGGCATCATATCATAAACTCCTTCTTATTAAGCTCATAGCTCATTAGATTTAGTTTGGCTGTTGAAGCGTTGGAAAAAACAGACCTATAATCGTTATAGTACATTATTTCTTCTTAATTTTTGGTGATTCCTGCTGTGGTTGGCTTCTTTGTATTTATGTGGTAAAATCCACATGTATTATTTATAGAAGGTGAAAAATAGCACAATCTACATTTTAGTAGATAAAGGAGGCGGCTATTATGATTGAACCATCAAAAGTATCCGAGGCATTTAATAGAGTTGAAGAAGAAAATTATGCTTTCCGTGCATTTTTAAAAGATCATGCAGATGAGGATAAATTGGACAAGCAGTTTTTAGAATTACATAATGAATTATTTTCAGATTACGATTGTAATAAATGCAGGAATTGCTGCAAGGAATATTCCGCAAGTTTCGAGGAGTACGAATTAAAGTCAGTTTCGGCTTTTCTCAAGATGACGGAAAAAGGGTTTAAAGATAAATATATTAAAGAAGACCTGGGCGAATCTCTACTTAATGTGAAGCCTTGCTGTTTCCTTATGGAAGATGGTGGTTGTGCAATTAAACCCTGCAAACCTTTGAACTGCAAAGACTACCCATTTACAAACAAACCTGAGAGACTGTGGAGTTTACTGAGTATTTTGACATCGGCAAGCATTTGCCCGGTTGTGTTTGAAATGCTCGAAAGATTAAAAAAAGAATATGGTTTCACCAAAAGAAGAAGGAGATATTAAAAAAAGTGAATTACAATGAATTTTTGAAAGCAGTGGATGAAAAGCTGTCCATTATGACTGAAACAGAAAAAAATCAATGGATACATAATATGGCCAGAACCACAAAAGAACATAAAAGAACTGCATTTTTAGAATCTTTGCTGGAAGAACAAGCTTGTTGTCCCGACAATTATATAAAAAAAGAAATAGAGGACTGGTGCAGAAAAATTGAAGAACAGGAAATATATTTTGAGTGCAGTGGTTATGAGGAATATGGAGAAAGCTATTGGGACAGCGATTATTCGTATGAATATTCTGATGCTTTTGGAATAGGAAAAGAACTTTCAAGAGCATTTCAAGCAACTGAAGATTTATTGTTCCAAAAAGAATACAAGCAGGCCTCAGAACTATATGAAAAGCTTTGTAACATGTCATTTGCGGCAATAG
Source organism: Bacillota bacterium (assembly GCA_016278515.1). Taxonomy (GTDB): domain Bacteria; phylum Bacillota; class JADQBR01; order JADQBR01; family JADQBR01; genus JADQBR01. The sequence continues at coordinate 45,301 of JADQBR010000078.1, forward strand.
ATTGCGATACTGGGGAGAGTCAGGAACTGGAACTGAAGGAACTTGTGGATGAAAAGCTGGCAAGCTTGGATTTGAAGAAGATTGTCTTGAATTTGATGTATGCAAAATATCAGGCTGCTGAAGGTGAGGAAAGAGCAGCTGCACTATACCGGTATTTTTCATGGGGTATGTGCAAGGACACAAAAGTAGAAGAAATTTTTATTGTAGGCCCAGAAGAGCTTAAAGGGATAGATGTTTTTATAGAGGAATGGATTTCTTTTCTGAAAAATACAGATGGAGACATGGCAGGAGACTTGCTGTCGGGTGCATGCATATATCAGGGGGGCATCGGCCGTTTATGTGAAATAGCAAAAGAAGTATCGGCGAAACATCCAGTTTTATATGAATATGCTTGTCAGCAGCTACTGAATGAACAAAAAGAGATTGAATGTGAAAAGCTAGGGTTGGAATCTATTGGCATGCTGCCTGAAAATCTAGTTGTCAGGGGAAAAATCGCTGATTTAACAGCGAAGGCTGCTAAACAGTTAGGGCATGCGGATATAATTAAAGAATGTTATGAAGCGGCTTTTCGTGCCGAATCAACGCTAAATCACTATTTGCGGTTATTTGAACTTCCGGACTATAAAGACATTGTAGACAGAGTGGCGAAGTATGCAAATGCATTACCGGAAAATCCTGTGTGGGAAGGGAATCATAATAAACAGCTGCTGGTGAATTATCTTTCAAAGGACCATAAAAAAGTAATTAGGTTTTTAAATGGTGAGTTTGATTGCATTTTTGAATATTGTAATAAAGATAAAACCCAATTGGGTTGGAGCAGCCAGTTTAAAGGGATTGCTGTTCCACTATTTATTTTGCTGCTGAATCAAAATGAAAAGCTTACAAAAGCCGGACAACGGTTGATAGATGGGATAGAATACAGGTTAGGATATAAGGAAGACGATATTAAGAACTTTACAGACCGTTTTTTTACATGGAAGGAAAAAGTAGCTTTAACGAATGAACAATATGAGAAGTATACAAAATGGCTGAAAAAAGAAGTTGATAGAAGGACAGAGGCCGTTGTAGGAGGAAGTCATCGGAAAAGTTACTATAAGGTAGCTGTACTGATAGCAGCATTAGGTGAAGCATTGGAGTCAAATGGAAAGCCGCATGGAAGAATGGCTGTAATAGATCATTATAAAAAAATGTATTCCCGGAAAAGGGCGTTTAGAGCAGAATTTGAAATGCTAAATGAGAAATGAGTAATGTGATAGAACCATTAAAAGTCAAAGAAACTTTTAAGTGAGTAGGAAATTTTCTGATCAGAATGTTGTAATAAGGAATGAGAATAGTAATGGAAAAGAATATTTTTGGAAGTACTTCATTAAAAGTAAATTGGAAAGGTGAAATTGTATCTATTCAACCTAGAACGAGAGTGTGGAGATATCCACATTTCATGCGGGATCCACTTTTTGGACCATCGCCGTCCAGGCCTTGGTTCGGGTGCGATTCCTGAGTCCCGCTCCAATTACTAGAGTAACCGATGAGGTTGCTCTTTTTATATTGGCGTTGCGTGGTTTGAGCAGATTGAACATCAATCTTTTAAGTTTCGGTAATGCTGAAAAGAGTATTATGCGCAAGTTTTGCTAGGTTTTCACCATAGATTGATAAATTAGCATAATTATGATATTATTATGCTAAAAGAG
>JADQBR010000061.1 GCA_016278515.1 Bacillota bacterium
TCGATCTTAATGCCCTTGGGTGCAAAAGCATTACCTTTAAGTGCCGGAAGGCATGAAATGTTTTTGTTCTTTTTTAATAATGATTTCAACTTAGGAAGGGGTGATTATTGTTGGACGGAAAGATATTATTTGCAGACGATGAGAAGCAGATGCGGAATTTAGTAAAAATGTATTTGGAAAAAGAAGGCTTCGGGGTAGACGAAGCGTCAGACGGCGAATTAGCCATAAACCTTGCTAAAGCAAACAACTATGATTTGATTATTTTAGATGTGATGATGCCTGTACAGGACGGTTTAAGCGTTTGCAAGAGCATCAGGCAGTTTTCTAAGGTACCAATTATTATGCTGACTGCTCGAGGAGATGAAATTGATAGAGTGTTAGGCTTTGAGTTGGGTGCAGATGATTACGTTATCAAACCTTTTAGCCCAAGAGAGTTAGTTGCCAGGGTGAAAGCACTTTTGAGAAGGACAAAAGAATTTAGTGCTCTGGACAATACTGGGGATGCGTTGGCATTTAAGGATGTGCTTATTGATATTTCAGCGAGAAAAGTCCTATTTAAAGGTAGGGAAATCAGCTTAACGCCAAAGGAATTCGATTTGCTGCTATTCCTAGGGAAAAACCAAAGAAAAGTCTTTACGAGAGAAGCTATTTTGGAACGGGTCTGGGGCTATGATTATTTTGGGGACCTACGTACTGTGGACACTCATATCAAAAACTTGCGGGAGAAGTTGTGTACCGGTTCTGACAAGTATATTCATACTGTCTGGGGTGTAGGCTACAAGTTTGAGGTGACTTAAAATGAATTTCATACGTAGTATTGTAGGAAAAATGTGGTTGGCTACAGTGATATTGGTAGTAGTTACATTTATAGTATTGGGCGGTTTTTTGACGCAACTGATGGAAAATTTTTATTATAATCTAAAGCAGCAAGAAATGGTTCAGGACGGGCGCCGCTTGGCCCAATCAATTTCTCAAGGTGACAATTATGCGGTTGATCAGCTAAAGATTTTAGAGGATATCATAGGTTCTTCAGTGATGGTGGTTAATAGGGACGGACTGGTCAAGTCCTGCGGCGGTATGATGGGGATGCAGCCCGGCACTAAGTTAAATACTGATGACGTAAAAAGAGTTCTGGACGGTGAAACCGTTACGACCCGGGGATTTAACGCTCAGTTTGACATGGCTATGTTAAATACTGCCGTACCAATAAAGCATCAGGATAAAGTAATAGGTGCTGTGCTAATTTACACCCCCGTACAGCCTATAAGTCAGACTATAGCGGACATGCGTAGAATTATTTTGTTTGCTGGCTTTGGCGCGTTAATGCTGGCAACGGTACTTGGATTTTTTATGACTAAGCGATTATCATTGCCTTTGTTACAGATGAAAGATATTGCCCACAGGATGGCCAGTGGCGATTTTAAAGGACGGATGCCGATTAAAGGTGATGATGAGATAGGGTTGCTGGGTAACTCCTTGAATTTTTTGGCGGGGGAATTAGAAAATCATACGGAAGCATTATCCCAAGAAAAAGAAAAATTTGCTAATATTGTCAGCAGCATGTCAGATGGTGTGATAACTTTTGACAGTTCCGGTAATACTATTTTCCTAAATGACCAGGCTAAAGAACTGCTTCATCTAAGCGATGAAAAGCTTGGTCAAGAACAATCAGTTAAGTTTAATCAGTGGATGACCAGGATAATGGATGATGGGTCAAGTATTAAAGGCGAATTAATAACCTCTAATAAGATAATTGCTGTTCGCATGGCCCCGCTTTGGGATAAGGAACAACCAGTAGGTGCAGTGGCTCTATTACAGGATGTTACCAAGGAAAGAGAGTTGGAAAGGTTAAGAAAGGAATTTTTGGCTAGTGTTTCGCATGAGTTGCGCACTCCGTTAACGTATTTGCAAGGCTACGCTGAAGCGATGCAGGACGGAATGGCGGAACGACCCGAGGATAGAGAACAGTATATTAAGATTTTTCTAGATGAAACTCTACGTCTCAGACGCCTGGTAAACGATTTAATGGATTTAACACAAATGGAAAATGGAAAAATGGCTATGAATATGGACATGCTGGATCTGGGCGCTTTGGCCCAACAGGTTACAGAAAAAATGTTTCCTTTCTCGGTTGAAAAAAATGTCAGACTCTTGTGCACTGCAGCAGAAGGGATCTTAGTATACGGTGATGCCGATAGATTGCATCAGGTACTAGTTAATTTGATTGATAATGCGTTAAGGCATACTAAAGCAGGGGAGAAAATAACAATAAGCGTTACGAAAAATGAAGCTGCTGAGATAAAAATTAAAGATACTGGCTCCGGCATACCGGAGAAAGAATTGGATTATGTCTGGGAACGCTTTTATAAAGTAGATAAAGCTAGGACTAGGAAAGACAGTGGGACAGGGTTAGGTCTGGCCATAGTTAAAAATATTATTGACGGGCATGACGGTAAGGTTTTTGTAACAAGTGAGGTTGGGATAGGTACGGAATTCACCTGTATTTTGCCATTGGCAGACAGTGGCAAAATACAGAAAAAAGCAGTGCCCCATATTGACAGCGAAAACGAAAGAAAGTATAATAGAAGCTAGCTTGTTGGGAGGGGTCATTGCTATGAAGGAAAAGATTGCTAGTGCAGGAGCAGTTGTGGCGGCGTTTTTCTCTTGTGTTACTTGACTGATGCCGCTGGTATTAGCTGCCCTCGGTCTGAGCGGTGTCGGGTTAGGTTCCTTGGCGGTATTTGTCAAGTATAAGCCGTTATTTGTTACAATTACATTTATATTGCTGGGTTTTTCCTATTATCTGATTTATTATAAATCCAAGGGCAGTCGATGGAATAAAATTGTCTTTTGGTTTTCAGTTTCTTTAATAATATTAATGGAAATTTATACAAGCCGTTACCTGTTTTTATCTTTATTTACCTAAACTAAATTGGTAGGGGATTTGTCAGAGGTGATACTCTAATGAAAAAGCAAAGTTATTTTTTAATTATACTGTTAATTATGTTGACTGTATCTGCTGGTTGTTCAAACAACGGTTACAAGTCGGCTGACTCAGAGCAAGCGAAAGAGTTGGTAGATCAAGGAGTTACCGTAATTGATGTGCGTACTGAACTGGAGTACCAGCAGGGTCATATAGAAAGCTCTCAACTTATTTCTTTTAGTGAACTGGCAGAAAAAGCAGAAAAGTGGTCAAAAGATAAAAAAATTCTCATTGTTTGTGCTTCTGGTTCGCGTAGTGGAGCGGCAGCACAAATGCTAGCAGAGAAAGGTTATACTGAGGTGTATAATTTAATCGGCGGGCTTTATCAATGGCCCTATGGCTTAGTTAAATAAATCGGAGGTGATTTTCATGCCTAATTATGATTTTAGATGTAAAGATTGTGGGGAAGCTTTCTCCAAGAGGGTATCCTGGAGTGAAAAAGAAAAAGTTGTTTGTCCAAAATGTGAAGGTAAGACTAAACAGTTGTTTACTGGCTTTGGCATGATAAAAGGTGCCGGCTCGGGAAGTACTGGCAGCGACTGCGGCCCTGTCGGAAGCCCTTTTGGGTGAGGTTAATACACAAAAGCAGTTTGCTTTTGATAGGAGGCGGTGCGGGATAATGTGCCGCTTTTCTTATTTTGGTTGTTGGTTGTTTTTCTAAAATTCACCATATTTACCGCAAATATTATTTCAACCTACATTGACAGTTAGTATTTGTTATAATATCATAACCGTGTGAGTAATAATCGGAGTTAATTTTGGGTATGGAGAGGGGTAGTTTCTTATGATGAAATTTTTGCGGAAAAATAATAAAATTATTTTCCTAGTTTTTACACCTATTTTAGCTGTTGGCCTTGTACTATCTTTTACAATATGGTCAAGCCCTCAGGCTAGTGGTGGCGCAACAGGCAGTAACCAAACTCAAGCTCCTCAAGGAGGCGATGCCGTGAAGGGTATGTTAACCGATATTAGGCAATTTGAACAAGCGTTAAAGGCAGCACCGGACAACCCAACTATGTTAGTGAATTTAGGCAATAAATCATATGATTTGGGAGTTCAGTACTTCGGACTGCAGCAGGTTGAGGACGGTGTAAAATACCTGACTAAAGCAACGGAAGCATATAAAAAAGCTTTAGAAATCGGTGAACCGGATGCAAACGTGGCCACCGACTTGGCAACAGCAGCGTTTTATAGCAATCAATATGATTTAGCAGATGAATATTTTAATAAGGCCCTCGAGATAGATCCAGAACATCTCACGGCCAAACGAAACTATGGTGTGTTCTTAATGGAAGCCATGCAGAATTATGATAAAGCAATCCAACAATGGGAAGCAGTTTTAGCATTAAACCCAGACCCGACTACTAAGAGTTCGCTGGAACAATTAATTCAGGATGCTAAAAGTCGCAAATAAAATAGCTAGATTATAGTGTTTAAGCCCTGTATTTTATGAAATACAGGGCTTTCTTTATATAGAAAATGGCCATTAATTGTTCTCAGTTGTTTAGATTTACTTGACTAGAGAGATTTTTCGTTATATTTTATAGAAGGAGATAAGTATAGACATAGCGAAAAGATTTAATACTGGGGTTAAATTGGTAAGGGGGTTAATAAGTTGAAAGTCCTACGTCTATTAGTTGTCACATTAGTTTTATTTAGTTTGTCAGGTTCCGTAGCTTGGGCCGGGGAATTAACTTCTCAGGCGGGAATAAATCTTTTTATGGCACCAGATTTCTGTGGTAAGACGTTAGCCGCCTGTGAGGGAGGGCTTTCGGAGCAGATGCGCCAAGAAGTAGCCGCTATGGCAGAATCCGGTAAGACAAAAGACGAAGTCATTAATCATTATGTGGGTATTTATGGGCAGCAGATATTGGCAGCACCGCCCAAGGAAGGATTTTATCTAACCGCGTGGCTAATGCCTATTATAGGTCTTGGGGCCGGATTAGCAGCGGTTGTAGTATACCTCCAACGTACAAAAGGCAGTGGCAAAGCGAGAAGTAATAAACAGATTGCCAAGGATGATGAAAGTGGTTTATATGACGATGAAGTGGATGAAGAAATAAAAAAATATCTGTAACTTAATTATGATTTAGGGATACACTAAAACCGTAGATTCTGATTTCTTCTGTGGTTCTATTTCTATCTCGCAATTCCCCAATAGCTATAGCAAAAAGATTGCTATAGCTATTGACAGCGTAAAAACACTATACTATAATAATAAATAGATACCCTGAAGGGGTATATAGTAGATAATATGGCGTAACTGTGGGGGATGCAAATGAATATTGAAGAAGAAATTAATGACGTATCATCCAAATTGGAGGACTTGAGGAAGCGACTGCCTGCTCATTCACTTAAACCCAGCATGTGGGAACAAGTGGAGGAGTTGGAAGAGCGACTGGAGTACCTGCTCGGGTTAGTCGGCAAGAAAGAGGGCGGTAGTTAATGCCCATTTTAAGAGCAGTAATTGACGGAGATAAGTGCCTTAAGGAAGATTATTGCCCGCCAATGGAACAGTGCCCGACAGGAGCGATTCTCGATGATGAAGGTTTTCGATTTGTAACCAATGATTGTCGTGGCTGTAAGAAGTGTGTGATTTTATGTACCCACCGCGCAATTAGTTTAATTTAGCTAGGATTTTTGAAAGATGTGACAATTTTAAATAATTTTAATTAGAAGGAGTGATTATTAATGGCAGGTATAGTTCAGTTAACCGATGCTAATTTTGACCAATCAGTGAAAGAAGGTAAAGTCTTGGTAGATTTTTGGGCACCGTGGTGTGGACCTTGTAAAATGATGGCGCCGGTTCTAGAGGAATTAGCCAAAGAAAATAATGAGATTACTATTGCGAAATTAAACGTTGATGAAAACCCGCAAGTCGCCGCTAAGTACGGAATTATGAGTATTCCTACGCTGGCACTTCTGGAGAATGGTCAGGAAAAAGATAGAATTATTGGCTTTACTGATAAGCAAGGCATAAAGAATAAGCTTAAGATGGCTTAAGCAGCAATATAAAAAGTTCCAAGGAAATTTCCTTGGAACTTTTTATATTAACTTGCCGCTTAACTTAGCATATCTGTTAAAATGTTAGTAAATAGGTTAAACTTATGTAAACAATACTTAGATGCACTACTGAAAAAGGGGTGTTTATCTCATGTGCGTTATAGCCTCAGTGGACTTAGGCGGGACCAATATTAAAGCGGCACTATTTAGTGTCGATGGGGAGTTATTGGTGAAAAACAGTTGGCCAACTGAAGCAGAGAAAGGCTATCAACATGTTTTAGAAAATATTGTTAGTATCATCCGACAACTGTCTGATGAACGGCAAGTTTCCTTTGAGGATATTCAAGGGGTAGGCATTGGTGTTCCTGCACTAATGTCTGAAAGGGGACGATATGTAGTGATGGCTCCTAACTTGCGTTGGTCCAATAAGGAACTAGTCAAGGATTTACGGGCTTTGCTGACAAAGCCTGTTTATGCCCACAATGATGCAAATTTAGCCGCATTAGGTGAATGGTGGCAGGGTAGTGGTAAGGGAATGGAGAACCTGCTAATGGTAACTATTGGCACCGGTATCGGGTCCGGGTTGATACTAGATGGGAAATTATATACAGGAGCCAGCGGTATGGGTGTAGAAATTGGTCATATGGTTGTTGATATTAGTGAAACTAATTTGTGCTCATGCGGCAGGCGGGGCTGCTTAGAGACTTATACTGCTGCGCCGGCTGTCATTGATGAGGCTCTCAGGTTATTGGGTAAAGGTGAGCAGTCAAGCTTGCTTTCTACTAGTAGAATTACGGCAAAGGATATCTATCAGGCTGCAAGTTCTAAAGACCCCATTGCTGAGAAGGTTGTTAACAGAGCAGCCTTTTATCTAGGTACTGCGTTGGCTAATGTTTTAAACTTGTTGGATTTGAATGCTGTTATTATTGGCGGTGGAGTTTCTAATGCAGGCGACACTCTTTTAAATCCTCTCAAAGAAGTAATTAAAGAAGAAGTATTGTTTTTTGACAGGAGACCGACTAAAATTATTAGAAGTCTATTAGGTAATGAAGCCGGAATGTACGGTGCCGCACTGTGGGTTCTTAGTGAAGGAGGGGTTGAGCTTGAAGGTCACTTATAAATTGTTTGCAAATTTCCGTGACTTGGTTCCCGAAGCTGCCGCCAATGGCCGATTGGAAATGGAGCTTCCGAACAATTGCGACATAAAAATGGCATTGGAAAAAATAGGTGTGGAGACAGACGGGGGAAAAGCCGCTCTAATTATTATTAACGGTAGAGTAGTACAAGAAGATAATCCGGTCAGAGACGGTGATGAAATAAGTGTTTTTCCACCTTTGGTGGGAGGGTAAGGGGGAAACGTGGATGAATGAAATTTTTAAGGAAATAGGGCGTGATTTATTTGTATCCGGCTTAATTTCCTCTCACGGCGGCAATCTTAGTGTTCGCCAAAATGACAGAATATTTATTACGTGCACTGGTGCAATGTTAGGACGCACCAAGGATAGTGATATTGTGGAAACAGGTCTGGATGTTAATGACGGTGATTATGAGATTGCGTCCTCTGAATTGATTGTACATAGAGCTATTTACAAGCAGACTAATGCTAAAGCAATATTACACGCCCATCCTGCATACGCTGTAGTGTTATCATTTTTCAACGATCGAATAATTCCGATGGATTCTGAAGGTTCAATGCTAATAGACAATGCGCCCGTAGTTACTGCCAAAGAAACTATAGGTTCTCAGGAAGTAGCGGAAAAAATCCCCAAGGTTTTAAAAACCTGCCCGATAGCCGTGTTAAAAGGACATGGCACATTTGCGGTGGGCGAATCGTTAGATCAAGCACTGCAGGTGACAACGGCACTGGAATTGGCGGCTAAGATTATCTGGCTATATCGCTATTCAAAATGATAGTTTTTCAGGGCGCGCTTAACTGCAGTTCAAATAAATGTTGAAGCACGGGAGGAGAAGCATAATGACTATAAGGCCATACACTGCCACAGCAATCGGCAGTTTACCATATCTAGAACCAGAAAAAGCCATCGACTTAATTTGGAAGTATTTACCGAATATTCCCCATTGGCCCCAGCTGCCCAAACGGGGAAATAAGGAACACTTTGTCTATCAATACTTGTATCCTTTAGTGGAATTGGACCTATTGGAACAACTGGATGATGGAAAGATGAGACTAAACAGTGGGTCGCCAAAATGGGAAGAGAGGCTGACTGAGTTTTACAGCAACTTTCTTGAGGCTGAGAAGACTAATAATGTGGAAAGATTTTCCACGCCGCCGGATTCTGCTCTGGGATTTTATCGGTTTCTCGAGGATATTGATAAGCATGGTACGAGGCAGGCAACCATGCTGAAGGGACAAATAAGCGGTCCGTTGACAGTTGCGTTATATCTTTATGATCAAGACGGCAAACCGGCTTATTATCAACCTCAAATGCGCGACATTTTGGTAAAAACTTTAGCGTTGCAAGCCCGTTGGCAGGCTAAGGAACTAACAGCCAGAGGGGTGCCGGCAGTCATATTTATAGATGATCCTAGTGTCTATGCTGTGGGATCTTCTACCTTTGTTTCAGTTAGCCGGCAGGATGTGGTAAGTCTAATGAAAGAAATGGTTCAGGAAATCAAAAAGGATGCTAGACTAGTGGGAGTACATTCTTGTGCCGGAGTAGACTGGTCTATTTTTACTGAAGCAGGTTTCGATATTATCAGTTTCGACGCTGATTATTATTTTGACTCTTTGTTCGTGGCCTTAGATGAATTAAAGCATTTCTTAGGAAACGGTGGTATGCTGGCCTGGGGAGGAATTCCGACCAGCGATAAAATTCAATCTACAAACCAAACAGAATTACTAGATTTATGGAAAAGACACTACAATAAACTTGTTCATAACGGCATTTCGCCAAATCTACTGAAACAAGTACTGGTAACTCCCAGTTGCGGCGCGGGAACCTTATCGGAACAGGTAGCAGAAAAGATCTACTCCTTAAATCTAGCCGTATCTCAACAGCTTCAAGCCGAATGGATATAATGCAATACTGGGGGGGAGCACGTGACTGAGTGGTTGGTGGACAGTTTAAATAATATTCCAGTGGTTTGGCAGGTGTTTTTATTATCCATGCTGCCGGTGACCGAATTAAGGGCGGCGGTACCTATAGGCATTGCACAAGGCTTGTCGCCCTTTACAGCAATGTTTTTTGGCATAGCGGGGAATATGGTTCCCGTCGTGCCCTTGCTGGTGCTATTGGAACCGGTTAGTAAAATACTGACCAAGGTTAAACCACTAGGACTAATCATGGATAAGATATTTACTCGAACAAGAACTAAAAGTAGCAGGGTGGAAAAATTCGGCGCTCTGGGTTTGCTTTTGTTTGTAGGTATCCCTGTACCCGGTACAGGGGTATGGAGCGGCAGTTTACTGGCCTTTCTTTTGGGGATTCCTTTTTGGAATGCCCTTTGGCCCATAGTTGGCGGTGCAGCGTTGGCCGGAGTCATAGTGACCTTAATTAGTCTGGGGGTCATCACACTGTTTGCCAAGGGTTTGGGGCTTCTTTTTGTAGGCGGCATATTGGTTTACATTTTATATAGGCTAAAGTTTTCACGAAAAGGAGGGTGACATAGCTTGCTAAACTGCGAATACGTTGGAAACCTACATGTGCATTCTTATTATTCGGATGGCACGGGGAGCATAAACCAGATTGCGCAGGCGGCAAGAGATGCCTCTATTGATTTTGTAGGGATCAATGATCATCATACCCTGGGTGCCAAACAGGATGGGTTGGAAGGCTGGCATGAAGATGTTCTTATTTTGGTGGGTATGGAAAATAATCACAAACACAACCATTACATATCCTATGCTGTAGAGTTAGTAGTACCTGATAATACGGAACATCCGCAAGAAGTTATTGATGCGGTTAATGATCAGGGGGGAATAGGTTTTTTGGCACATCCTTTTGAAAAAGGCAGTAGGTTTGTTTTTGGAGGACACGCTTACACATGGGAGGATTGGCAGGTAACCGGTTTTACCGGCATTTCAATTTGGAATTACAGTTCCCAGTGGCGGGATGGTATTTCAAATATTCCCATTGCTCTATGGCAGGCTTATGTTGCTCCGCACCGTGCGATAACTGGCCCGTGCCCCTTAGCATTGGCTAAGTTGGACCAACTGGCTCAGCAACGAAAAGTGGTGGCAATTGGTGCATCAGATGCCCATGCGGTTAATGTGCAGTACGGCCCGTTTAAGAGATGTATTTCCCCTTACGAATTTTTATTTCGTACCGTCAATACCCATATACTATTAGACGGTGAGTTAGAGCAAAAATTAGTTTTAGATAAGGACCGCATTTACACGGCATTGGGCAACGGCCAATGTTTTGTGGCTTTTGACTATTATCGGTCTGCCCGCGGGTTTCGATTTTGGGCAGAGAAGGGTAGAGAGTTGGCCAATATGGGCGAGGAACGTTCTTATGAACCAGGTTGGTGGCTAAAGGCGGTGTTGCCTTTCGAAGGTCGGATCAGCTTAATTAGAAATGGTGAAAAATTATTTCAAGATTATGGGAAAGAACTAAATTACCGGGTTCAAAAGAGTGGTGCTTACCGAGTAGAAGTTACAATGAGAAATAAATGTATGACAAAACCTTGGATTTTCAGCAATTATATTTATTTTCGATAATAAATGAACCCCTGCATTTTTGGGCATGCTATGCATGAAAGGGGTTGATTAAATTGATTAACCGAAGAGCGGTTAAAATCAACAGACGGCAACTAGGTGGGGACAAGATTTCGCAAGTAGCTCAAAGAAAGAAACGTTCTATGGAAATGGCTCATGCTATTTCAACCGATTTAAGAAAAATAAACCAGCCGGATTTTTCCTTCAATGAAAGCGGCGGCGCTGATTATTTCGGAGGAGTTTAAACTGCAGGCATTAGCCCTGCTTTTTTTTGTGTCTTCTTTCTGGTTCATCTGTCAGGTCTTTTTGTTCTTCCCTTTCTTCAGCAGCTTTTTCCACTTCAGTCAATATTTCAGCCTCTGTTTCATCCATTATTTCGAATATGCTCGGTTTTGGCAGGGTTGGTTGTTTTTGCCAGAAATATAACCCAGCAAAAAAAACCAAGAATAATACGCCGATGACCCACCGAAATACCTGCATCTCTAGAACCATAATCTCACCTCTTTGGTTATTATCCTTTTCCTTATTAGGGTAAACTACCCTTGTGAAAACTATTTTTCCAAAAAAAAAAAAAAAAAATTATAAATATTTTCCAGGTGAATGCAGGAATTTAGTGGCGGGAGCAGAATATAAGGTGGTAGTAAGTGGTATAAAGTGGAGTAAATTACCCACAAAGTGGAGTGAAGATCTATGCTAATGGGAGAATATCTACATACGGTAGATAGTAAAGGTCGTTTGATAATCCCTGCCAAGTTCCGAGAAGGCTTAGGAGAAAGCTTTGTGGTTACCAAGGGTCTGGATAATTGTTTATTTGTATATCCATCTGATGAATGGGATGGGTTAGAAAAAAAACTAAAATCTTTACCATTTACCAATAAAGATGCAAGAGCTTTTGTGAGATTTTTTTTCTCAGGGGCTACTGAGTGTGATTTGGACAAACAAGGAAGAGTAGTGTTACCCGCTACTTTGCGCAATTATGCTAAGTTGGAAAAAGAAGTAGTTGTTATTGGGGTTTCTTCCAGAGTAGAGATTTGGAGCAAGGATGTTTGGGAACAATACAGCATGGAGGCGGAGAGCGATTACGAAGAGATTGCGGAAAAAATTGTTGATTTCGATCTTAATCTATAAATGATAACATTTCTGTCAGAAGAAAGGCGTGCCTTCAATGGACTTTAATCACAAACCGATTATGCTGGATGAATGCATTGATTTCCTGGACATTAAGCCGTCAGGAACCTATATGGACTGTACATTGGGCGGTGGGGGTCATAGTATGGCCATAGCTGAAAGGCTAAACACAGAAGGCCTGTTAATTGGCATTGACCAAGATCCCAATGCAATTAAAGCGGCAGGTGACAGACTAAAAACCTACGGCAGCAGAGTTACCTTGGTGAGAGATAATTTTGTTAATTTAGATAAAGTCGTACAAGAATTAGACATTAAAAGGATAGACGGATTTCTTTTTGATTTAGGTATTTCCTCACCGCAAGTAGATCAGGCGGAACGGGGCTTCAGTTACCAACATGACGCTGAATTAGACATGCGTATGAATCCGGACCAAACTCCTTCTGCAAAAGATTTGGTTAATGAATTAAGTGAAGAAGAGCTTGCCCGTGTCATTAAAAAATTTGGTGAAGAGAATTGGGCGGCTAGAATTGCCAAGTTTATAGTGGAGTTTAGGCAAGAAGAAAGGATTACCACTACCGGACAATTGGTTGATATTATTAAAAAGGCAATACCCGCACGGGCTCGGAAAGCCGGTCCCCATCCCGCCAAACGGACTTTTCAAGCCCTGCGGATTGCAGTTAACAACGAACTTGAAATTCTTCCACAAGCTATTAAGCAGGCAGTGGATTTATTAAATATTAACGGCAGAATTGTTATAATATCTTTTCATTCATTAGAGGATCGAATTGTTAAACAAACATTTAAGGAAATGAACCAAACGTGCACTTGTCCCCCGGGTTTTCCTATTTGTATATGTAGCGCTGAACAGCGTCTTAAAATTATCACAAAGAAACCGGTTACAGCTCGCATACAGGAACTGGAGGATAACCCCAGAGCGCGCAGCGCAAAGGTTCGAGCAGCAGAGAGACTCTAGATGAGAGCGACTAGGTATGCCAGGAGAGAAACATAAAAGCAACTAATCGGTGATTGGCGTTAATCTGTTCTAAAGCGGAGAGAAGGTGAATAAGGTTGTTATTAGCACCAGAACGAGTTAAATATGAAGAAAATATTTCATACACTCCACGGCCTCGCGTTGAGAATCGAACTAAAGCAAAGTCTCTACCTAAGCCTTTATTAGTATTTATGGTCCTGGTTGCTTTCGCAACCGGATTATTCATCACTGCGAAACATGCACAACTATCGGTTTTGGGAAATGAAATTAATCAAATGCAGCAACAAATTCAGTCAGTGAGTAAACAGAATGAAAGATTGCAGTTAGAAATTGCCAAATTAAGTTCTCCTGAAAGAATTGAAGTTATCGCAATTACCAAATTAGGAATGCAGGAACCTAATGTTCATCAAATTCAGTTGGTAACTCCATTTCCCGATAATGTCTCAGATGCATTTGTCATTGCCGAAAATAATCAGAAAATAAGTCCAATCAACAATAACCAACACGAAAAGGGAGTAGTAAGCTCCATTGCCAGGTTGGTTAGTGATATAATAGGCGGTATCAATCAGGTTGAAGCATCTGAATTTTAAGAAGGTGTTGGAATAGGTTTAACCGATAGCTAAGCAGATTCAGCCACGCTTAATTGATGTGCACGCCTCTGGTGTAAAAATAATGTCCTGGGGTGAGATATAATTATGAACACAAGGTTAGTAATTCGAAAGCGCACAACGCAGCTTTTCCTAATTTTTGCTTGTGTGCTTTTTTTATTGGGCATAAGGTTAGTATGGATACAGTTTGTAGACGGTGACAGCTTACGTGAAAAGGCACTGCAAGCACGTCTGCGAGAGATACCTGTGGAGGCCAAGCGTGGGACAATATATGATAGAGGCGGAAACAAGCTAGCTATTAGTGTATCGGTCGACTCTATTTATGCTTTGCCGCCTGAGGTCAATAGAGTGGAAAATCCTCAGGAAATAGCGAGAAAGCTGGCAGACATTCTTGATTTGTCCGAGGGTAAGGTTTACGATACCATTACTAAAAATAGGTCCTTTATGTGGGTAAAGAGAAAGGTTACGTTTGAGCAGGCTGAACTCATAAAAAAAGCAGACCTACCAGGAATAAGAACTGTGGAAGAGAGTCAAAGATTTTACCCCAAGGGAACGCTGGCTTCTCATCTTTTGGGCTTTGCTGGTATAGATAATCAGGGTTTAGAAGGAATCGAGGTAATGTATGACAAAGAGTTGAAAGGAAGCTCGGGCAGAATTGTTGTAGAATATGATGCTGGAGGAAGGCAGATTCCCCAAGCATTGCACCAATATTACCCACCGGAAGATGGAAGGAGTATCGTGCTAACAATCGATCAAACTATTCAATATATTGCGGAAAGAGAGTTGGATGCGCTAATGGCCAGTCCAACCAATCCTAAAAGTGCAACAATCATTGTAATGGAGCCGGAAACCGGTCATATTTTAGCTTTGGCCAGCCGACCCAACTATGACCCTAACTTGTTTGGTCAATATCCGTCTCAAACGTGGCGTAATATTGCCATTTCCAATTCCTATGAGCCAGGCTCTACTTTTAAGATAATTACTACGGCTACGGCCTTGGAAGAGGGAGTAGTGGAACCGGATGATAGATTCTACAGTCCTGGCTACATAAAGGTGGGTTCAGAACGCATAGGATGTTGGTCTAATACTCCGCATGGCAGTCAATCCTTTGCTGAAGGGGTGCAAAATTCTTGTAACCCGGTTTTCGTAGAGGTCGGATTGAACGTAGAAGAGAAAGAGAAAGGCTTGTTTTACAAATACATTAATGGATTTGGCTTCGGCAACAAAACAGGCATAGACTTGCCGGGTGAGGCTAGAGGTATTATGATTCCGCAAGATGAATTAAGAGATATCAACATCGCAACTATTTCCATTGGGCAATCTATTGCCGTGACGCCTATTCAGCTAATAACTGCAGTTTCGGCAGTTGCCAATGGAGGTAAGTTAATGAAGCCCCAGTTGGTAGAGGCTGTTGTTGATAAGGAAGGGAAGACAATTGAAAAAATTGAGCCGTCTATCGTGAGACAAGTGGTATCTGAGGATACTGCCCAACAGGAAGCATTGATTTTAGAAAGCGTTGTCAGTGAGGGAACAGGAAGAAATGCATACATAGAGGGTTATCGGGTGGCTGGAAAAACGGGCACGGGGCAAAAAGCAGGTAAAGGAGGCTACCAGGAAGGCAAATATGTAGCTTCGTTTATCGGATTTGCCCCAGCAAACGACCCTAAACTTGTAACATTAGTAGTAGTGGATGAACCTCAAGGCTATCCTTACTACGGTGGTACGGTAGCTGCACCTAGGTTTAAGAGAGTGATGGAAGACAGCTTGAGGTATCTGGGAGTGCCGCGACAGTACAGCCAGACAGAGAAGGAAGCGGATAACGAAATTAAAGAGATACATGTGCCAGATGTTATATCATTAAATTCTGACAAGGCATCCCGAGTTATTAGGGCAGCAGGATTAAAGCCAAAACTTTCGGGTGAAGGCTCAGTTGTGTTAGAGCAAGTACCTGCCGCCCACAGTGTGACAAAGGAAGGAAGTCAAGTACTGCTTAAACTGGGGGATAAGGATATTAATGAGGGTAACGTGACTGTTCCGGATTTGACTGGAAAAAGGATACCCGCGTCGGCTCGCTTACTGGAAGCACTAGGTTTAATGCTGAAACCGCAAGGATCCGGTATGGCTGTTGAACAACGCCCAATTCCTGGCACTGTTGTTAAGGCGGGCACGTCAGTATACACCACATTTAGAGATACCACCGGTCCGGCTATGGCAGGACCATGATATGGATATTATTACTAAATATAGGAGAAAATATTATTATAGTGCAACTGGGAGCTGAAAGGAGAGAAATCAGTGCTGCTGAGAGAAGTAGTTGACGGCTTGGATGCAACAATTAAAGGGACTACGGATATCGACATAAAAGGGATAGCATATGATTCGCGTCTTGTGAAAAAGGGATATTTATTTGTAGCAATAGTTGGGTTCAAAACAGACGGCCATGAATTTGTGCAGCAAGCAATAGAAAAAGGTGCGGCAGCTGTTTTAGTCAATAAGCCGATTGCAACCGGTCAAGTTACAGTTATTGAGGTGGCCCATTCCAGGCAGGCCTTAGCCAAAGTTGCTGCAAATTATTATCATCATCCGTCCCGCCAACTTAAATTGTTTGGAATTACGGGTACTAATGGAAAAACTACTACCTGCCATTTGACGGCAGCCATATTTAATGAAATGGGCTATAGGGTTGGTATCTTAGGGACTATCGGAAATTGGATTGACAATAAAAAACTGGAGACTGGCAGAACAACGCCGGAATCCTTGGATTTGCAGCAATTATTAAGGGATATGGTTGAAGCAGGTGTCACTCATGTAGTGATGGAGGTATCGTCCCATGCATTAGAACTTTGTCGGGTGGATGAAGTGTTCTTCCGAGGGGCGGTATTTACCAACCTCAGTCAGGACCACTTAGATTTCCATTCATCGTTAACCGACTATCTGCAAGCAAAAGGGAAGCTATTTCAACAGTTAAGTAGAGAAGTGGCTAACTCCTACGGAATCGCTAATGCTGATGATGACAGTCTAGAATACTTGCAAAGCGTTACAGAGGTACCGTTAATTACTTGCGGCCAAGCAGCGAGGGCGCAAGTTAGGGTAGAGAATATTTCTCTCGACTTGAGAGGGGTTAAATTTAGTATTAAACATGGCCAAGACACTTTTGAACTCTCATTAAGAATGCCCGGCTTGTTTAGTGTTTATAATGCTACAGCAGCAGCAGCAGTGGCTTTGCAAGAGGGAGTACCACCGCATGTGATAATAAAAGCTTTAGAAAGAGTAAAAGGTGTTAGTGGTAGGTTTGAACAGGTCGAAGCCGGACAAAATTATACTGTTATCGTTGATTATGCACATACTCCCGATAGCTTGGAAAACGTTCTGCAGGCGGCCCGGCAGTTTGTATCTAACAGATTGATTACCGTATTTGGTTGTGGTGGAGACAGAGACAGAAGCAAACGTCCGCTAATGGGGACTGTGGCTGGAAAACTCAGTGATTATACCATAGTAACCTCTGATAACCCCAGAAGTGAGGAACCGGTAGCGATAATTGAAGACATTCTAGCAGGAATCAAACAATGTACGGCAGATTATAAAGTTGTAATTAATAGACGAGATGCTATCGCCTACGCTTTGGACTATGCCAAAGAAGGAGATACCGTTATAATTGCAGGGAAGGGACATGAAACATATCAAGAAATTAAAGGGAAAACTTTTGATTTTGATGATAAAGCGGTAGTTAGAGAATTATTGCGGGGGTAATAGTAATGAAGTTGTTTGATGTAGCTAATGAGTTGAATGGCAGTTTATATGGGAACGGGGAAACTTACGCTGCTGGAATATCTATAGATACCCGAAAGCTTGAAAAAGGAAATTTATTTTTTGCCTTGCAGGGGGAACGGGACGGACATCAGTTTTTGTTTCAAGCAGCTGAAAAAGGTGCCGCCGGGGCCGTGGTTAGTGCTTATACACCTGAACTATCTCTGCCGCAGATTGTCGTTAAGGATACGCTGCAGGCTATTCAGACTTTGGCTGCTAAACATAGACTGAAATTCAACGTTCCCGTTATCGCTATTACAGGCAGTAATGGGAAAACTACTACCAAGGATATGGTGTCTGCTGTATTAAGTACTAAGCTGCAGACTTTAAAAAATCAAGGAAACCTTAACAATGAACTGGGAGTTCCTTTAACGCTCCTAAGATTGGACGCTTTACATCAAGCAGCTGTAGTGGAGATGGCAATGCGGGGAAGGCATCAAATAGCAGAGCTGGCCCGTATTGCAAAGCCGCAAATTGGTATTATTACTAATATCGGTTCTACACATATTGAACTGTTAGGCTCCGTAGACAATATTGCCCTAGCTAAAGGAGAACTATTGCAGGAACTCCCTGATGACGGCATAGCAATATTAAACGGAGATGATGATAGGTGTCGGTCATTGGGAGACAGATTTGGCGGTCGGGTAATTTACTATGGATTAGCTGAGAAAAACCATGTACGGGCAGTAAATATAAAACAGCAGCACTGGCAGACGGCTTTTGAGGTTGATGGGCTGCTGGAAGACGGCAGAATGCTGTGTAATCTGCCTTTGCCCGGCTTACATAACGTACAAAATGCGCTGGTAGCATTAATAGTGGGACATTATCTCGGTCTGGAGCCGGAACTGCTGAGGCGAGGCCTGGAAAATGTATCATTATCTGCTATGCGATTAGAAATTGCCAAAGGTATCAACCAA
The DNA here is from genome assembly GCA_016278515.1 of Bacillota bacterium. Classification (GTDB taxonomy): domain Bacteria; phylum Bacillota; class JADQBR01; order JADQBR01; family JADQBR01; genus JADQBR01. Next base: position 18,116 of record JADQBR010000061.1, read on the forward strand.
AGCATAATCATTAACGATGCATATAATGCAAATCCGATTTCAATGATAGCTTCACTGCAAATATTGGCGGAAATACCTTCTGGAAGAACTATAGCTTTACTTGGAGATATGGGTGAACTGGGCGATTATGCCGAGAACGGGCACCGAGAAGTTGGAGCTAAAGTTGTAGAACTCGGAGTGGATTACTTAATTACCGTCGGTGATCTGGCTGGCTATATTGGACAAGAGGCATCGATAAGAGGCATGGACGCAACCAGAATTAATCATTGCAAAGATGGGCAACAAGTTTCTCAAGTCTTAAAGAAACTAATTAAACCTCAGGATACGGTGCTAATTAAAGGGTCCCGCAGCATGCATATGGAAACAATAGCCAAAGAACTTGTTGAGACGGAGGAACATAATGAGTACTAATGATTTATTGTTGGTTTTTGCTGGTTCACTATTCATAACTTTATTATCCGGACCATTATTGATACCTATTTTTAAGAAATTAAAGTTTGGCCAGACCATTCGTTCGGATGGACCAAGCGCCCACTTAAGCAAGGCGGGGACTCCCACAATGGGCGGTGCTATGTTTCTTTTGGGAATAGTAATATCTGTTTTGGCTTTTGTGCCGGTGAATGCTGAAATTATAACCATATTGATTGTCACTCTGGGGCACGGACTTATTGGCTTTGCTGACGACTTTATTAAAATTGTTAAAAGACGTTCCTTAGGATTAAGGGCAAGGGACAAACTAACAGCTCAAATTTTACTTAGTCTCTTTCTAGGGTTTATGACAACCCAATATTTAGGACAAGATACTTCGATAAACCTACCTTTGACTAAGGGCAGCATTCATTTGGGGATTGTGTATTACATATTCATAGTAGTTGTCGTAACAGGAACAACTAATGCCGTTAACCTAACGGACGGATTGGATGGTTTAGCAGCTGGATCCATGATTTTTGCCGGTTTTGCTTATTTTATCATATCTTTAATGATTGATAATTTATATTTAGCTGCAAGTGCATTGGCGGTTGTTGGAAGTTATATCGGATTTTTATTTTATAACAAGCATCCTGCCAAAATATTTATGGGGGATACGGGTTCCCTTGCGTTGGGCGCCATCTTGGCTTCTCTTGCCGTACTAACCGGTACCGAATTAGTGCTGCCTATAATTGGCGGTTTATTTGTTATTGAAACTTTATCAGTTATTATCCAAGTTATATCTTTTAGGCTGACGGGTAAGCGAATTTTTCGCATGAGTCCATTGCATCATCATTTTGAGTTAAAGGGTTGGCCAGAAGTTAAGGTTGTTGGTTCTTTTTGGCTCGTGGCATTTGTTTCGGCACTGCTAGGCGTTGTGCTGATGTATAACTTTGCGTAAGAGCAAAATAGGAGTTGGGGGTGTGTAAATTGGAATGGAATGGATTAAGAATTTTAATAGTAGGAATGGCACGCAGTGGTGTGGCGGCGGCTTTAACATTGGCAAAATTGGGCGCTGCTGTGACAGTCTGTGATTTAAAAGAAAAAAAAGAACTAAACGAAATAGCGGCGAGACTTGAAACGGCAGGAATTTCCATTGTTGCTGGCGGTTATCCTAAAATTAAAGATAATTTTGATTTAGTCATACCAAGTCCCGGTGTGCCGGCGACTATTACTCCCCTCATGGAAGCTGCCAGTCACGGAATTCGCATTTGGAGCGAGCTGGAAGCAGCTTGCCGGTTGGTGCAGGGACAAATGATTGCAGTAACAGGCACTAATGGAAAAACAACCACTACTAGCTTAATCGGGCAAATGTTTCAGGATGTTAATTTACCGTTGATTGTAGCAGGTAATATCGGAGTACCGCTTATTGGCGAAGCGGTACAGTCCACTGAGCAGCATACATTGGTTGTTGAAGTTAGTAGTTTTCAATTGGAATGGGTTGAACAATTTAGACCAAAAGTTGCAGTTATGCTAAATATTACTCCTGACCATTTAGATCGGCATAAAACGCTAGATAATTACATCAAAACCAAGGCTAATATCTTTTCGAACCAAACGGCGATAGATTATACGGTTTTAAACTTTGATGACCCTAATATAAAAAAAATGGCTTCCCTAACTAATGCTCAAGTGATATTTTTCAGTCATAAGCATAATTTAGAAGCAGGAGTATTTGTCCGCGACGGAATAATTACTATCAAACACGAAGAAGAACTTCCGGTGGTGGCAGTGGAAGAAATTGCTATCAAGGGTGATCATAATTTGGAGAATGCATTGGCGGCCACTGCAGCAGCGTGGGTTATGGGTTTAGCACCTGAAGAGATTAAACAAACACTAAAGAGTTTTCCTGGTGTGGAACATAGGCTTGAACCTGTCAGAACCTTAAATGGAGTTCAATATATTAATGACTCTAAGGGAACAAACCCGGACGCTTCTATTAAGGCTTTGGAGGCCTACCAAAATCCGATTGTGCTAATCGCTGGGGGGATGAGTAAGGGGAGCGACTTTAATGATTTCGCTGAAAGTATTAAAGAGAAGGCCCGTGTGGTTATTCTTTTAGGGGAAGAAGCAGGAAAGTTGGAAGATACCTTAAGACTGAAACAGTTCACAGCCATTTATCATGTTAAGGACTATGAGGAGGCTGTGCCCTTAGCGCAGGAACTGGCCCATCCGGGCGATGTTGTTTTATTATCTCCGGCTTGTGCAAGCTGGGATATGTTCAGTAGTTATGAGGAACGGGGAAAATTGTTTAAGCATTTAGTGAAAGAACTAGCATAAGATACGCAGAATGTAAGGTTAGCCAGATGGGGGGGGCACACTTGCAGGCCAGACGCAAATCGCCGGATTTCTTAATATTTTTCTCTACAATTTTATTACTTTGCATAGGGATTATTATGGTTTTTAGCGCCAGTGCATATTCCTCCTTTCTTACCTTTGGAGATTCCTACTATTATTTGAAAAGGCAGCTGTTATGGGCCTTTCTAGGCGTAATTGCAATGATAACGACCATGAATATAGATTATAAAAAGCTCAAACGTTATGTGGGACTAATATTTTTGTTGTCATTGATATTACTTATTGTAGTTTTGTTAATGGGCCAAATAAGTCACGGCTCACGACGCTGGATCGGTTTGGGAATGATAGGCTTTCAACCATCTGAGATTATGAAGCTATCTATGGTGATGTATATGGCCAGAAGTCTGGCTAAATGCGGGGAACGCATACAAGATTTTCGGAAAGGGTTATTTCCCCAGTTGGCCGTGGTGGGTCTTGTCTGTGCGCTTATCTTGGCGCAACCAGACTTAGGAACGGCGGTTGCCATAGCGGGAACAATTTACTTCTTACTGATGGTTTCGGGTGCTCGTTTTAGCCATTTAGCAATGTTGGCCCTGCTGGGGGTTGGCTTGGTGGCGGTAGCAATATATTTTGAACCCTATCGTATGGAACGGTTTGTGGCCTTTATGAACCCATGGGAAAGTCCTAGCGATTCCGGTTGGCAAACCATACAATCACTCCTTGCATTGGGATCTGGCGGATTTTTTGGTATGGGGCTGGGGCGAAGCAGACAGAAATTATTTTACCTGCCCGAAAGACATACGGATTTCATTTACGCCATTTTAGGGGAAGAATTGGGATTCATTGGTGCTATAATTGTACTGTTGCTCTTTTTTGTATTTATTTGGCGGGGATTTCGGGTTGCCGTATCAAGTAAGGATAACTACGGAAGCTTGTTAGCTGCGGGAATTACTTTAATGGTTACCTTACAAGCAGTCATTAACATTGGTGTGGTCACCGGGTCTCTACCGGTAACCGGAATCACATTGCCTTTTATTAGCTATGGGGGTTCTTCTTTACTGCTTAGTTTAATTGGCGTTGGAATGCTGTTGAATATCTCTAGACATGTCTGACATGTCTATTTTTCGTAGTTGTAATTATCAAATATATTACTATGGTGGTGTTTGAAAACAAGCTGTGAACTATTCAAACACCCTCTTAAACAAAGGTGTGGTATGATAATGAAAATAGTATTATCGGGTGGAGGTACGGGTGGTCATATCTACCCCGCTTTAGCAGTGGCAGGCGGACTTAGACAAAGTAATCCTGAAATTGAAATACTTTACATTGGGACAAGCAGGGGATTGGAAGCAGATATTGTTCCCAAAGAAGGCGTGGATTTTATTACCATCAACGTATCGGGGATGAAACGTAAGCTATCTTTGGAAACGATTATTTGGGCAGGCAGAACCGGCAAATCCGTTTTGGAGGCATTGAGGATTTTAAGGAAGTTTAAACCTTCAGTCGTTATTGGGACAGGCGGTTACGTTTGCGGGCCCGTTTTGTTGGCGGCTCGTTTGCTAAATATTCCTATTTTGTTACACGAACAAAATGCTTTTCCTGGGAAAACTAATCGATGGCTTGCCCCCATGGCAAAAAAAGTTATGATTACCTTTAAAGAATCCGATAAGTATTTTAAAAATCCTACTAAAATCGTGCATACCGGATTGCCGGTAAGACAAGAAATATTCCACACATCAAGGGAGCAAGGCGCAAGAACATTGGGTCTATCGCCAAACATGCGTACATTATTGGTGGTTGGGGGCAGTCAAGGTGCCCACAGCATTAATGAGGCTATACTACCGATAATAAATTATATTGCTAAACAGCAAAATTTTCAATTAATTTGGGCCACCGGACCCAAAGATTATCAATGGGTGTTGAATTGCTTAAAGGAAAAGGGAATAAATAGCGAAATTATGGGGAATATTACCATAAAACCATATATACACCAGATGGCCGCGGCCCTAGCCGTTGCAGATTTAGTCGTTTCAAGGGCCGGAGCCACGTTTTTAACAGAAGTTATGGCTAAAGGGGTTGCATCTATACTAATACCGTTTCCCTATGCAACGGACAACCATCAGGAATATAATGCCGGCAGCTTAAGTAAAAATGGTGCAGCAGTGAAGCTGTCCCATCTCCAGTTTTCTCCAGATGCACTGCAGAAAGAGGTTTTTAATTTGTTAAATAATCCCCAGCGGTTGGAGGAAATGGCAAAAGCCGCGTTGGCCTTGAGCAAGCCTGATGCATTAAACAATATTTTGGAACAAATTAAAAAATGGATTTAGCTATGTCACAAGATTATTGTCACTGCATACTATATGGATGTATCTAATTAGATGTGTCCTTTCTAGAGTAAGGGGTTGAAATAAATGGTAATAGAGGAATTGACTGCAATTCATTTTATTGGTATTGGCGGAGCTGGCATGAGCGGGCTGGCAACTATTCTTTTACAGTTGGGGCGACGGGTATCCGGTTCTGACCTTAAGGAATCTACCACCACTGCACTTTTAGAGGATATAGGGGCAAAAATTTCCATTGGTCACAAACGGGAGTATATGCCGCAAGAAACAAAATTAGTTGTAGTATCTACTGCCATACCAAAGAATAACCCGGAAATACTGGCTGCTCAGCAGTTAGGTGTTCCCATAGTACATAGAGGGGAAATGCTAGGCAGGTTGATGTCCAGACAAAAAGGCATAGCAGTATCAGGGGCCCATGGTAAGACTACGACTACTGCCATGATTTGCTTAATTCTCAGTGAACTTGATAGAGACCCAACCATTTACGTCGGGGGTCATGTAGCTGCCTTTGGCAGTAATGCTAGGCTGGGGAAAGGTGAATATTTTGTTGCTGAAGCAGATGAAAGTGACGGTTCATTTTTGAAACTAAATCCGCATATTGCAATAGTCACCAATGTGGAGAATGATCACTTAGACCATTATGGTTCGGAGGATAAAATAAAAGAAGCATTTATACAATTCATCAGGAGAGTCCCTGGAAATGGTTTGGTTGTTGTTTGTAATGATGACCCCTTTTTAAGAAACATAGATCAGGCAATTACTGCTACTGTGATAAGTTATGCAATAGATAATGAAGCTGATTTAAGGGCAGACAGGATAAGTTTCGAAGGTGGGGTGTCAGCTGAAATACGGTATGAGGGTGAATTACTGGGAATGTTGAAGCTCTCAGTACCCGGTCGTCATAACTTATCTAATGCATTAGCTGCAGTGGCGGTTGCCTTAAAAATGGGGCTGCCTTTTGATAAGATAGCTGAGGCCCTAGGCAAATACCAAGGAGTCAACAGACGCTTTCAAACTATTGGCCGGCAGCAAGGGATATGGGTAGTGGATGATTATGCTCACCACCCAACAGAAATTGAGGCAACACTAAATGCGGCGCAAAGTACAACTGCAGAAAGAGTGGTCGCTGTTTTTCAACCACATAGGTACTCCCGAACCAGACAACTCTACAAAGAATTCAGTCAAGCCTTTGGGCAGGCTGACATAGTTGTTTTAGATGAAATTTACTCCGCGGGAGAAGCACCTGTCTCTGGTGTATCCAGCGATTTAATCTACCAGAATCTTGCGGAAAAACAAAACGTTTATTTTGTTAAAGGGAAAGAAGCCATCGTTGATTTTTTGGAAAAAAATTGTCGGCCGGGAGACTTAGTATTAACTTTGGGGGCCGGAGACATTTGGCAAGTTGCCCAAAGATTTGTAGATCGCTTACAGACGAAAGAAAGAGTAGCTAAATAATATCTAATGGCAGTTTAGTGGGGGAAAAATATGTTGGATAAAAAAGAAATTCATGATTTGACTTCCAGAATATCAGGACTCTGGGTTCTCAATGCTCCCATGGCTTCTTACACCACATTGAAGGTGGGAGGGCCCGCTGAAATATTAATAGAGGCCGAAAATGAACATGATGTGTTTTTGGTTATAGACTATGCCAAGAAGACTAATACTCCATTAACTATTTTGGGTAACGGTTCTAATTTACTGGTGTTGGATGGTGGCTTAAAAGGCATAGTCTTGCGATTAGGAGGCCACTTTAAAAAAATAAAGGTGTTAGATAATAAAATCACGGCCGGGGCTGCAGCATTACTGCCAAAGGTTGCAAGAACTGCCGCCAGCCATGGACTTACCGGATTAGAATTTGTTATTGGAATTCCTGCTAGCCTTGGAGGAGCAGTGGCCATGAATGCGGGTGTTCCTGAACAGGTGCTCAGTGATGTAATATCTTCTGTTCAGATAATTAATCAGCAGGGCCATACCCGATCTTTTGCAAATGGCGAATTAGACTTTAGCTACAGACATTCAAATATAAATTCGCAGCAAGAAATTGTTTTGTCGGCTGAGCTTACTATGGAACACGGGGATGAAGCAGAAATACGACTAAAGATGGAAGAGTATCTGAATAAACGAAAAGCGTCACAACCCATGGGTATGCCAAACGCTGGCAGTATCTTTAAGAACCCAGCAGGATACGCTGCAGGATGCCTTATTGACCAGGCCGGCCTAAAAGGTTTAACCAATGGTGGCGCTCAGATATCCACTAGACACGCAAACTTTATTATAAATGGGGGTCATGCATCAGCCAAGGACGTTTTAAATTTAATTCTACTTGCACAGAAAAGTGTCCTCAATCAATTTGGTGTTGAATTAGTTCCAGAAATAAAGATAGTGGGAGAGGAGAATTGACAGCAGGAGGGAATGTATATGGAAAAGTTAATTATAGTAGGCGGATCAAAGCTGGAGGGTCAGATTACGGTCAGTGGATCAAAAAACGCTATCTTACCCATTATGGCAGCAACTTTGTTGTGTGAGGGCGAAGCGGTAATACATGAAGTTCCGCGTCTAAAAGACGTAATGGTGATGATACAGGTCCTAAGATTCCTTGGCGCAAAGGTCAAACTGGAAGGAAGCAACTTGGTAATTAATTCTGCATCCATTCAACCCCAGAAAATTAATGAAGTATTAATGCGGAAACTAAGGGCTTCTAACCTAGTAATAGGATCTTTATTGGCACGTTTTGGTGAAGCTCAGGTTGCCTATCCTGGGGGATGTGCTATTGGGTCGCGACCCATGGATCTTCATATTAAAGGTTTCCAGAAAATGGGAGCGGTTGTGTCGGAGAAATATGGATATATTGAAGCTAAGGCTGATAAATTGGTCGGCACAGATATTCATTTGGATTTTCCGAGTGTCGGAGCTACTGAAAATTTAATGATGGCGGCGGCCCTTAGTTCAGGAACAACTATATTGCGCAATGTTGCCAGAGAACCGGAAATCGTAGATCTACAAAATTTTCTCAATTTAATGGGCGGTAAGGTGGCAGGAGCAGGATTGGACATGATACGTATTACTGGTGTTCCTAGTTTGTCTTCTGCTGAACATGAAGTAATACCCGATAGGATAGAAACCGGGACTCATATGATTGCTGCGGCAGTTTCAAATGGCAGAGTTAAAATAAACAATGTCATACCGGAACATGTAGGGCCCATAACGGCTAAGCTGCGGGAGGCAGGAATTGTAGTAAATGAAGGGAGCGATTATGTAGAAGTTTTTGCCAAACAGAGGCCGGGGCCAATAGATATTAAAACTCTCCCTTACCCCGGATTCCCAACAGACATGCAGGCGCAGATGATGGTGCTGATGGCAGTCGCAAATGGCACCGGTATAGTTTCGGAAAGTATTTTTGAAAATAGATATAAACATGTTGACGAGCTGCGGCGCTTGGGAGCTAAAATTAAACTAGAAGGAAAAGTGAGTGTAGTAAATGGAGTTCCACGGTTGAACGGAGCGTTGGTGGAGGCAACGGATCTTCGTGCAGGAGCAGCACTTATTATAGCCGGTCTGATAGCAGATGATATAACGGTAATAGAACAGGTTCATTATCTCGATCGGGGATACGAAAACATTGAACAAAAATATTCACAATTAGGTGCTCGCATAGTGCGGGTGAACAATGGGGTACACAGCTGATAGATTGGCTGTTTTTTTAATGTTTGTTTGGACAGGTTATTGGCATCCTGATATAATGTTTAGCAGGCGGAGGGGATAAGCGGTGAGTGTAAAAGTTGTAAGAAAAGTGAGGAATAGTACGAGTTCACTGTTTCTCCAAGGCAGTTTGTTTTTTTTGCTTTTATTGGTAGCAATTTTTTTCTTTATTAATTCTTCGTTTTTTAGTATCAGGGAAATAACTATTAATGGTACCAAAGAACTGCAAAAAGCAACTGTTTTAGATTTGGCAGGTGTCTCTGTGGGCGAAAACTTAATAAAACTGGATATTGGTCAAATAAAAGCCCAAGTAGAATTAAGTTCTATGGTAGAGTTTATCACAGTTGAGAGAAAACTTCCCGACCAACTTATAATTAATATCCGGGAACGCCAAGGAGCTGCCTTAGTAAGTTATCGCGACGGTTTTATTTTGTTAGATGAACAAGGTTATTACATACGGTTAGTCAATCGTTTAACTGATTCTAATTACCCTTTGATTAACGGGGCGCAGTTGCCAATAGATTTAGTTCCTGGCACGAAAGTAGAAGGAAAAGGTTTGAAGGAAGCCCTGAACATTGTATCTCATGTTCCCCCGGGAAAACTACTGACATTTACTGAAATACACGTTAAACCCGATAACAATTTAGAACTGTACACAGAAGAAGGAATAAGAGTTTTGGTAGGCGATAGCAGCAATATTGGGCGTAAGCTCCAATGGTTTTTTGAAATATACCGTCAGTTGTTAAAAGGAACGAACAAGGATAATATTGAATATGTTGATTTAAGTTTTGACGGGCCGCCAATAGTTAAATACCGTTAAATTATCTAAACACCTGTTGCTGGGTGTTTTTAATGTATAGGAAATTATGGGTTGTGGATAATTTTCTATACATGGGGGTTGTTAAGGGGGCAAGGCCCCCTTATGTTAATTAAGGAGGGTCTACCCGCAAGGGGCATGCCAAAACTCTAGAGCAACAAATTGCTAAGAGTTTTGCTAACAGCGAAGCGACCTAGGGAACCAGGGTTCCCTCTGGGTAAGGATATAGAAGACTTGGCAACTTGTTGCCTTAGTCGCACTTAATGCCCCTTGGGTGCAAAAGCATTACCTATTAATGCCGAAAGGCATGAAATGCTTTTGTTTTTAGTCAATATGTGCTAAAAAAAGAGGAAAAAAACGATTTTTAAAAAGAGGGAAAACTAAAAGTTTTGTTGAAATGACCCTGTATAGAGGTAGGAATCATTAAATTTTTATGTACGACGCAATCAACCAGTATCACTGGAGGTGCAGTTTTTTGACCTTGGGTAATGTCATTGTTGGTCTAGATATAGGAACATCTAAAGTTGTCGCAACAGTCGCGGAAGTTAACGAATATGGGCAAATCAATATTATTGGTATGGGTCGGACGGCATCTACAGGCTTGAAAAAAGGGTTAATAGTAGATATTGATCGAACAGTAAAAGGAATTAAAGAAGCCGTGGAAGCGGCTGAGCGCATGAGCGGTGTTGAGATTTCCGGCGTTACTGTCGGGATAGGAGGCCAACACATAAGCTCTTTAAAAAGTAGAGGGGTTGTAGGAATTTCTAATGCCGAAAAAGAAGTAACCCCCAATGATGTTCAACGCGTGCTGCAAGCTTCTAAAGTAGTTACTTTGCCTCCGGACAGAAGGATTATTCACTGCTTACCTAGACAATATTTTATGGATGGCAACGATGGCATTATAGACCCGGTGGGTATGTCCGGCGAACGTCTTGAAGTAGAAACCATAATAGTTACAGGGTTGGCTACTGCCATTCAAAACATTATAAAAAGCGTGGCATTGGCCGATCTCCAGGTAGTAGAACTTGTGCTAAACCCATTGGCATCCGCTAACGCGGTATTGCAGCCTGCAGAAAAAGACTTGGGGTGTGTATTAGTTGATATTGGCGGCGGGACCACGGAGATTACTATTTTTGATGAAGGCAGTTTATGGTGGACGGGTATAGTGCCAATTGGTGGTGATCACATTACCAGCGATTTAGCTATAGGGCTTCGTGCCCCCATCGATTTGGCTGAAAAAGTAAAGATGGAACACGGGTGTGTTTTAACGGAATTAGTACCTGATGACGAGTATATATCAGTGGTTGGGGTGGATAAACAAGAAGTCAAGCAAGTTTCCAAAAAATTTGTGTCCTCAATCATTAAGCCTAGGATACAGGAAATACTTGGCATGGTTAAAGATCAGGTCGCTAGGTCAAATTACGCTGGAATGTTGCCAGGCGGCATTATCATTAGCGGCGGCGTCGCAGGGTTAGAGGGTTTGTCACAATTGGCGTCGCAGGAGTTAGGTCTACCTGTTCGAATTGGACGGCCTGACGGGGTAGGCGGACTGTTTGATATGGCAGAAGACCCAAGTTATGCAACTTCAATTGGCTTACTTATTCACGGCAGTAATCAATTGGCTTATCAGGAAACTGCTGCGGATGGCCAAGCGCTGAGTAGGGTTTGGGGAAAAATATCCGGGTGGCTAAAAGATTTTTTAGGATTATAAAGGGTAGTAAAGGGGGATATATTTGTGCTTGAGTTTGAAGAAATGGAAAATACACAATTAGCAAAAATTAAAGTAATAGGAGTAGGAGGGGGAGGCAATAACGCTGTAAACAGAATGGTTATTGCCGGCCTTCAAGGAGTAGATTTTATTGCCATTAATACGGATTTCCAGTCGTTAAGATTATCAAAAGCAGAACATAAACTACAAATGGGTGAAAAGCTTACAAAGGGTTTGGGTGCCGGTGCGGATCCCGATATTGGGAAAAAGGCGGCTGAAGAAAGCAAAGAAGAACTTGTTCAGGCGTTAAAAGGTGCTGATATGGTTTTTGTTACTGCAGGAATGGGTGGAGGAACCGGGACAGGAGCAGCTCCTGTGGTAGCTGAGGTAGCAAGACAAGCCGGTGCACTAACAGTAGGAGTAGTTACTCGTCCTTTTACCTTTGAAGGAAGAAAACGGCAGCAACAAGCAGATATCGGTATTGAGGAATTACGTTCGCAAGTAGATACATTAATTACTATTCCTAATGACAAGCTGCTTCAAGTAGTAGACAAGAAAACTTCCATTACCGAAGCTTTTCGTGTTGCTGATGACGTATTGCGTCAAGGTGTACAGGGCATATCAGATTTAATAGCTGTTCCTGGGCTAATAAACTTGGACTTTGCTGATGTCAAAACAATTATGGTTAATACCGGCTCTGCTTTGATGGGAATTGGTCGTGCAGCCGGTGATAAGAGGGCGACTGAAGCGGCTAAAATGGCCATTTCCAGCCCGTTGTTGGAAACATCTATAGAAGGAGCCAAAGGCGTATTGCTAAACATCACTGGTGGCAACAATCTGGGGCTATTTGAGGTTAATGAGGCGGCTGAAATTATAGCTAATGCCGCAGACCCCGAGGCTAACATAATCTTTGGTGCTGTAATTGATGAAGAGCTGGAGGATGAAGTCCTTATAACTGTAATCGCTACAGGGTTTAATCAGGAAAGGCGCAGCTCCGCTTCAAAAGTATTGGACGATTTAACCACTATAAAACCTTTTAATGATGACGATTTAGAAATTCCTGCTTTTTTACGTAGAAAGTAGGTATTATCTTAACTGCTGAAAGCATATAATTAGTTGGAAAGTTGGAAAGTTGGAAAGTTGGAAAGTTAGAAAGTTGGTATGTTGGAAAGACTCGATTTCGATGCGCCTGGGTAGGTTCAACCGTAGGGCACGTACACAACTAACTTTTAGTTTGGAGATGAAAAAACCTCCACTCCAGAGAAGGTTCAATTTATAACCGCGAGGCAAATGAGCACCTTTATCTCTCTATAATAGACTGGAGGTTGGTGCAAGTTGTATTTGTATTCTGTCTTTGCTTTGGTGTTAAGCGTAGTATTTAGTACCAGTATTAGTTTATATCTTGTAAATTATAGGATGTTCATTAAAAGTAAATATATTAAGGTCATATTGTTTTTTCTTTTCAGTATAATAATCTTTGTACTTGTATCTTCTTTAATTATTTTCTTAGTTTGGCCTCCGTATTTATTCTATAGCTAACCGCCACTAATACCCACAGTTTTTGTGGGTATTTTTGTTTTCCCAGCATCCATAAAATGACAAACTTTTGAATTTAGTTGCGTTATAATTATGTTGGTAGTAATGTTTCAGGTTATGAGCTCATATAATTTGTAGCAATGGGGGACAATGCAGACAGCCAGGGGGGAAGCCTGTGCACCAAGGAGATATTGTTTATTTAGACGTGATTTTTCTGATTAACCTGATTATGGATTATGTTATTCTTTGGGCTGCGGGCAAGTTCGCAGAAAATAGATCCTCCATAACGAGGTTGGCCATTGGTGCTTTGACTGGGGCCATATGGTCATTGGTGATATTTTATCTATTATATTTCGGGTCAGATAACATAAGTAGTCTAAAGCTACTGTTTGTTAAATTGATTGCTTCTGTGACAATGGTTATTATTTCATTTCCTAGCAAGAATCTCAAAAAGTTTTTCCATACGTTAGTCTACTTGTATTTAGTAGCGTTTGCTATGGGCGGCGCAATGTTGGGTTCTATTTATTTGTTTCAAAATAACCCCTCAACCTATACTACTATGAACGGTTTAATGCTTTTTTTAATTAATGTACGATACACATGGCTAATGACTGCTATCGCTATTGCAATTATTGCGGCTATTTGGGGCAGGAAATTCATAAAACGAAATATAATGCGTTCCATGATGCAAGTTCCAGTAGTAATAAAATTTGGCGAGCAACGATTGGCTGTGAAAGCACTGGTAGACACAGGTAACAACTTGAGAGACCCTTTGACTAACAAACCTGTCATGATAGCCGAATATAATGCCTTACATATGCTCTTCCCAGAAAAATTCAGGGTTCTCTTTGAAAAAGATAGTAGTAATATTGAAGCAATAATCAAATGTATGGAAAATGAACCGGAATGGAGCTTTAGAGTCAGGTTGATACCGTTTTCATCTATTGGGAAGACCAACGGCATGTTATTGGGACTTCGTCCTGATAATGTAGTTATTGTAACCGACGATCGGACGGTAAAAGTGAAAGAAGTAATTATTGCACTTTATGACAAAAGGCTGTCGGCTAAGGGAGAATATCGTGCATTGCTTCATCCGGATATTTTAAATGCGGCCTAGTCGGGGCTTGGAGTTAAAACAACGAAGATTAGGGGTGATAGTTTGCTGGTAAACCTGAAAAATATTAAAGTCAGGTTACTTATCTTCAAAAGAAAGATATTATTACTGTTTGGGGACTCGGACACTATATATTATGTTGGTAGCAGTGAAGCGTTACCCCCACCATTGTCCGGTGATGAGGAAAGACTACTGTTGGAAAAGCTGGAGCGAAATGACCAAGCGGCTAAAAGCATCTTAATTGAAAGGAACCTTAGATTGGTGGTTTACATTGCGAGAAAATTTGAAAACACCAATGTTGGAATTGAAGACCTGGTATCAATAGGGACCATAGGTTTGATCAAGGCAGTAGATACTTTTAAGCCGTATAAGAAGGTAAAGTTGGCTACCTATGCCAGCCGCTGTATTGAAAACGAGATATTAATGCATTTAAGACGTAACAGTAAAACTCGAGTGGAAGTGTCATTTGACGAACCATTAAATGTAGATTGGGATGGTAATGAGTTATTATTATCTGATGTTTTAGGAACTGATAATGATATTATATATAAAGAAATTGAAGAAGAAGTAGATAAGAAGCTTTTAAGAATGGCCATTACAAAATTATCAGCGAGAGAGAAAAAGATAATGGAGTCCAGATTTGGTTTAATTGGGGACGGGCAGGAAAAGACTCAGAAAGAGGTAGCCGACTTACTTGGCATTTCTCAATCATACATTTCCCGTTTGGAAAAAAGAATAATAAAACGACTACAGAAAGAGATTAGTCGTATGGAATAAACCATTAACTTCGGCCAACCGCCGAAGTTTTTTTAATACAGTTTTTCCCTAATTTTGAGAATCCTCTTTAACTATGTCAGTATAAAAGGTCAATACCTTGGCAATACTTTGAAATGTAGTTAAAGTAGCGGCGGTACAAAAGGAGGCATTCTTTTAGATGGCCAATAAGGTGGAAATTTGCGGCGTTAATACATCAAAATTACCGGTTTTAAAAAATACTGAAATGCGCAAATTATTTAAAGCTATGCATAAAGGGGAAGAAGAGGCTAGAGAAAAACTGGTTAATGGCAATTTGCGATTAGTACTTAGTGTCATTCAGCGCTTCACTAATAGGGGAGAATATGTGGATGACTTGTTTCAAGTAGGATGCATCGGATTGCTGAAAGCCATAGATAATTTTGACCTTGAACAAAATGTTAAGTTTTCCACCTATGCGGTTCCGATGATCATTGGAGAAATTAGAAGATATTTAAGAGATAACAACCCTATCAGGGTTAGCCGTTCATTAAGAGATACAGCATATAAAGCTTTGCAAGTGAGAGATAGCTTGGTTAATAAACATTCTCGTGAACCGTCCATAAATGAGATAGCCAAACAATTGGATATGCCTCAGGAAGATATAATTTTTGCTCTAGACGCTATACAAGAACCGATCTCTCTTTTTGAACCAATATATCATGACGGAGGCGATCCAATCTTTGTTATGGACCAAATTGGTGACGATAAGCACATTGATACTAACTGGTTAGAAGATATTTCGGTTCGAGAGGCTCTAAGAAGATTAAATGACAGAGAAAAACTAATACTGACCTTGCGGTTTTTTGAGGGCAAAACTCAAATGGAAGTAGCTGATGAAATTGGAATTTCGCAAGCACAGGTATCTCGTTTGGAAAAAGCAGCTTTAATGCATATGAAGAAATATGTTGATTTATAGAAATTATAATTACGCATGTAATATGAGAAGAAAAGAAACGGTTAAAAAATTTGGGGGAAGTGGCTATGAGAAAATTATTGATTATTTGTTTGGGGTTATTTGTAATTTTGAGTTTTATTTTAACAGGCTATCAGGGTGAGGGAATTGTTACAGACAAACCAGGAACATATAACAACTTGTTGCGTTTCCACGTTATTGCAAATAGTGACTCGGAAATGGATCAAAATCTTAAAAGAGATGTAAGAGATAGAATCCTGGAAGAGTTTGGCCACATTTTAGCGGAATCAGACAATTTCTCTCAAACGAAGACTATGGTATTAGAGAATTTGGCTGAAATAGAGGAAACGGCAAGACGTGAAGTGGTGAGACAAGGATTTAGTTATTCTGTTAGGGCTATGCTTGGTGAGTTTGATTTTCCCGTAAAATCTTATGGAAGCTTAGTACTTCCTGCCGGTCAATATGAAGCCCTCAGGATAGTGATTGGTGCGGGGACAGGACAAAATTGGTGGTGCGTACTTTTTCCACCCCTTTGTTTCGTAGATATTTCTAGCAGTGTGGTCAACGAGCTGCCCAGGACTGTCCTGCCGACAATTACCGGGCAGAAACAGAGTCAGAAACTAAGAGTAAAGTTTAAGGTGCTTGAGTTACTTTACGGTAACAAGGAAAATTCGCGGCTGGGGGAAAATAATAATAAAAGTCTTAAGAAACAGGCCAATTAATTGGTCTGTTTTTTTGGGCCGTAATCTAATTAGTCTTTGAAAAAATTATGCACATAATATTTATATTATCATATAGATATGTTAGAGGGACGAGGAGGTGACCGGTGTGGTTAAGTATTCTGATTTAAAAATAAGAGAAATTGTCAATGTCGTGGATGGAAAGAGTTTGGGATATATTAAGGATATTGAATTGGATTTGGAAAGCGGCAGGGTGAAGGCACTTGTTCTACCGCCGGATCAAAGTAAGGTGAAGTCATTTTTCAGACGGAGCGAAGAAACGGTGATTGATTGGAGGAATATAGTCAAAGTGGGTATTGATGTCATCTTAGTTGAAATGCAGCACTTTACTAATCCTAATCATGATTCTAGGGATTACTTGGATTGAGGGTATTACGACATATGTTGTAAAAATCCAGGTTGCCTCAAGAGCATGCAATGTCAAAGATAGTTAAATTATGACAATTTTTTGTCTTAATTTAGAGCATTGTGGTTAAGTTATGCAGTATTTGCCGGATGCGTTTAAGAATAGACTTAATTATTATAATTAATAGTTAGCACTGAGAAGTGCTAATTTTTTGGTTGACATACTATATATGGTGCCATATAATTACTAGTAGCACAATATTTAGTAATTTTCGGTAGTTGAAGTAAAATATACTTAACACATTATGTTCTGCTTTCCGGTTGTGAATCCTCCTTTTACTTCGAAGCTTTCTTACATAAAAAAATCCTAGTAGACGACAAAATATGCATCTTGTGACAAATTTTTAGCGGGGGCGATAGAATGAATTGTCCGTTTTGTGGATGTCCGGATTCAAAAGTACTAGATTCTCGTCCTGTGGAAGAAGGCGGTTCCATTCGGCGGCGACGCGAATGCTTAGAATGTGCTAAGCGATTTACAACTTATGAACGGATAGAGGCAGTACCATTAGTAGTAGTTAAAAAGGACGGGCGCCGTGAAATGTTTGATCGGGGCAAGCTGCTAGCTGGAATTATTAAGGCATGCGAGAAGAGGTCCATACCTACCAGCCAATTAGAGAAAGCAGTAGATGATATAGAGCGCGAAGTAGTTAACAACATGGAAAGGGAAGTTTCCAGTGAAGAAATAGGGGAGCAGGTAATGTCTAAATTGAAAAGTTTGGATGAGGTTGCGTACGTACGTTTTGCATCCGTATATAGACAGTTTAAGGATATACATACATTCTTGCAAGAGCTGGAATCCTTGCTGACTAAGAAATAATTATTATACTGGGAGGGGTTAGAGTGTTTAATCGTATTATGAAAAGAGATGGAAGGGTGGCAGGATTTCACGAGGGAAAGATTACCGAGGCCATTTTTAAAGCCGCCACGGCGGTTGGTGGAGAAGATAAGGAACTTGCAATGGAACTAACTCTAAAAGTTCTTAAGAGCTTAAAAAATAGGTTTAATGGAGATATATTTTCCGTAGAGGATGTTCAGGATACAGTTGAAAAAGTATTGATAGAAGAAGGACATGCTAAAACATCTAAGGCATATATACTGCACAGGGACAAGCGTACGCGTATTAGGGATGCGAGGTCCGAACTAATGGATGCCGTTGAGGAAATATTGATAGAGACAAGCCGCGAAAACGCTAATGTTAGTAATTCACCGTCAGCAAAGATGTTGCAGATAGCCAGTGCTGCCAGTAAGTCTTATTATTTGAGTCGTTTAATTCCGGAAGAATTTTCTTCTGCGCACATTGGAGGGGATATGCATATCCATGACCTGGATTTTTACGGTAAAACCTTAACTTGTGTTCAGATTCCCCTTGGAGAGTTATTAGCAAAAGGTTTTAATAATGGGCATGGTTATATCCGCCCGCCTAAACGTCCAGCTTCGGCTACAGCTTTGGCAGCGATAATTTTACAAAGTTCCCAGAACGATATGCATGGTGGACAATCATTCCCTTATTTTGACCGCGATATGGCACCGTTTGTTGCTGACGCTTCAGAAGAGGAAACTTATCAAGCCATGGAAGCCTTGATTTATAATCTCAATTCTATGCACAGTCGTGCCGGGGCGCAGGTGCCGTTTAGCAGTATAAACCTTGGAACGGATATAACAGAAGCCGGGCGCAAAGTTACAAGGAACCTACTTTTGGCGTATGATAAAGGCTTAGGACGTGGGGAAAACCCTATATTTCCCAATATAATATTTAGGTTAAAAAAAGGCATTAATTTTGATAATGGTGATCCAAACTATGATCTTTTTCAACTTGCTGTTAGAGTTGCTTCTAAACGAATGAATCCAACCTTTAGTTTTATGGATTCTTCCTTTAATAATTCGTATGGGGACCAGGTGAGTTACATGGGATGCCGTACTAGGGTTCAATCCAACCAAGTTGGGCCGGACGTATCGGAAAAGCGTGGTAATCTCTCCTTTACTTCTATTAATCTTCCAAGATTGGCAATAAGGGCAAATGGAGATATAGACAAGTTTTATTCCGGTCTAGACCAAATAATTGAATTGGTTGTACGCCAGCTTTACCAACGATACCGGGTTCAGGCAAACTTAAAAGTAAAGGATATGCCATTTTTAATGGGGCAGAACTTGTATTTGGATTCTGAAGGTCTAGGGCCCAATGATACAATAGAGCCTGCCATCAAACACGGTACCCTTTCCGTGGGTTTCATCGGGCTGGCGGAAACTCTCGTTAGACTAGTAGAAAAACACCATGGCGAGTCTCCGGAAGCTCAGCAATTAGGTTTGGAAATCGTTGAACATATGCGAGAAAAAGTCGACGAAGCGGTAGAGAACTATCAATTGAATTATAGTTTAGTTGCGACTCCCGCTGAAGGATTGTCCGGTCGCTTCATAGCTATGGATAGGGAAGAGTTTGGCATTATTGATGGGGTAACGGATAGAGAGTATTATACCAACTCATTCCACGTACCTGTTTATCACCCTATCAGCATGTATGATAAGGTTTCTCTTGAAGGTCCCTATCATAAATACACGACGGCAGGACATATTAGCTACGTTGAAATGGAAGCACCTCCAGTTCATAACCCCGAGGCAATTGAGTCCATACTAAGGCACATGGCTGAAAGTGATATGGGCTATGCCGGTATTAACTTCCCAATAGATTTCTGTTTGAGCTGTAATCACCTAGGGGTCATTAATGAGGATATCTGTCCAGTGTGTGGATCATCATCCATAAAGCGTGTGAGACGTATTACGGGTTATTTCAGTGTGGTTGAAAACTTTAATGATGCTAAGCTGGCTGAACTAAACGACAGAGTGTCACATATTTAGGGGGCTGCGCGAGTGAATTTACGCATAGCAGGTACGGTTCGGGAAAGTGTAGTGGATGGCCCTGGTGTTCGCCTAGTAATATTTGGACAAGGATGCCCGCATCAATGCCCTGAGTGTCACAACCCTGAGACACATGATCCTAATGGTGGTAGGGAAGAAACTATTGAAGATCTTCTTAACATCTTGAAGTCTACCTTGTTAATAAAAGGCATCACTTTTTCCGGTGGGGAACCATTTTATCAGGTAGATGCTTTTGCAACCTTAGGTGAGAAAGTGAAAGCAATGGGGAAAGGCTATGACATTGTCACATACACTGGATATTTGTTTGAAGAACTGTTGGCTTTAAGTGAAATTAATAAAGATTACTATCGCTTACTAGAGATAACTGATTTGTTGGTGGACGGGCCTTATTTAAGAGAGGATAAAGATTTAGCATTAGCCTTCCGGGGTTCTCGTAACCAGCGGGTAATAAATGTAAAAGCATCTCTAAAAGTAGGAGAAGCAGTGCTCGTTTCATGAGCACTGCTTCTCTCTTTTCGTGGAGGGTGACATTCCTGTCTCCTCTTTATGATTCGTCGGATAAAAGCTAACTTTAGAAATATTCTGTAAAAGAAGTGACTCAAGACCCTAAGAGTTGGGACATATGTCCTGTTTTGTTTTGCTGTATTGCTAGTATAATAAAAGTAGAAGCCTTCCCAGAAGGCCAAAAGTCCTAAGAGGCAAAAGCCCTAGAGAATAGAGGAACGCTAGAGGACAAAACCTTAAAGGTTTAGAGCCCAAAGCCAAATTCCTGCGGTAGCCTAGAGGCAGAGTCTATAAGACCAAGGAGGTGCACAGATTGGATGTGTTCGCTATCATGTTAGGTATGGCTACCGGCGAAAAATTGTATGGGATGAGAAAAGTGGTTTATTTCGGATTAATAACAGCCAGTCTATTTTATTTGGGTGTTATGGTGGTTTTCGCAAAAGCAATATTTGTTTATATGTAATTAGTTGTCAGTCCATTTTTTTGCATAGAGGGCTGCTTGAGCCCGGTTTTTTAAATTAAGTTTACGATAAATGTTACTGACATAGTTCCGAACCGTTTTTTCACTTAAATACAAATTGTTTGCTATTTCTCGATTGGTTTTGGCTTCTGCAAGAAGGTTCAAAACCTTTTTTTCTTGTGTGGTCAGCAGGGCAAACTCTTCTATTGGAGCCTCTTTATTGTTTGCCAAATCTTTAAATTTTGCTAGGACTTTATTGGTTATCTGTGGATCCAGCAAGGACTCGCCTTCGCTCACTTTTTTTATTGTATTAATTAATTCTTTGCTCCAGATTTTTTTCAAAACATAGCCTTCCGCTCCCGCCAAAATGGATCCAAATAGAGCTTCGTCATCGTCAAAAGAAGTAAGCATCACCACTTTAATATCAGGATTAGTTTGCCGGATTTGTCTGCAGGCGTCAATACCTGTGCCATCGGGCAACCGGACATCCATTATGATGATTTCTGGTGATAGCTTTTGGGCCAACGAAACCGCCTCTAAAACAGATCCTGCTTCTCCTACGACCGTAAAATCTGCATGGCTGTCGAAAAGGGTTTTTAACCCGAGTCTAACTACCTGATGATCATCCACTATCAACAAACGTGTTTGCTTCATAGCCTTCCCTCCTACGGTACTGATATTTTAATAGACGTGCCCGCTCCCTCCTTGCTTCCCACAGTAATTGTACCACCTAGTTGTTCAACTCTTTCGTAAATATTGCGTAAACCCCTTTGTGACGAACTAATCTTCGATTTATTCTTAATACCAATACCGTTATCAACCAAATAGAAAACTAACTGGTTTTTGCGTGTCTCAAAAGTCATGTTAGCTTCCGTGGCTTGAGAATGTTTTGCAACATTGTAAAGAGACTCTCTGACAATATGGTAGATATGATCCACTTGATCGGAAGTTAATTGGTGCTGGTCTTGGTCATGCCAGTCAACGTTAATAATTAGATTAGAATGGGAAGATAGTTCCCTTATTAATGCACTTATTGCCTCGCGTAGAGTATAAGTATGTTTTTCCACTGGGTTAAGTCCTTGTATGTAATTCCTGATGGATGCAATAGTCTCATTGAGGCCGTTCATTACATACTCTAATTGATTAGCACATGGATTGGGGTTTATTTTGTTAATTGCAATTTCCATACTCAGTCCGATGCCATATAAAGATTGAATAACTCCATCGTGCAAATCCCTGCTTATTCTGTCCCTTTCTTCCAAAACAGCTTGGCTAGTCTTAGCTAATTCTAATTTTTTATTGTTTTCTAGGTTAAATATCTCCATAATTAATAGTATAAAGTAAGCCATGCCAATGCCGCACAAGCCCCTGAAAAACTGTAAAGCCGGAGTTGACTCTGGAAAGACCGCGGTACCATTTGGTATTGCAGAGAAGAAATTGTTCCAATTTGGAAGCAGCATTCCGGTGGATAAGCCGTAGAGCATAAATGAAGCAGTAGCACCATAAATGGCTTTAGATAGTTTAGGGATTTGCAGTTTAGAAAAGTCTGTAATCTGCGTAATTAACGCCAATGAAACCAAAATCGCTCCGGGAAAGGCTAGTAAGAAATATGACCAGGCGAGCCCTTCATCCAACCAAACGTTTAACTCTTTGGGGTATGACAGCAGAAAGATTGACAACCAAAGTAAGGTAACTACTACTGCAGTAATTCTTAGATAATAATATTTTTTGAAAGTACTTACTAATAGCTCAACACCAAATAAGTAAAGACATATAAAAGATAGTGCAGTAAAAATTACTGCGGTCATCTTAAGGAAATAAAAGGTATCCCCTGGCAAGTCGTTAAATACAAATGAAAGAAAAAAGTTAAACCATTTTGCAGTCCCATGCAGTAAACCGAATAAAGAGAGAAGCCAAACAGAAGAAACCAGCTTAAGGTTACTTTTCTGGTAGTACTGGAGAAATTGGAGTATAATAACAAAACCCATTAAAAAAAATACTAATCCACCGAAAAAATCTACCATAGCCAGGCTATATTTTGTAAACAATATTTGAAACACATTAAATCATCCTAACTAACAGTGGTTTATTACTCATTAATTGAAGATTTTGAAACACCTGTCTTAATATTAATAGCAGCGACGGATACCAGTCAAGATATATTAATTAGGAGGGATTAAATGATTAGTCATATAATTCATGAGGCAGATGGGGTAAAGTACGTTGACTATCATGGAATATCCGGTATTAAAGCGAGTTTTTCCACTAGAATAGGAGGAGTCAGTAACTCGCCTTATGACAGCTTAAATTTGGGTTTGCACACTGACGACCAATCTAAATCAGTACTAAAAAACAGAGAAATTTTTGGTAAGACTATTGGGATGCCTTATCAAAGATGGATTACCGTACAACAGGTTCATGGAATGGAGATAGTATCCGTAGATCGTGATTTCGCCGGGAAAGGCGTAACTAACTTGGATAATGTTATTCCTTGTGCAGATGGCATCTTGACTAATGAAGAAGTGATTCCGTTGGTTACATTTTATGCAGATTGTGTCCCCATATATCTCTTTGACGAAATAGAGAGAGTCATAAGTCTAGTACATTCGGGATGGAAAGGCACGGTGGGGAGAATTAGCGCTAATGCTGTAAAAATGCTGCTTCAAGAGGGTTGTAAATTAAATAATATTAAGGCAATTATTGGGCCGTCAATTGGCCAGTGCTGTTATGAAGTCGATAGACCAGTCATTGGCAAGTTCAAGGAATCTTTTTCCAGTTGGGAAAAACTATTTAAACCTATTGATGAAAAACATGCTTTATTGGATCTTTGGTCTGCAAACTTTACTGTGCTAAGGGAGAGTGGTATAGAACCCCCTAATATATATTCTACTAACTTATGTACCTGCTGCCACGAGGAGTTATTTTATTCGTATCGAAGAGATAAGGGTAAGACTGGGCGAATGGCTGCCGCAATAATGCTTGAACCGGGTGATCCTAAATAATTCACTTTATACTTCAGGGGTGATTGAGTGAAATATACGTTGCAACATATCTTTTTAATGAATTGGTTAATTTTGTACAAACATATAAAAGAAGAACAACAGCTTCATAATCTTTTGTTTCTACTGCAGTTAGCGGCTTTGTCTTGTTTAAATGAAATAACTAAGGCTGGGTTTAGCGATTTCATGCGGGTAAACAAAGGAGTGAGAAGTTCCGTTCTGAATGATGTATTAAAAGAATTGCGAGATAATGAATTAACCCAAAACTTTACAATAACTCCACGTGGTAAAGAAGTATTTAGGGAGATGTCTTCTTTGCTTTTATATGATAAACTGTATAAAGGATGCCTGCCAATTTCTGAACGATATCAAAACAATATGGCATTAATTGAAGAAGATATATTTAATGTAATCCCAGTTAAGAGAGCTAAAATAGGCCAAACAATTTTTCCGGAGTGGTTGTAATGTATGTAAAGAAAAGAAGATATACTAAGCGTAATACCGGAGTATTTTTAGTAACGCTTTTTTTAGTATTCACAGGGCTATATTTTTCTGCGCGCATTGTTGCCGGACATACGATTAATTCTAAACCGGTCAGTGAGGATGTCTTGGAAGAAAGTGTTTATGTACCAGCAGTGATTTTTGCTAATGGGCAGAACGTAGTAAGTCCCGCAGGAGGAAAAATCGAGTATTTAGTGGATGATAACACCCGAGTCCCGGTGGGAAAAGAGATTGCGCGGGTGAAATCTTTTGCGGCGGATAATAGTGGTGATAAACCTATCTTTACTATAGAATCTCAGACGGCAGGCTTGGTGGATCTAAGTAATTTGTCCTTATCCCTACCTTTAAATAGAGACTTGGTTTCTCAAATGAGTTTGGATAAGTTGTATTCATTGGTATCCCAGACAAAAAATACTGATACCACGGTAGCAAATGGACAAACTGTCGTCCGCATTATTAATAATCTTGAACCCGCTGTGGTCGTGCTTCAACTTAATCCGGATTTTTTCCCGACGCTAAAGACGGGTCAAAAACTTGAAATTGTTTCTAAAGATATTGCGAAAGTTGCTACCGTGCTCCGTCTCGAAAAACAAGAAGACGGCAGCAGATTGGTATCAATAGAAGTTCCATCGACATTTGTTAGAGGAGAATTGAAAACCAACCTTATTGTTAAAGGCCGAAGCTACCACGGATTCATACTTCCGCAAGAGGCATTGAAAAGTACGCTTGATGGGCCAGGGGTATATGTTATTCGTGAAGGGGCTCCTCTATGGCAGCCTGTAGAGATAATGGGGGAAATAGGTGATAGGGTAGCTGTTCAAGGACTGAGCGAAAAAGAAGAAGTGGTCCAAAATGCCGCTGCCATTGACAACAAGAAATAGTATTTTTGCAGGAAAAGCAAGGGTAACATAGAATATTATACTAGAGTGTATGTTCGAAAAGGTAACTTTTCGAACGGCCTCTGGAATTTGGAGGTAATTTATTTCATGTCCTTGGAAACATCATTGCAACAAGTGTACGAAAACATACGGTTGGCAGCGGCTCGGGCCGGAAGGAATGTTGACGATATCCAGTTGATAGCTGTGACAAAGACCATGCCTGTTTATGTTATCAACGAAGCTATCGCTTCAAACGTAACCCGTCTTGGTGAGAATAAGGTACAAGAAATTTGTGATAAGTATGATAAGGTTTCTCACCCAGTTGAATGGCACATGATTGGACATTTGCAGTCAAATAAAGCAAGAGACATTCTGGATAAGGTCTCCTTAATTCATTCTCTTGACAGAATGTCGTTGGCAAAAGAGCTGGAAAAAAGGGCCTCCGGGCTAGACCGCAAAGTTAAAGTTTTAGTGCAGGTAAACGTAGCTGAAGAAGATAGCAAACACGGCTTGCAGCTTTCAGAAGTGATACCATTTTTAGAAAAGATGGCTGATTTCCCACACATCAGCATTAATGGATTGATGACTATGGCACCTTACGTCGAGGACCCAAACCAAGCTAGACCCGTTTTCCGACAATTGAGAGAACTACGGGATAAAGTTGTGGATCGTAATTTTAGTCATCTTACCATGGATGTATTATCCATGGGTATGACCAATGATTATCAGGTGGCAGTTGAAGAAGGTGCGACGATGGTTCGTATTGGTAGTGCGATTTTTGGAGAACGTCGGTATAATTAAGGAGGAAGGCGCATGGGTAACAAGGTGATGGATAAGTTTTTGTCTTTTTTGGGCTTTGAAGTTGAAGAAATTGAAGATTCTCAGCACATGGATGAGGGGCTTGAAGGGCCGCAAGATTGGCAGGAGCTAAGAAAAAAACGTAAATCTAATGTCATCAGCTTGCAAAGTGCTCAGCATCAGACAAAAATGGTTCTTTTGAGACCGGAGAGCTTTGAACAGGTTCAAGAAGTGGCGGATCACCTGAAAAATAGGCGTCCCGTAATTATAAATTTAGAACAAGCCGAAAAGGAAGTTGCAAGACGTATTGTAGATTTCCTCAGTGGTACAACTTATGCATTGGGAGGAAGTATGCAAAAAATTTCTGCAGCAATTGTGCTTTTTGTCCCAAGTAATGTTGACGTAATGGGGCAGATATATGAGGAGTTATCGGACAATAATGTTTTTTCATTTATAAATAGTTTTTCTGGTTAGGAGGTTAAAATCTTTGTCCTACTGCATAGGAATTATTGGGGGAGGAAACATGGCTGAGGCCATGGTAAGCGGTTTGATTTCTGACGGATATGATGCTGCAAGAATAATGGTTGGTGATATAAACGAAGATCGATTGGGTTACTTGCGAAAAAATTATCAGGTTAAAGTGACCGTTGATAACAGGCAGATAGTTTCTTCTTCAGATGTCGTCATTTTGGCACTTAAGCCAAGTGTCTTGGAAGCTGTTTTAGAACCTTTGCAGGAAATGTTTTCGAAACAATTAGTAATATCTATTGCAGCGGGAATTACTATAGGTAAGCTTACTGAATGCTTAGTGGGTAAGCTGCCCATTGTACGTGTCATGCCTAACACACCCTGTTTGATCAGGGAGGGTATTTCTGCTCTTGCTTATAACGACCTGGTTTCCAGCGAGCAGGTATGTATAGCTAAAGATATCTTTTCATCCGTTGGTCAAGTTATCGTTACTGAAGAAAAGTATTTAAACGCAATTACGGGGTTAAGTGGTAGCGGACCTGCATATGTATACTTAATAATAGAGGCTTTAGCAGATGCCGGAGTGCAAGTTGGCCTGGATCGAAGTAGTTCACTATTATTGGCCACCCAGACCGTTATAGGCGCAGGAAAGATGGTAATTGAAACTGGTAGGCATCCTGCCCAGCTGAAAGACGCAGTTACTTCTCCGGGCGGTACTACTATTGCCGCTCTGCATGTTTTGGAACAAGGGAAACTGCGGGGTACTCTAATGGAAGCAGTTAAAGTGGCTACGAAACGAGCTGAAGAATTAAACGGGGAGTGATTCCATGTTAACTGATACGCTTGAACAGGTAGTAAGAATAGCATTTGAAGTATTAAGGTGGTTAATAATTGCAAGAATATTATTATCCTGGGTGCGTACTGATCCATATCATCCTATAGTGCGTTTTATTCATGAAATTACGGAACCAGTGTTGGCGCCTTTCAGACGCATAATCCCTAGAGGGACTATGCCAATTGATTTTTCACCTATCATTGCAATCCTGGCCCTGGAATTACTGGAATCACTATTATTGAAATTGCTCTAAAGTACTCTATAAAAAGTTGGTCAGAAAAGAAAAGGTGATCTTATGGTAATAAAGAGTTCTCTTTTAGCTCACATCAACGATAGAACTGCGTTTGAAGAACTTAGCAGACTGTTGGATTTGGTGGATATTGCTATGGAACAAAATAAAACAAGAACGTCACATTTTTTAGACCCCTATCATGCCACCTTGGCTGAAGGGGTTTTACGTGGTATTGCCGGTATAAGCTATTTTTTTTCAGGCGGCTATCCCGATGCGGAACGGAAACGGTTGGTAGTTGGTCCTGATTATCTGGCTGACAGCCAGTTAAACCCGGAAATAGTTTATTTGCGGGTGACCGGTCAATCATTAAATACTTTAAGCCATAGGGACTATTTAGGGGCCATCTTAGCGCTGGGCATTAAGAGAGAGGTATTAGGAGATATCTTAGTGCTGCCGGAAGGCTGCCAGGTGATTTTGGACCAAGAAGTGGCTAAGTTTGTTGATATTCATCTACAGAAAGTCCATAAAAGTCCTGTATCCGTAGAAATGTGCCAATTGGATAATATAGAAATACCGGCTGTGAAAACGAAGCAAATAAAATCGACCATAGCGTCACTTCGTCTGGATAGTATTGCTGCTACCGGCTTTGGCGTTTCGCGTAGCAAAATATCAAAGGAGATTATGGGTCAAAGGGTTAGACTTAACTGGAAGCCTGAAACCAACACTTCGGCACTGGTTTCGGAAGGAGATTTGGTTTCCTGCAGGGGCAGAGGTAGAGTAATAGTTAAAGAAGTTGGCAAGAAGAGTAAGAAGGGACGATCACACGTAATTTTGGAAAGGATTATATAATAATAGTCAAGTAGGGGCTACTCAAAGCATCATAAGCAGGAAATTGCGCTTAAAGCGTCGAAAATAATGGAAAATAGAAGAGGGAGGAAATAGAGAATGCTAACCCCACTTGATATTAGCGATAAGGAGTTTGGACGGTCTCTGCGAGGTTACAGTCCCGAAGAGGTAGATGGATTCCTAGATAAAGTTATCCAAGATTATCAGAGATTGTATAAGGAAAATATGCAGTTTAAGGAACAACTGCAAGATCTGGGAGATAAGCTTGACCAGTATCAAAAACTGGAGGATGTTTTAAACAAAACATTAGTAACCGCTCAGGAAACGGCTGATTACGTTAAAAAAAATGCAGATAAGGAAGCAGAAATAGTCTGCCGGGAGGCAAAACTTGAGGCTGATAAACTAATCGACCAAGCAAAGGAAGAAGTAAAGAAAATTCAAGAAGAAAAAAGACAACTGGAAAGACAAGCTCAAGAATTTACCGCTCAACTAAGGGCGCAATTATTAAGCCATTTACACCTTTTAGACGGACAGGTTCAAGAGCAAAGCAATGGCCTGGATGATTAACCTTAGCCTAAGCCACGGGTGCAATTTCTTTTCATGTACCAATAAATGGGATTTTTCTGGACAACTGCGGC
>JADQBR010000033.1 GCA_016278515.1 Bacillota bacterium
TGTGATTTCTGTCCGTCAGACCAGAGATTTGCCATCCGACTTCCTCCAGATTCCATCTCACGATGGACACCCTTGTCATTGGCTGTACACTTCCCACTATCAGGGTGTGCTAGGGACTTTCACCCATTAGACTATGCCCATGCAGGGCGAACTAAAAAGAGCCTTATTATATCATTAGACATAACAAGGCTTTTAAATCCGTTTTTTACTCGCATCTTACGAGATATTCTTTCTATTCCTGCATATTCGGGAACAAAAAGTAATTAGCTTGCGCCGAGTGTTTGTTGCCCTCTTGCTACCTAGTTAGGTGAGATGGGCAACTGCTTAATTATGTTTTTATTATATAGTAATGATTGGTAAAAGGTCAAGAAAAGGAGATAGTTTTCCTAACGTAGTGTCCCGCGGGTGTTCGTCCGTATCAAAAAGGGTAATGCCACCTTTCTTTTGAGGTATCGATAGAGAGGCTATTTCACTTTTAAATCTACCATCACTAATGGCACGAAGAGTTCTTTGTTGACTTTCTAAAGCAAATTCATCCTGCTCCCGTCTGGTAATCCCATATTGTTGAGCAACATTTTCCGCAGTAATTCCCATGTGATAATCATTCGTAGCACACCACAAACCGTCTTTTACCATTACATCCGCAACTTTACCATCACCCATACGGTAACCCCAGCGAGATTTTTCTAATAAATAAGGTGCCATACTCATGTTTTCCATACCACCGGCTATTACAACTTCAGCCTCACTAGCTTGAATTGATTGAGCCGCAGCAGCTATCGTTTTCAATCCTGAGCCGCAGACTTTATTTACTGTATAAGAAGGCTTATCTACAGGGATACTTGCCTTTAATGCTGCCTGGCGCGCTGGATTCTGGCCCAAACCAGCTTGTAATACATTTCCAAAAATAACTTCATCTATTTCATTTAGGTCCATATTTATTTGTTTTAGAACACCCTCTATTACAAAAGCGCCCAAGTCAACTGTCGGATAATCCTTTAAGCTTTTACCAAAAGTACCGACCGGTGTCCGTAATGCACCAACTATCACTGGTTTACTCATGATTTTACCCTCCTGTTTGCAGCCTAACTAAATGACGATACAGAATAATTTTTTGTCATCTTTTTTGACGGATAAAAAGGAAATAAGGAGCCGACAGCGCAAATGACTTTAAAGAGTCGTCAAATGAGCTGTCGGCTTTAGCTTTAAATATGGTCTTTAAATCAAAAGTGAGTTGAATACCAGTCGCCGAGGCTGTGGAGAGTGTGGGCAACATGGTTTTTGTTGTCCAAGCCTTGTGTGTCAACCTGTGAAACGTAAGGTTGTCCACATGGCGGCACTATCCATGGCCTTCTCGATGAGATTAATCTACTTTAAAGAAAGGAAAGAGTCATCGCCCCTTGTTAGCTCCCCAG
Source organism: Bacillota bacterium (assembly GCA_016278515.1). Classification (GTDB taxonomy): domain Bacteria; phylum Bacillota; class JADQBR01; order JADQBR01; family JADQBR01; genus JADQBR01. The sequence goes on from JADQBR010000033.1 coordinate 1,416, forward strand.
CTCTCACAGGCAAATGACTCTCCCACAAAACTCATGATAATTCTACTTGAAACTAACTCATCTATCAAGCAATATTTAAAAAATTGGTATAAGTATGACATGGATATTGATTGTCCCTTGTGCGGTACATTGACACGAAGGCACACCAAATATGAACGACAGGTAATCTGTAAAACTGAAACATATACCATTTTCATACTACGGAGACGCTGCAAACACTGCAACATCACAATATCCCTTCTACCTAGCTTTCTAAAACCCTGGCAAAGATTTGCTAATCACTTCAGAGAGATTGCCGGCCGGTGGCATTTAGTCGGCAAGTCACTCAATAGGATAGCAGCTAATCTTTCACAAAGTGGTATTAGCCGCCGGACACTGCAGCGGTGGAAACAGGAATTTCATGATCATCTTAAAAGAGAGCTCATCCGAGAGCGTAGGAGACTCGTAGATGATAGTGCCATAAAAGAAAGTATCCTAGTACTTTACCGTAAAGGGCTTACTGCGGGAGATGAGCTCAAAATTATCCTGTTATCGCTTTTGGGAAAAGCCAAATCTATCCCACAAACAGGGAAACTGCTCACGGCTCTTAACCTCAACCTTCCGCCACAGGATTACTGGTAGTGAAGCCACAACTGATGCCGCATTATTGGTATTTACTGGCAACAATGTAAGCGGTTCCCTCAACATAAAATGTCTACTTATCAATCGTTCTTTTCTATGTCAACATGGGATAGTTACTAAATTCATTCAAGGAAAGGAAGAGAAACGATGGATGAAAGAAAGAGAAACGAGATCGCTGCCTTCCGGTTTGGTATAATTGCCCCGGTAGTACAGCGGAAACTCCACCCTGGGGAGAGGTATGCCCTGTTACGGGACATTGCACAAAAAAGTTACACCATTCCCTATAGCGAAAAGACCACCATCAGCATCCGGTCTTTAGAAAGGTACCTTCAAGCTTACGAAAGTGGAGGATTTGAAGCATTAAAACCCCAGAAGCGAGACAAAAAAGGGAGCCTTAAAAACCTTGAACCCAAGATTTTAAAACAGGCCTTAGATTTTAGGAAAGAACTACCCAGCCGGAGTGTAGACACCATTATCCGGCTTCTGGAGTTAGAAGGTCATGTTGCACCCGGTATTATCAAAGCAAGAACCCTGTCTCGGTATTTTCAAGAGCAGGGCTGGGGAAAAAAAGATTTAGAGCGCAAGGTAGCCAAAGCCTTTAGACACTTTGAACATGACGAACCTAACGACTGCTGGCAGGCAGATACACAACATACATTGTATCTACCCAACCCTAAAAATCCTGACAAACGTAAGAAAGCATATTTAATCGCAATCATAGACGATAACAGCAGGCGCGTTATGCATGCTGAATTCTTTTTTGAAGAACGCTATCCACGGCTTGAACGCTGCGTCCAAAAAGCAGTGCTAAAATTTGGGGTGCCTCGTATTCTCTATTGTGATTATACCGAAGAAAAAACTATGCCGAAAAGTTTTTGGGAAGCCGCATGGCTGCCTGCTTCTTCAAGAAAAGTTTCGGCATAGTTTTTTCTCTTGAATCCCTCGTCTATTTTTGAGAACCTTATCTTATCAAATAAGGAGGTGCATCAAAATGAGACAGGAAACACCATTGAATGAACTGGTTGCGACTATTATCCAATCAATGAAGAATGCGCAATTCAGTTCCGGAACCATCAGTAATTATGAGAGAATATTCTTACGGCTGCAGAAGCTTGCCGACAAAAGAAAGGAGGTATATTATAGTCCCGAACTAGGCCAGGCTTTCATCGAAGACAGCAGCTATGCACACTCAGAAGATTATTGCCACTCTAGGTATTGCTTACATTATCGTTGCATTCAGTTTATCGAGTCATATATTAAAAACGGTTGTGTTGACTGGGCACCCCAAAGAAGGTTGCCGGAGTATTCTTTGAAATCTAAAGAGTTTTTAGTTGCAAAAACCAGTTTTGAGAACGTAATGTCGTCCAACAGCCTGAAGGCAAACACAAAAGATGGATACCGGAGGCTGGTACATTACTTCCTGCTGTATCTGGAAGAGAAGGGTTATAGCACTCTTGCACAGCTCAAAAATGGTGACATCGTTGCATTTATTGTTCTGGTATGCAAAGAGCATTATAGGCCCACAAGTCTCGGTGCTCACCTTCCGGGGCTTAGGATGTTCTTAAAAATGTCCGAGTCCACCAGCAGGTTTGAAATTGAGCTACCAGAACGTCTTCCCAAAAAAAGAGAGATACTTGAAGTATACACTGATGAAGAGCAAGACAGAATTCTTCAATATCTGGAGAATAGCAACATTTCATTGAGAGATAAAGCTATTTGCCTGATATCTCTGGAAACAGGACTGCGCGCTGTTGACATATGTAATCTCAAACTTCAGGATATCGACTGGCAGCATGACTGCATACACATCGTTCAAGAAAAAACAGGGCGAACATTAAACATACCTCTCATAGCATCTTATGGCAATGCCATTGCCGACTACCTGCTTTCAGAAAGACCGGCATCTGATTCCGAAAACGTTTTCCTCCATAAGCTAGCACCGTTTGCCCCATTAAAATCCCACGCTGGCTGCCATAAAATTCTGTTCAATGCCGTGACAAATGCTGGCGTTGAAGCTAATGGAAGAATTTATGGAACCAGGATTACACGACACAGTACCGCGTCCAGAATGTTGCGACAGGGAGTTCCCCTGCCCGTAATTTCAGAAGCACTTGGTCATGGGAATCCTAACAGTGTGATGGTTTATCTTTCCACTGAAGATACAAAACTGGTAGAATGCACACTTCCTCTCCCAGGAAAAGAGAGCAGCTTATGACGAGTAATAAATCCCTCCGTACATTGGCTGAAAAATTCATCAACTACAAGCAGAGTATTGGCTATATATATGAAACCCATGGACATTATCTTTTTAATTACGTTAAGCATGCAGAAAATCATTCCCCAGAAATAAGCCTTCCAGACAAAGAAACCATAACCAGTTATCTGGATACCTTTTCCAATGCTCCCGGATCGCTACATAATGCAACGGCAGTCCTTAGGGAGTTTGGCAAATATCTGTCTATGAGGGGATGCACAGGTGCCTATATCATTCCCGCTAAAAGCAATCCCATGCTTGATCCAGATCCGCCTTATTTTTTCACAGCAGAAGAAATCAAACGTTTTTTCGAAGCATGCGATTCCATTCAGCTACATAAGAGTTTTCCAGGCAGGGAACTCGTCTTTCCTGCATTGTTCCGTCTTTTATACTGTTGTGGACTAAGGTGTAAGGAAGCACGAACCTTGTTGTACGAAAATGTGCATCTGGATGATTGTTTTATTGATGTTGTCCAATCGAAAGGGCCAAAAAGCCGAAGGATATACGTTAGCGCCGAAGTATCATTATATCTTAAAAACTATAATGCATCTATTTGCCTTTTGTTTCCGGAAAGAAAGTACTTTTTCCCACGTAGGATTGATTCCTGCTATAGTAGTAGCGCTATTGATGCCAATTTCAAGCGGTTCTGGATGAAGGCTTTTCCGGACTTTGTTTTATCATCAAGACCAAGAGCATATGACCTCCGTTATCCAAACCTTAATAAAATCCAAACCTTTATCAAAAACGCCTGATATTTAAGGACTTTAATCAAAAAAGGTTTGGATTTTATTCACATGATGTATGATCTTCTTATTAAACGAATAGGAGGTCATACAAATGAATGTAAAAAACCTACGGGATAATTATCCCAAACTCATTTCCCACATGGAAACCAACAGTTATTCAAAAATATACGTTGGCAGATTCAAACGGGAGATTGAAAAAATTCTGGCGGCTGTGGATTCAAAGCAATGGTCATGCTACAAAGATGTATATCTGGAGTACACCAAAACATCACATTCCCCTGATTATCTCCGCGAAAAACGGTCTATCATTGGGGCAATCGAGCAGTTTGACATTTTTGGCAAATACCCGAATGGAAGGCGCAGGCATGAGCTTTTTGAAAGAGGTTCTTATCCCTTGTTGTCACCGGAATTCAAA